>NZ_JAOCLR010000007.1:0-264884 GCF_029845405.1 Pigmentiphaga sp. GD03639
GAAGCGGCCGCCACGCGGGCCACGCTGGGCGGCATGGGCTTCGACGTCGCCCCCGGGGCCCCGTCGCAACTGGGCGCACTGATCGCGAAGGACCTCAAGCTGAACGCGAAGCTGGTGCGCGACGCCAACATAAGGCTCGACTAGGGCCTGTTCCTACAGCAGCCGGTTCCGTGCCGAGAAGTCGATGGCCTGGCGGGCGATGGCCAGCATGCCGGGCACCACCGGCCGCGTATCGTCCCGCCGCCAGCGGAACGAATAGGGCAAGGGCCCCAGCGCGGGCGAGCTCTTGAGCACCCGTATGCGGCCGCGCCTGGCCAACTCGGCGGCCCAGGCGGCGGGCAGCATCCCCACGCCCACCCCTTCGCTGACCAGGCCGGCGATGGCCCCCCAGTTGTTGCAGATCAGGCGCTGGCGGACATCCAGTCCGCTGTCGTTCAACCAGTCGTCCAGCAGCCTCGTGGTGCCGGCGCCCAGCGCCAGCGTGATCAGGGGATGGGCGTCCAGCAGGCGATCGCTCATCGCGCTTGCCGCGGGCTCGGTATCCGAGGCGATCACCCACGAGAAACGGGCCTCTCCTATGCGTTCGGAACAGATGTCCGGGCGGGGCGAGCGGCCGGCGATCACGGCGCAGTCGAGCTGGCCGCTTTCCAGTCCGTGCTCCAGGGCCGCGCCCACCTCCACCGTGGGCTCGACCACGAGGTCGGGATGCTCGCGCCGCGCCAGCTTCAGCAGCCGGGGCAGCCAGGTCAGCGCCGTCAGCTCGCCCACGCCTATGCGGCACCGGCCGGTCAAGCCGGTATCCACCGCCACGCAGCGCCGCACGGCTTCGGCTTCCTGCAACAGGTTCCATGCCCGGGGAACCAGTCTGCGCCCCGCCTCGCTCAGCTCCGCCCTGTGGCCGGAACGGTCGAACAGGCCCACGCCCAGCGACTGTTCGAGTTCGTTGATGCGCTTGGACAGCGAGGAGATGGACAGGTGCAGGCGCTCCGCCGCGATGGCGAAGCTGGCGCAGGTAGCCGCCCAGTAGAAGGCCTCGAGTTGCTTGAGCGTCATGGCGTGGCGGGCGGATCTATTTTCCAAAAAGCGAAATAGCTTATTGGGATTTTATCGCTTTCTTCATACAAGCAGGGTCCGTAGAGTGGCGTTCGACTGGAACTACCGCACGCCGCGATCCCGATGAGCGCCAACGCCGACCCCACGCCTACGTCCCTGCCTTTGGGCACAGCTCCGGCCCAGCCGTCCTCCCGGCCGGCCGGGCTGGACGAGCCGCGCATCCTGCGCGAGGCCCTGTGCCTGGACGACTTCGAGGATCTGGCCCGGCGGCGCCTGCCCCGCCCCATCTTCGGCTACGTCGCCGGCGCCGCCGAGCGCAACAGCTCGCTGCGCGACAACGCCTCGGCCTTCGCCGAGTACGGATTCGTTCCCCGCACCCTGGTCGACGTGTCCCGGCGCAGCCAGTCCATCACGCTGTTCGGCACGCGCTATGCGCGTCCCTTCGGCATCGCCCCCATGGGCATCAACGCGCTGTCGGCCTACCGGGGCGACATCGTGCTGGCCGCCGGCGCCGCCGAGGCGGGCATGCCGTCGATCATGAGCGGCAGTTCGCTGATCCCGCTCGAAGACGTCGCCCGGCACGCCCCCGGCACCTGGTTCCAGGCCTACCTGCCCGGCGACACCACGCGCATCGATCCGCTGATCGACCGCGTGGCGCAGGCCGGCTACCGCACCCTGGTGCTGACCGTGGACATCCCCGTCATGGCCAATCGCGAGAACAACCTGCGCACGGGTTTCTCGACGCCGTTGCGCCCCAGCCTGCGGCTGGCCTGGGACGGCGTGAGCCATCCGCGCTGGCTGTGCGGCACCTTCCTTCGCACGCTGGCCCGGCACGGCATGCCGCATTTCGAGAACTCGTTCGCCACCCGCGGCGCCCCCATCCTGTCCGCCCGCGTCATGCGCGACTTCACCGCGCGCGACCACCTGAACTGGGAACACGTGGCCCGCATCCGCCGGCGCTGGCAGGGTCATCTGGTGCTCAAGGGCATCCTGCATCCCGCCGATGCCGCGCGCGCCCGCGAACAGGGCGTGGACGGCATCATCGTGTCCAACCAC
This sequence comes from Pigmentiphaga sp. GD03639, assembly GCF_029845405.1. Taxonomy (NCBI): domain Bacteria; kingdom Pseudomonadati; phylum Pseudomonadota; class Betaproteobacteria; order Burkholderiales; family Alcaligenaceae; genus Pigmentiphaga; species Pigmentiphaga sp. GD03639. The sequence goes on from NZ_JAOCLR010000007.1 coordinate 2,110, forward strand.
GGCGGCCGGCAACTCGACGGCGCGGTGTCGCCGCTGCGCGTCCTGCCCGCCATCGTCGAGGCGGCGGGCGGCCTGGCGGTCATGATGGACGGCGGCGTGCGCCGCGGCACCGACGTGCTCAAGGCGCTGGCGCTGGGCGCCCGCTGCGTGTTCGTGGGCCGGCCCTTCAATTACGCAATGGCGGTAGCGGGTGGCGCGGGCGTGCGCCATGCCGTCCGGCTGCTGGGCGACGAAGTGGACCGCGGCATGGCCATGCTGGGCGTCAACACGCTGGACGAACTGGATGCCGGCTTCCTCGCACCCGTGGGCGCAGGCCGCCGCGCCGCCTGAAGGACAACGACCACCTTTTCGCGGCGGGCCCCGCGCCCGCCGCCTCCTCCACCCCTGGATCCATCGAACACGGAGATCTCCGCCATGACCAAGACCGTCATCTACAGCCCCAACGTCACCCGCACCAAGGCGCCCCACGCCCACGCCGTGCGCACCGGCAACCTCGTCTTCGTGTCGGGCTGCCCCGCCTACTTCGGCGAAATGCAGCTGGCCAAGGGCGACTTTCCGGCACAGATGCGGCAATGCCTGACCAACCTGAAGAACATCCTGGAAGAAGCCGGCTCCAGCCTGGAAAAGGTGGTGAAGGTCAACATCTTCCTGGACCGCCGTGCCGACTTCGACGAGATGAACGAGATCTACCGCGAGTTCTTCGGCAACGACTCCATGCAATGGCCCGCCCGCACCACCGTCGAGGCCCGTCTGCCGCGCAAGGACTTCCTGCTCGAGATCGAATGCGTGGCTGAAGTCTGATCACCTTCCCGGCCGCCACCTCCCCGCCATCGCAAGGACCATCCCATGCCCGCACCCACCCTAGACGTCCATGCCGGAGGCCAGGAATACCTCCTGCCTCCCGATTTCCTCTGGCCCGGTGGCAAGCGCATCGCCGTGTTCTTCCGCGTCGCCTGCGAAGGGTGGTCGGACGGCGCCTGGCCCTCGCTGGGGCCGATGGGCAATCCGCTCAAGCCCGGCGTGCCGGACCTGAACGCGCTGGGGTGGGTGGAATACGGCATGCGCCGCGGCATTCATCGCATCCTGGACATCCTGGAACAGCATGACATCCGCAGCACGATGATCATCTGCGGCGTGCTGGCCGAGCGCTATCCCGACGTGGTGCGCCGCATCGCGGATGCAGGGCATGAGATCGTCGCCCATTCGTACGGCATGGACGTGATCCCCGCCTACCTGGACGAGGAACAGGAACGCGCCAACCTGGCGCGCACCACGGCGCTGTTCGAACAGGCCACCGGCCGCCGGCCGCAGGGCTGGATCAGCCCGCGCGCCACGCCCAGCCCGCGCACCGCCCGCCTGCTGGCCGAGGCCGGCTACCAATGGCACGGCGACACCATGAACGACGACCTGCCCTACCTGGTCCGCTTCGGCGACCGCGAGATCGCCGCGTTCCCAGGCGGCATGGAGTTGAACGACACGCCCATGTACATCCGCTACGGCAATTCGCCGCGGATGATGGTCGAGATGTTCGATGACTGGCTGGACTACGTACGCACCCGCGAGAAAGGCGCCGTGCGCATCGACCCGTCCATCCACGCCCACGTGTTCGGCCGCATCACCGGCATCCATGTGTTCGAACAACTGATCGAAAAGGCCAAGGCCGCGGACGACATCTGGATAGGCACGCGCCAGGAAGCCATCGCCCACGTGCGCGCCGCCATCAGGCGCTGATTCCCTTCCCACCCGGAGGTTTCCATGAGCACCAGCCACCCCCGCATCCGGCGCGCCCTGCTGGCCGCCACGCTGTCGACGCTGGCCTGCGCCGGCACGCCCGCCCTGGCGCAGGCGCCCTTTCCCGACCGGCCGCTGAAGCTGGTGATCGGCTTCGCGCCCGGCGGCTCGACCGACGTCGTGGGCCGGATGATCGCGCAGAAGATGTCCACCGAGCTCGGCAAGCCGGTGGTCGTCATCAATCGTCCCGGCGCCTCCGGCGCCATCGGCACCGCCGAAGTGGCGCGCGCCGAACCCGACGGCTATACGGTGCTGGTGAACATCGTGACCACGGCGGTCATCAACCCGCTGACACAGAAGAACCTGCAATACGATCCCATCAAGGACCTGCAACCGGTCGCCATGGTGGGCAAGCTGCCCAACGTGATCATCCTGAACAAGAACGTGCCCGCGCGCAATCTGCAGGAATTCATCGCCTGGGCCAAGGCCAATCCCGGCAAGGTGACCTTCGGCACGGGCGGCGCCGGCGGCGTGCAGCACCTGTCGGGCGAACTGCTGGCCAAGATGGCCGGCATCCAGATGACGCACGTGCCCTACAAGGGCGCCGCGCCGGCCATCCAGGACCTGCTGGCCGGCAACATCACCGCCGTGTTCGACAACGTGACCGGTCCGATCAGCCTGATCAAGGCGGGACAGGTCACGGCACTGGGGGTGACCACGGAAGAGCGTATCGCCGTGCTGCCCGACGTGCCGACCATCGCCGAGTCCGGCCTGCCCGCGTTCAAGAACTCGAGCTGGATCTCCATCTTCACCCGTGCCGGCGTCCCGCCCGCCGTGCTGGCCCGCCTGGAGTCGGCCGTGCTGGCCGCCGCCCGGGATCCGGAAACGGTGGCCAAGCTCAAGGAGCTCGGTGCCGTCCCCTCGCCCATGAACACCGCCGAACTCGACCGGTTCTGGCGCTCCGAATTCACCTATTGGCGCGACGCCATCAAGGCCGCCAACATCTCTCTCGAATGACAAGGAAGCAAGCACCATGTCCGCGATCGAAAACCGCCTGAAGGAACTGGGCATCACGCTGCCCGACGCGCCCGTCATCAAGGCAAACCCGGCCCTGGTCCCCGGCGTGGCCGCCGGCGGCCTGTTCTTCTGCCAGGGCACCCTGGGCCACACCAACGGCGACTTTCCCTACCTGGGCAAGGTCGGCGACAAGGTCACGGTGGAAGAGGCCTACCAGTCGGCCCGACTGTGCGCGATCAACCACCTGGCCCAGGCGAAGGCGGTGCTCAAGGACCTCGATCGCATCGTGCGGGTCGTGCAACTGGTGGTGTACGTGAACGGTGCGCCGGGCTTCGAGCGCGCACCCTATGTGTCCAACGGCGCGTCCGACCTGTTCGTCGAGGTGTTCGGCCCGGAACGCGCCGCCATGGCCCGCGCCAGCCTGAGCGTGCCGGACCTGATCTACACCGCGCCGGTCGAGACCTTGTGCACCTTCGAAATCACGCCGGCTTGACCGCCTCCACGCGACAGGATCCCTCATGAAATCCTCCCTACGCATCGCGGCCGCCGTTGGCCTGATGACGGCCGCGGCCTGCGCCGCCGCCCAGGACTACCCGGCCAAGCCCATCCGCCTGATCAGCGCGTGGACGCCCGGCGGCGCCAACGACATCCTGGCCCGCGCGCTGGGCCAGGCCATCTCCCAGCGCTTCGGTCAGCCCGTCGTGATCGAGAACCGCCCCGGCGCCTCGGGCACGATAGGCACCGCCCACGTTGCCCAGTCGCCCGCCGACGGCTACACGATCACGCTGGGCAGCATGCCTTCGTACTCCACCGCGCCCAGCATGTTCCCCGACCTGCGCTACGACCCCATCAAGGACCTGACGCCCATCGCCTTCGTGGCCATCGTCCCCAATGTGCTCGTCGTCAACCCGTCGCTGCCGGTCAAGTCCGTGCCCGAGCTGCTGGCCTACGCCAAGGCCAATCCGGGCAAGCTGGCGTTCTCGTCCGTCGGCAACGGTTCATCGTCCCACCTGGGCGGCGAACTGTTCAAGCTGATGGGCCACGTGGACATGACGCACGTGCCGTACAAGGGCACGGCGCCGGCGCTGGTCGACCTGGTGGGCGGCCGCGTGCAGCTGGCCTTCGAGAACATGCCGGCGCTGCTGCCCCTGATCAACGGCGGCCAGTTGCGCGCGCTCGCGGTCACGTCCCGCTCGCGCTCGGCCCTGCTGCCGCAGGTCCCGACCGTGGACGAGGCGGGATTGAAAGGCTACGAGATCGGCGCCTGGTACATGATGTTCGCGCCGGCCGGCACCCCGCGCAAGATCGTCGACAAGCTGAACGAGGCGGTCAACGCCGGGCTGCAGCAGCCGGACATCCGCCAGCGCCTGAAGGATCTCGGCGCCGAGATCGTCGGGGGCACGCCCGAACAGGCCGCGGACTTCCTGAAACGCGACCTGGCGCGCTGGACCGACGTCATCAAGCAGGCCCACATCGTCTTCAACTAGGACCCGCCCATGAACGCTTCCCTGTGGAACACCATGCGGCTGGACGGCCGCACCGCGCTGGTCACGGGCGCCGGCAAGGGCCTGGGCCGGGCCATCGCGATGGGACTGGCGCAGGCCGGCGCCAACGTGGCGCTGCTGGCACGCACGGCACGGGACGTCGAATCGGCCTGCGAGGAAATCCGCGCGACCGGCGCCCGCGCCCTGCCGCTGGCCGCCGACGCGACCGATTCCGCGCAGGTCGACCGCGCCGTCTCGGCCGTGCTCGAGGAATTCGGCACGCTGGACATCCTGGTGCACTCGGCCGGGGGCAGCCAGCGCAAACCCGTGCTGGAACTGGCCGACGATGAATGGAAGCGCCTGATCGGCGCCAACCTGGACTCGACCTTCTATGTCTGCCGCGCGGCGGGACGGGCCATGCACGCGCAAGGCCGCGGCTCCATCATCAACATCGCCTCGGCCGCCGGCCTGCGCGGCCGGCCCAACAACTCCCCCTACAGCGCGGCCAAGGCGGCCATGATCAACTTCTCGCGCGCGCTGGCCATGGAGTGGGCGCCGCAGGGCATCCGCGTCAACACCCTGGCGCCGGGGCGTTTCCTGACGCCACTGACTGAAGGGGAAATGAGCGATCCGGCCAAGCACGCCGCCTTTGTCAGGAACGTGCCGCTGGGCCGGATCGGGCGGCCCGAGGAATTGAAGGAGATCGTGGTCTGGCTGGCCTCCGACGCCTCGGCGTTCGTGACCGGTTCGACCATCGTGATCGATGGGGGGCAGACGCTGCTTTAGGTGGAATCGACGGTCGTGAATGGCAGGGATCAGGTTCTTGAACCGTCCTTGATCGGTGCGGTGGGGCGGCTCGCGTTGGGGCGCAGCGAAGCCGGTCCCGGCACCCCGGACAAGACCGGGTAAAGAACCCAATTCAACCCAACCCCTAGAACCGCACCCCCAGCTTCAGGCTGGCCGTCTGCGCCACCAGATGCTCGCCCGCCTGGATCCCGTACTCCGCCCGCAGCGACCACGCATCGGCCGACATCACCTCGATGCCGGCCGTCGCGCTGCCGAATACCCCCGGCACACGGGTCGACAACGTGAACGCATCCTGCGGCGCCACCGCCAGCCGCACATCGGTCGACACCTTGCGCCCCGCCACCAGCCCCACGCCCAGCGCAAGATAGGGACGCGCGACCGCCTTGCCCATACTGACCTTGCCGCCGAACTCGATGCTGGGCGTCAGCACCGCGCTCCACCGGTCGCTGGCGTCGTGCACCAGGTCGAAGAGGCCCGCGCCCGACTCCCTGTATCCCGGCGTGCGATCGTAGATGAGGTCCAGGTCCGCATACGGCTTGGCGTACCAGTCGCCGAACGAGAACTGATAGGCGGCCCGGGCACGCGCCGCCAGCTGGTAGGAATCGGGCTTGCTGGTCGCTCGCGCGGCCATGCCCGGCAGCACGATGCTTCGCGCCTGGTCCGATTCCTCGTAGCCCCCCATCAGCGCGCCGGCGAACTGCCAGGCCCCCGTCTGCCGCTTCAGCGTCAGGCCGGCATGGAAGCTGTCGCTGGCGATGCGCACGGTGTTGTCCGCGGAATAGGTATTGGTGCGGCTGTAGCTGGCCGAGGCCCCCAGGAACCAGTCCGGCGCCAGTTGGCGCTGCACGCCGAACTGCACCGTGGTCTGCCGGTTGTCGTAGCCTGCGCCGTCGGCGGACGCCGAACGGTCGAAGCGGCCGCCTATCACACGCGCCCACGCGCATTCGCCCTCGGCCAGCTGGACGCTTCGATCGCTGAAGTGGGGGCAGCTCATCATCCGGTCCAGCGCCGAGTGAAGTTCGTAGGTGCGGTTGCTCGCGCGGCTCAGCGCCGCGTCGGAGGCCACCGCGCCCAGCGCTTTCACATACGCATCCGTACCTTCCAGCCGCGCGAAGGGATCGAACAGCGTCGTCAGGCCGCGATCACCCCGGTCCCACAGGGTTTGCAGGTAGCCGGCGATGCTGGCCTGGTTGGCGGTCAGGCCCAGGTTCTGCGGACGAAAATTCGCCTGGGGCGTGACCCATAGCTGGCCGTCGCTGGTCAGCGACACGTCGTAGTTCACGACCGGCGATTGCCCCGCAAGGCTGAACGAGCCCGTCGGCGTGGTATTGAATTGGGCGATCAGCATGGGCTGGCCGCCGGCCAGGTTGTGCCCCAGCACCAGCAGGCTGCCGCCCAGTTGCGCCGGCCCGCTCACGCCGATCACGTCGGCCAGTCCGCCCGCGCTGAAATCGACGTCGGCCTGGAAGACGCCTCCCGGGCCTTGCGTGAAACCCTGCATGAACGTCGTCTGGTACGAACCACGCTGGTCGACCGGACCTCCCGGGTTGAACACCCCCTGGTTGACCAGGGAGGCGTCCAGCCGCTGGCCGCTGGCCAGCACCGCGCCCGGGTGATTGACGAAAGTACCTCGGGCAGCGTCGCCGCTCGTGACGCTGCCGATGAACAAGCCGTAGTTGTCCACGGCCACCCGGCCGGAGGCATCGATCGCGGTCGCGCCGGCTATCAGGCCCTGGTTGGAGACCGAGGTGGCGTTGTCGGTGACCGTCCGGATCGCCGTGCCACTGGCAACGTCCGCGTAGACGGCGGACGATGTGCCCACGCCTATAGTGACGGCACCGCCGCTGTCCTGCGCCGCGCTGCCGGCGCTCACGGCCAGGATGGCCGGCGCGCCGCCGCCCTGCGCGGTGACCAGGGAACCCGTGCCCAGCCCGATGTTGATTGCCCCACCCGCGCTGCCCGTTCCGCCGCCGCTGCTCCGAACCTGGATGCCGGCTTCCGAGAAGACGGCGCCGCCGCCCAGGCTGAGCGCGGCGATGGCAGGCGCGTTCCGGCCCTGCGTGGCGACCATGACGCCCACCTGCACGTCGACCGCGCCGCCATTGCCTGCGCCCCCCGCCACGTCGACGGCCTTGACCAGGGTGTCGTCGTAGCTGACCGAGGACAGGTCCCCGGCCAGGCCTCCGCCGCCACCCACGCTCTGCGCCAGCACGCCGATGGCGCCCGCCCCTTCGGTCAGCACCGAGCCTTCGACGTTCACGTTGACCGCGCCGCCCGCGCCCGAGCCCTGCGACGCGGGCGCGGCCAGCGTAGTCCTGCCCGCGGCCGTCGACAGGCCGGCGATACCACCCCCGCCGCCCACGCTTTGCGCCAGCACCCCCACGGCGTTCCTGCCCCGCGTGTCGATGGAGCTGTTGACCGCCACGCGCGCATCGACCTGGCCGCCGTCGCCCACCGCGCCGCCCAGCGCTCCCAGCGCGACGCTGGCGGTGGCCTGCGCCTGCCCGCCACTCAACAGGCCCACGTAGCCGCCACCCGCGCCCACGCTTTGCGCCAGCACGCCGAAGGCCAGGTCGCCCGAGGTCTGGACCATCGTATGGGTGATCGTGCTCGCCCCTTCGTCGTATTTGCCGGTGGTCACGGAAACGTGTCCGCCGTCGGTCCGCACGGCTTCCTGGTTCGACGCATCCATGCCCAGCGTCACTTGCGCCGGCGCCAGCATCGGCGCCGCGGCGGCGCTGGTGGCCAGCGTCGCCGCTCCGCCTCCGCCGCCTATGCTCTGGGCCATCACGCCATGGGACAGCGTGCCGGACGTGACGATGTTGCCGCCGGTCGTGGTGACCGTCGCGTCGCCGGCGTAGACGGGGGGAATCGAGAACCCGCCCACCACGCTGATCTTCCCGCCCAGCGAAATGACCGGCGCCTGTGCCGCGTGCCCGGCTCCCAGCCCCGCCGCGTCCAGGCCGTCGATGCTGATCGAGGCCAGTCCGCCCCCGCCGCTCACGCTCTGCGCGATCACCGCCGGCGCATCGTCGCCCTGGGTACGGACCTGTCTCGTCGTGACCGAGGCGCCGCCACCGCTCATCACCGCCGCCTCCGACATGAAGCCCGGCAGGGTCCGGCTGCCTCCCATCGTGATCGTCAGCGGCGCTTCCGTCTGTCCGGCCGGCGTGGCCAGCCCGCCGGCCCCGACCAGGAAGCTCGACACCTCGGCCTTGCCACCGCCCCCGCCCACGCTTTGCGCCACGATGCCGGGCGCATGGTCGCCCCTCGTCGCCACCACGCTGCCCGCCGCGCTGGCATCGACCGTGGCCAGGCCGCCATTGCCGCCGCCCCCTCCGCCGCCGCCCACGGTCACGTTGATGTTGCGGGTCAGGGACATACCCTTGGACGCCAGGAGTTCGGCGATCTGGTCGATCTTCTCCAGGATCTCGGCGGCCTGGTCGCCGCCGTGCGCTTTCACCAGTTCGGCCAGGTCCTGTTCCGAGACCGTGCCCACGCCCCCGCCGCCACCCACGCTTTGCGCCAGGATGGCGGCCGCGGCCTTGCCGGCGGTCGAGACCGTGCCGGTGTTGGCCACCTGCACCGTGCCCCCCTGCCCGCCATCGCCGGCATTCCCGCCCACCGACAGATTGGTGCCTATCGAAGGCGCCAGGGAAACCACGTTGCTGACGCCTTCGTTGGCGGCCTTCAGCAAGGTGTCGATCGCGGACAGCAGGCTGGATGCGCCCGCCGAGCCGATGGCCCCGGACCGCCCGCCGCTGCCGGCGATGCTTTGCGCAATGATGCCCGCCGACGCCAGGCCCTGTGTCGCGATGGCGCCGTCGTTGGCGACGGCGACGTTGCCGCCATTGCCGCCACTCCCGCCGTTGCCGCCGACCCGGGTATCGAGCGCGTAGCTCAGCCCTCCGAACGAGATCGAGCTGGGCGCTTCCTCCAGCCATTCGGAAACCTTGGCCAACGTCTCCAGGAATGCGGTGGGCGACCCGACCACGGGTTCGAACGAACGCTCGGTCTCCTGCTGGACGAGGCCGCCGTTGCCGCCCCCGCCGCCCACGCTCTGCGCCAGCACGGCCACGGCATGGTCGCCGGCGGTGGTGATCGCGCCGCCGCCCTGGTTGTGTACCGAGATCGCCCCGCCGTGCCCCCCGCTGCCGCCCTCGCCCCCGGTCGTGACGCCGTAGCTGATGGTGAAGCTGGACGCGCCTATCGTCGTCGGCCGCAGCGGCGCGGCCGCCACGCCGCCGCTGCCGCCACCGCCGCCGCTGCTTTGCGCGAAGATGCCGTGGCTCTCGTGCCCCGAGGTGGCCACCGTGCCGGCATTGGCGATGTCGACCTCCCCGGCGTTGCCCGCCGAGGCGCCGCGGCCGCCCACCGTAACCTGGATGCTGGCCGTGCCCGACGGGATGTCCGGCCCCAGTTCCGGCGCGATGGTCGCCTGCACGGACTCGGCGAACGCGCCGTTGCCGCCTCCGCCTCCGACCGACCGGCCGACCACCGCGCTGCTGAGGGCCCCCGAGGTCGTGACCGAGCCGCCCGGACCGAGCCCGATGGCGACGTGCCCGCCCGCCCCGCCCGCGCCGCCGTCTCCGCCGGTGGACAGCGCGACGCCGACCAGCACGCCCACCGAGGCCGCCTTGGCCGATCCGCCGTGCCCGCCGCCCCCGCCTATGCTTTGCAGCATCACGCCGGTGGAGCCCGCGCCCTGCGTGGCGATCCGTCCGGACGAGGTCAGCGACAAGTCGCCGCCATCGCCCGCGACGCCGCCCCGGCCGCCTATCGCCATCGACACGATCAGGCCGGTGCTGTCGGCATCGCCGCCCACGCCGCCGCCACCGCCGGCGCTTTGCATGAGCACCGCGCCGCTCTGGTCGCGCGTGGTGGAAATGCTGCCGGTATTGGTCACGCGGCCGGCGCCGCCATTGCCCCCGCCGCCGCCGTTGCCGCCCACGACGAACCACCCGGCCGCCTCGGCGCCCGCGCCGCCCTCGCCGCCGGACGCCTGGGCGACGATGCCGAAGGATCCCGTGCCCGTGGTCCCGTCATCGTCCTCGGCGCCCGCGCCGGCGATCGCGATCGAACCGCTGTTGGTGATGTCGTAGGCCAGCGCGCCCACGCCGCCGCCGGAACCGCCGCTGCCGCTGTGGCCCGACAGCCCGCCATCGCCGCCCTTGCCGCCGTCGCCGCCCGCGACCCGGACCTGGATGCCGCTGGAATAATCGCCGTAGGTGGCGATCCGGCCCGAATTGGCGATGGTGACGCCGCTGGCCGACCCGCCGTCGCCGCCGTCATGTCCTGACGACCAGGAGCCGGCCCCGCCATCGCCCCCCCTGCCGCCCTGGCTGCTGGCCAGGATGGCGGCGGACGCCGTGCCGTGCGTCGTGATGGCGCCCGCGTTCAAGACGGTGACATGCCCGGCGTTTCCACCGCGATTGGCGCGCACGTCCTGGGCGGGTTCGCCCTCGTCGCTTCCTTCCGCGCCTCCGCCCCGGCCGCCCTGGGTGCGCGCGATCACGCCTGCCGTTCCCGTGCCGTCGGTAGTGATGGAACTGCTGCCGTCGATGCTGACGCTGACATCGCCGGTGTCGCCGCCCTGCCCTGCCGTGCTGTGTCCGCCACCGACGCCGCCGTGAAAACCGTCCCCGCCCCGGCCCCCGACGGACTGGGCCAGCACGCCGGCGGTCTCCGACTGCCCCGTGCCGCCGGACACGGTCACGGACGTTCCATAGCTCAGGTTCACGCTGGCCGCGCCCGCATTGCCGCCGCGCCCGGAATCGCCGGACGGCAGGATGTCGCGGATCGAGGGTTCCTGGCCCGCGCCGCCCAGGGAATCGACCCATATGCCATAGGTCCCGGCCGTGATGCCGGTGCCCGAGACCACCACGCTCGCGTCGTGGCCGTCTCCGCCCTCGCCGTAGCGCCGCCCCCCGCTCTGCATCGCCCACCTGCCTCCGTCGCCGCCATGCGAGGCGGCGCGCAGCCCGACTCCGCCGCTGCGCAGGGTGCTGTCCAGCAGGTTGTAGCCCAGCGTCGCGCCCTCCCCGCCGTTGCCGCCCCAATGGTTGTAGTTCGTATCGCCCGGGTCGGTGGAACCCTCGCTGTCGCCGCCATGGCCGCCGCTCACGTCCACGAAGACCGCGGTGCCGGCGCCGACCGAGACGTTCAGCGACGAATCGGACGCGCCGACGAAATCCGCGCCATTGCCGCCGTCCGAGCCGTTGTGGTCATGGCAGCAGGAACCATCGGCGCCCCGGTAGTCGTGGACGACCTGGGCCTGCACGGTACCGGCCAGCGACGACAGGGCGGCCAGCGTCGCCGCCGCCAGGAGGTCCAGACGGAACGGCCGCCTGCAAGCGCCTTCGTTGCCGGCGGCCGTCGGGGAATGCGGATACGTCGTCATGTGCGTACGGGTCCCATGCGCGAGAACTCGACAAACGAACGCAACCGTGCGTTTGTCGTACGCGAACGATCTTATTTGTCAGGATGCGGGCACCGCAATCCCTGCCGACGAATCGACACTGCCAGCCGACGAATGACATCAGGCCATCAGCTGGCCGTCGTCTCCCCCGGCTTGCCGGCCTGGCCCACCGCGCGGATCGCGTCCTCGACCGTCTCCAGGAAAATGAACTGGAGCTGCTTGCGGGATTCCTCCGGGATGTCGTCGACGTCCTTGCGGTTGCGCGCCGGCAACAGCACGGTCTTGATGCCGGCCCGCAACGCGGCCAGCACCTTTTCCTTGATGCCCCCGACCGGCAGGACCAGTCCGCGCAGGCTGATCTCGCCCGTCATCGCCCGGTCCGAGGGGACCGGCGTATTGGTCATCAGCGACGTCAGCGCGACGAACATCGCCACGCCGGCGCTGGGGCCGTCCTTGGGAATCGCGCCCGCCGGAACATGGACGTGGATGTCGCTGTGCTCGAACAGCGCGGGATCGACATTCAAGGAGGCCGCACGGCCCTTGAGCAGCGTCAACGCCGCCTGCACGCTCTCGCGCATGACCTCGCCCAGTTGTCCGGTCAGGATCAGCCTGCCGTTGCCCGGCGTGCGGCTGGCCTCGATGAACAGGATGTCGCCGCCGACCGGCGTCCAGGCCAGCCCGGTAGCCACGCCCGCCAGGCCGGTACGCATGGCGATCTCGCTTTCGAAGCGTGGCGCGCCCAGGATCGCATGGACCTCGTCCACGTCGATGCGCACGTGCTGCGCCGTCCCTTCGGCGACGCTCATGGCGGCATGGCGGAAGGTACTGCCGATCTCGCGCTCGAGATTGCGCACGCCGGCTTCGCGGGTATAGCCGTTGATCACCTCGTGGATGGCCGCGTCGGTGATCTCGCACTGCGTGGGCGCGAGGCCATTGGCCTCGAGCTGGCGCGGCACCAGGTAGCGGCGCGCGATCTGGGCCTTCTCCTCCTCGGTGTAGCCCGGCAGCGTGATGACTTCCATGCGGTCGCGCAGCGGCCCGGGAATGCCGTCGAGCACGTTGGCCGTCGCGATGAACAGCACCCTGGAAAGATCGAAGGGCACGCCCAGGTAGTTGTCGCGGAAGGTATCGTGCTGCTCGGGATCGAGCACCTCGAGCAGCGCCGCGGCGGGATCGCCCTGGGCGCTGGCGCCCAGCTTGTCCACCTCGTCCAGCATCATCACGCAGTTGTTCGAACCGGCCTTGTGGATGGCCTGGATCACGTTGCCCGGCAACGCGCCGATGTAGGTGCGCCGATGGCCGCGTATCTCGGCCTCGTCGTGCACGCCGCCCAGGCTCAGCCGCACGAACTTGCGTCCCGTGGCCTTGGCGATGCTCTGGCCCAGCGAAGTCTTGCCCACTCCCGGCGGCCCCGCAAAGCACAGCACCGGACTCTTGCCGGTGGGATTGAGCTTGCGCACGGCCAGGTACTCCAGGATGCGGCGCTTGATCTTGTCGAGCCCGTAGTGGTCCTCGTCCAGGATCCGCCGGGCCTCGGCGATGTCGATGCGGTCCTCGGTGGATACCGACCAGGGCAGCTCGATCAGCCAATCCAGGTAGGTGCGGATCATCGAGTACTCGCCCGATGCCTCGGGTATGCCCTCCAGCCGCTTGAGCTCCTTGCGCGCCTGCTTCTCGGCCTCTTCCGGCATGCCGGCCTTGGCGATGCGCTCGCCCAGCTCCGCCAGTTCGGCGCTGTTGCCCTCGGCCTCGCCCAGTTCCTGCTGGATGGTCTTGAGCTGCTCGCGCAGCATGACCTCGCGCTGGCGATCCTCGAAGCGCGCCTTGGTCTGCTGGTCGATGTCGCGGCTGATGCGCAGCACCTCGATCTGGTGCATCATCAGGGCCAGCACCTTGTCGGCCCGGGCAACGACGTCCACGGTCTCGAGCACGTCCTGCTTTTCCTCCGGCCGGATCTCCATCAGCCCGGCGATGAAATCCGTCAGCAGCGGCGCCGAGGTCATGTTCTGGATGGAGCCCGCCAGTTCCGCCGGCGCCTGCGGCAACAGTTGCAGGATGTCCAGCGCGCGCGCCTTGAGCTGGATCAGGCGCGCCTCGATGTCCGAGGTCATGATCTCCGGATCCTCGAAGCGCTGGACCCGCGCCACCATGAACGGATAGCCCTGCAGCAGCTCGATGATGCGGAAACGCTGCACGCCCTGGCAGATGACGTGGTGCGTGCCGTCGGGCGTGGTCACGTAGCGCATGACGTTGGCCACCGTCCCCATGGGATGGAGGTCGCCGTCGCCCAGCTCCTCGGCCTCCGGGTCGCGCTGCAGCACGACTCCCACCTGGCGGCCGGCCCGTGCGGCCTCCTGCGCGCCGCGCACGGTGCTGTCGCGGCCGATGGAAATGGGCGCCACCAATCCCGGGAAAAGCACGAGATTGCGCACCGGGACCAGCGTCAACGCGTCCGACGGCAGCGCGATCGATGGCGCCGGCCCCTGGCCCGCGGGCTGCGCACCCTGCGCCTCCTGCCGTTCCTGCCCCGATTGTTGGTCTCGAAATTCGTTTGCCATGGCTTCTTACCTGTCCCCGGTTCGAGTTGCGGCGTGCCGCCGGTCTATCCCAGCTTGAGCAGGGTCAGCAGGAGGCAGCCGTCCACCATCCTGTGCTCCCGGATTTCGAACGCGCCCGGCGGCAGCGCGATGCGCCGCTCGAAGCGGCCGTAGGGAATTTCTATGCGGCGGATGTGGGCCTCGGCCGGCGCCGGCAAGGGGCGTTCGCCCACCACGGTAAGCGTCGGCCCGTCGATCAGCACCTGGACCTGGTCGGGCGCGACGCCGGGCAGCGCGACCAGCACGGACAACGCCCGGCCGGTCTCGAAGATGTCGATGGGGGGTTCCCAGGTGGGCCCCTGCGGGCCGCCGTGGCCCGGACGGAAGAATTGGCGGTGCAGGTTGTCCGCCTGCTCCAGCAGCCTGACCGCGTCGATCCACATGGCGTTGGACGGTTTGCGATAGATCATGGTCCTTGTCCTTGCTCGGGGCGCCCCGATGGCTCCAAATTAAGGCGGCGCGTGGCATCTGGCAATAGGGGATGGAAAGGCCGCACCCCGCCGCCGGGCCGGAACGCACGCGGGGCGCGGGGTCGCGGATTCGTAACAGATGTCGCAGTCAGTGGCGGGGACGCCCGGCGCCACCTGCCCGCCCCCGCCTATGGCCTTGTAGATCGCGACCAGCCCGATACGCAGTTGACTGTCGCTCTGCGCCAGGTCGCGCCTGGCTTGCGACAAGGTGCGCCGGGCGTCGAGTTCCGGCAGGAAATCGGTCATCCCGCCGGCGTGGCGGGCCCGGGCCAGTTCGAGAGCGTCGCTGCTGGCGCGCAGCCTGCGGCGCAGCTCGATATTGCGCCGGCGTTCGGCGCCGTACCCGGTCAGGGCATCGTCGATCTCCTGCCACGCCCGCAACACCGTCTGCTGGTAGGACACCGCCGCCTCCTGCTGCGCCAGTTCGCGCAGCGCCACGGTGGAGCGTCGCCGCCCCCGGTCGAACAGCGGCAACGACAGGCTGGGACCGACCGACCAGCGCCGGCTGCCCCATTCGCCGAACCTGCCGTCCTTGAACGACTCGTAGCCGAAACTCGCGCCCAGCACGATGCGCGGATACAGGTCGGCCGTCGCGATGCCGATGTCGGCCGTGGCCGCATGCAGCCGCGCTTCGGCCGCCCGTATGTCGGGCCGGCGCAGCGCGACCTCGGAAGGCAGCCCCAGTGCCAAATCGGGCATGGGGGCGTCCGTGTCCCGGGTTTCCGCCAGCATGTCCCGCAGCGCCCCGGGAGGCTGGCCGGCCAGGAACCCAATGCGGTTGGCCGCCGCGGCCTCCTGCGCGCGCAGCGGCGCCAGCCGGCCGGTCAGGTCGGCCAGCAACGCCTGTTGCCGCGACACGTCCAGCGCATCGATCTGCCCGCCGTCCCGCCGCGCCTGCAAGATGTCCAGGGACTCCCGCGCCGCGGCGATATCCTCCTGCAACCATTGCAATTGCGCCTGGATGCCGCGCAGTTCGAAATAGTCGCGCGCGATCTCGCTGGCCACCGACAGCCGCGCCTGCGCCAGCGCCGCCGCCGATGCGTCCACGTCGGCATCGGCCGCCTCGATCGAACGTGCGACCCGGCCCCACAAGTCGATTTCCCAGGACATGTCGAAGCCCGCCTGGTACAGCGTGAACGGGTCGCTCAGCACCGAGACGAGCTGCTCGCGGTTGTCGGGCGCGATCGCGTCCAGCAGGCGGGTGCCGGCGCCGTACTCGCTCTGGCGCTGGCGCGACACGCCCGCCGACAAGCCCACGTCCGGCCCGCGCTGCGCGGCCACGGTCTGCCGCATGAGCCGGCTTTGCGCGAAACGCAGCGCCGCGGTCCGCAGGTCCGGGCTCGCCTCGCGTGCCTGCGCCAGCAGCGCGTCCAGCCTCGCATCCTGGAAGGTTTCCCACCAGCGCTCCGATGGCGCCGCCGTGGAGACGGGATCGCGCAAGGCCTCGGGAGCGCCGCGCCAGCTGTTCCAGTCCGCGGGCTGCGCGGGGGCGGGCGCCGTGAAGTCCGGCCCCACGGCCGCGCAACCGCCCAGGCACGACACGAGCAAGGTCGCCTGCAGGAAAAAACGGGTCCCGGGCCGGCGGATCGGATCGCATGCCATGCTTGGCCTCCAGTCAAACCAGACGATGGCGGAACAGCCACGCCGCCAGCGGCAATGTGAGCGCGCCCAGGACGAACATGGGCACGAGGTTGCGCCACAGCGACGGCAGGCCCGCGCCCTCCAGGTACACGCGCTGCACGAGGTCGATGGCGAAGCGCAGCGGATTCGCCAGGGTAGCGACCTGCACGGGATCGGGCATGTTGCGCACCGGCGTGGCCAGTCCCGACAACAGCATCAGCGGCATGATCAGCACGAAGGTGTAGAGCATGGCCTGCTGCATGTTGACCGAGACGGCCGAGATGGACAGCCCGATTCCCACGCAGGCCACGGTGAAGATCGCCAGTCCCGCGTAAAGCGTCGCCAGCGACCCGGCCATGGGAATGCGGAACCAGAACAGCGCGACGCAAAGAATGATGGACGATTGCACGAGGCCGATCAGCACCGGCGGAACGGCCTTCCCGAGCATGATCTCCATGGGCGTATAGGGCGTCACGAGCAACTGGTCGAACGTGCCCTGTTCGCGCTCGCGCGCGACCGAGAGCGCGGTCAGCATCAGGGTCTGCATCATGCTGAGCGCGGCGATCAGGGCCGGCATGATGTTCCAGCGCGTCTCGAGGTTGGGGTTGTACCAGACGCGCGGCACGGCGGTGACCGGCATCCCACCGCCGCGCAGTTCGGCGTTGTAGGCCGCCACGATCTCGGCGACGTGGGCCGATGCCTGGCCGGCGGTGGTCGAGTTGCGGCCATCCAGGATGACCTGCAAGGGGGCCTCCTGCCCCTGGGCCAGCCGGGCCTCGAAGTCCGGCCCGAATTGCAGGACCAGCAGGGCGTCGCCGGCATCCACCACGCGCGCGATGTCGCGGGGCGCGGTCAGCGTGGCGACGCGATGGAAGACCCCGGTGCCGTCCAGGCGTGCCAGCAGCCGGGCCGACGCCGCGCCCTGGCTCTGGTCCAGCACGGCGTATGGCACGTTGGTCAGGTTGTAGGTCGCGGCATAGCCGAACACGACGCTCTGGAGCAAGGCGGGAACGACCAGGATCGCCCGGTTGGCGGGATCCTTCAGGATGGCCAGCAGTTCCTTGCGGCACAGCTGGGCCAGGCGTCGCCAGAAGTCGATGAAGGCATCCATGCGTCAGTCCAGCCTCTTGCGCGTGACCAGGCGCGCCACGCCCAGCAGCACGACGGCGTAAGCCGCCAGGATGGCGCAGTTCCTGGCCACCAGCGGCCAGTTGTTCCCGGCCAGGAACAGCGACTTGATCAACTCCATGAAATAGGTGGCGGGCAGGATCTGCCCGATCACCCGTATGGCCGTCGGCACGTTGCGCAGGTCGAACATGAATCCGGACAGCATCAGGGCCGGCAGGAAGCTGGCGATCAGGGCCACCTGGCTGGCCAGGAACTGGTTGCGGGTCACCGACGAGATCACCAGGCCTATGCCCAGCGCGACCAGCAGATACAACATGGCGCTGAACAGCAGGACCGGCAGCGATCCGTACATGGGCACGTGGAACAGGAAGGCCGCGGCGGCCAGGCACAGCGCCAGCCCGATCATTCCCACGCAGAAATAGGGAATGATCTTGGCCAGCAGCACTTCCACCGGCCGCACCGGCGTGACGAACAGCGACTCCAGCGTACCCCGTTCCCACTCGCGCGCCATGACGAGCGCCGTCAGGAAGGCCCCCACCAGCGTCATGATCAGCACGATCAGCCCGGGCACGAGGTACCACGTGCTGTCGTTGGCGGCGTTGAACCACATGCGGTCGACCACCTGGACCCGGCCCGCGCCCGGCCCCGCAGCCTCGCCGCGGTCGGCCCGCTTCTGGCTCCACGAGGCCAGCGCGCCGGCGACGTAGCCGCGTATCATGGTCGCGCGGCTGGCGTCCGCGCCTTGCAGCAGGACCTGCACCTGCGCGTCGCCGGCGGCCAGCCGCCGCGAGAAATCCGCCGGCACCAGCACGGCGGCATCCACCTCCCGCGCGCGCATCAGCGCGTAGGCCTCGTGCGCCGAGCCCACCACGCGGGGCGCCAGGTAGCCCGGCGTGGACAGCCCGGCCACCACGTCGCGCGCGACCGGCGAGGCATCGTCCAGCACCACCGCCACGGGCGCGTTCCGGACATCCAGCGACAATCCATAGCCGAAGATCAGGATCAGGACGATGGGCAGCGCGATGCCCATCATCAGGTTGGCGCGATCACGCAGCAACTGCCGCACTTCCTTGCGCGTCAGCGAGACCAGGCGCCGCCAGAAGCCGCCGGACCGGGATTCGCTCATGCCGTGGCCTCCGCGGTCTCCTGCCTGCGGCCACGCTCGACGATGCCGATGAATGCCTCTTCCATGTTCATGCGATGCGCGGCCGTCTCGCCCGCCTGTTTGCGCACCTGCTGCGGCGTGCCCAGCGCCAGCAGCCGCCCGGCATCCTGAATGACGATGCGATCGCAGTACTCGGCCTCTTCCATGAAATGCGTGGTCACCACGATGGTGGTGCCGTCGGCGGCCAGCGTCGTGATCCGGCGCCAGAACTCGCGCCGCGCCAGCGCGTCGGCGCCGCTGGTGGGCTCGTCCAGGAACAGGATGTCGGGCTCGTGCAGCAGGCCGACCGCCATCGCCAGCCGTTGCTTGTAGCCGCCCGGCAGGCGTCCGCTAGCCGCTCGTGCCTGGGTTTCGAGCCCGAACTGCGCCAGCACCGCCGCGATGCGCGCGCGCAGGCGCTCGCCATGCAGGCCGTAGGCGCTGCCGAAGAACGTCAGGTTTTCCATCACGCTCAGGTTGCCGTACAGCGCGAACCGCTGCGACACGTAGCCGACGCGGCGCCGGGCCCGCGCCGGCGCCGTACGCAGGTCCACGCCCGCCACGCGCAGGAAACCGCTGCTGGCGGGCAGCAGTCCGCACAGCATGCGGAAGGTCGTCGTCTTGCCCGCGCCATTGGGGCCGAGCAGGCCGAATATCTCGCCCTTGTTCACCGTGAAGCTGGTGCGGTCCACGGCGACGAAATCGCCGAACTTGCGCACCAGGTCGCGGACCTCGATGATGGCTTCGCCGCTGGCGGCCGTCGCGCTCGGCACGGGCAACGGCGCTGCCTCGGCTTCCGGCCGGCGTTCTCGAAGCAGCACCATGAAGCCGTCTTCCAACCTGGCCGCGACCGGCCGCCAGGCCAGGGAGCGTCCTGGCTCTTGCGCGGGTTCGCCCCGCGCCGCCGGGCGACGGATCACGCGCACCTCTCCCCCCTCTGGCACGGCATCGATGACGCGGGCCGTGTCGTCCAGCAGGCGCGCCTGCAGCAGCCGGGCCGGCTCGCCCGGCGGCGGCGCCGCCACGAAGCACAGCCCGCGCGCGGGCCGGCGGATATCCTCGGGCCCACCCTGCGCCAGCAGCCTGCCTTCATGCAGCACGAACACGCGGGCGCAGCGCTCGGCCTCGTCCAGATAGGTGGTGCTGACGATCACGGACAGGCGCTCGTCGTCGACCAGTTGCCGGACGATCTCCCAAAGCTCCCGGCGCGACAGGGGATCCACGCCCACCGTGGGCTCGTCCAGCAGCAGCAGTTCCGGCGACCGGACCAGCGTGCAGGCCAGCCCCAGCTTCTGCTTCATGCCGCCGGACAACTTGCCCGCCGGGCGGGCGGTGAACCGGCCGAGATCGGTCATCTCCAGCAGGCGCGCATAGCGCTCGCCCCGCCGTTGCCGGGGCACGCCATGCAGGTCCGCGTACAGGTCCAGGTTCTCCTGCACGCTCAGGTCCTCGTACAGGCCGAAGCGCTGCGGCATGTAGCTGATGCGGTTCTGCACGGCCTGGGGATCCGCAGCGACGTCGATGTCCAGCACCCGCAGTTGTCCCTCGGCCTTCATCAGCCCCGCGACCAGGCGCAGCAAGGTCGTCTTGCCCGCCCCGTCCGGCCCGACCAGCGCGGTCAGCGCGCCCGCGGGCGCGTCCAGCGAGATGCCGTCCAACGCCACGACCTCGCTTCCCCCGCGCGCGGCCGGAAAACGCTTGCGCACGCCGCGCGCCACGACGACGGCGGCCTCGCTCATCTGGCCGGTGCTCCGTCGTCCCGCCGGTCCGGCGCGATGCGCACGGTGGCCGGCATGCCCAGCCGCAGCCGGTCCTGCGGGTCGTCCACGAGCACACGCATCTCGTAGACCAGGCTGGTCCGCAACTCCTCGGTCTGCACGTTCCTGGGCGTGAATTCGGCCACCGACGAGATGTAGCCGATACGTCCGGCGATGGGCCGGTCGGGCTGGCTGTCGGTGAATACCTCGGCCGCCATGCCCGGCCTGACGCGTCCCAGTTGCGGCTCCGACACATAGACACGCACCCACTTGGGATCGGCGATCGCCAACGTATAGGCGGGACGCTGGGGCGAGGCCATGTCGCCGGGTTCCAGCAGCCGGGCGCGCACGACGGCGTCGGCCGGCGCCTTCAGTTCGGTCTGCTCCAGGCGGTAGGCGACCAGCGCCAGCTCGGCCCGCGACACCTCCAGTTGCGCCTCGGCCTGCGCGATGTCTTCCCTGCGCGGTCCGACACGCGCAAGTTGCAGTCCCTTGCTGCGGCTGTCCCATTGTGCGCGCGCCACCCGCAGGCGCGATTCGGCATTGTCCAGGTCCTGCTGGCTGACCCCGCGTCCGCCGGTGTTCGCGGCGATGCCCCGGAGGCGCGCGAGCTGCTGCTGCGCCAGTTCGACCTCGGCCTGGGCCGACGCCACCTGTGCCTGCGCCTGCGCCACTTCCTCGGGCCGGGTGCCGTTGCGCAGCCGCAGCAGCGCCTGCTCCTGCACCGCGATACGCGCGCGGGCCTGGACCTCCTGCAAACGCAGCGAACGGTCATCCAGCACCGCCAGGACGTCGCCGGCCTTGACGCGGTCGCCTTCCTCGACCCGCATCCGGACCACCCTGTCGCTGCCGTCGAACGCCAGCGTCACCTGCCGGATATCGACGTTGCCGTATAGCGTCAAGCCATCCTGTGCGGGCGCCGGGCGCAAGACATACCACGCAGCCCCCGCCAGCACCGCCGCCACCAGCACGCCCCCTGCCAGCACCTTCTTCATCGCCGCCGCCCTTGGAAACCGTCGGTCGGCAAATTATATAACTCAAATTTCAATTTGATGTATGATTTTTACATGCCCACTCCCGCGTCCCCGGCGCCTTCCCGCATGGCCGTCACGTCCCGACCGTCGATCCCCGCCCGCTCTCCACGCATGGACGGCGAAGCCACCCGCGCCCGCATCCTGGAGACCGCCGGGCAACTGTTCGCCGAGCGGGGCTACGCGGACACCACCAGCAAAGCCATCTGCGAGCGGGCACAATGCAACATGGCCGCGGTCAACTACCACTTCGGCAGCCGCGACGGTCTCTACCTGGCTTTATTGAAGGAAGTCCACAAGCATCTGATCAGCCTGGACTACCTGACGCGCCTGGCGCACAGCGCCCAGCCCCCGCGGCGCAAGCTCGAGGAATTCCTGGACGGACTGACGGCCAGCCTGCTCAATGCCGACAGCTGGCACATCCGCCTGTGGGCACGCGAGGTGCTGGCGCCCTCGCCCCACCTGGACGGCATCATCGAGGCCGAGGCCCTGCCGAAGTTCGGGCTCATCAGCGCCATCATCGGCGAGATCACCGGCATCCCCGCCGGGGACCCGGCGCTGACCCGGTGCGTGCTGAGCGTCATGGCGCCCTGCATGGTGCTGCTGATCGTCCACCGCGACATGAACAGCCCCATCCAGGCACTGTTCCAGCAGCCGGCGGCGGACCTGGCCGCGCACCTGAAGACCTATGCGTTCGCGGGACTGGATGCCATCGTCGCCACCCGCCCCCCGCGCCGGTCCGCGCGCAAGCCGCGCTGACGCCTACTCCGCCTGCAGGCCGTGGCGCGCGACCACGTCCTTCCAGCGGGCGAATTCCTTGCGGTTCAGTTCCGCGAATTCCTCGGGCGAAGTCAATACGACGTCATAGCCCTTCTCGAGCAGGTCCTTGCGCATCTGCGGCGCCCCCATGATCGCGCCGATCTCGTCGTGCAGGCGCTGGACGATGGCCTTGGGCGTGCCGGCCGGCGCGTACATGCCCACCCAGATCGACAGGTCGTAGTCGGGATATCCCGACTCGGCCACCGTGGGCAGATCGGGCACCAGTTGCGAACGCAGCCTGCCGGTCTGGGCCATGGGCTTGAGCTTGCCCGAGGCCACGTTCGCGCGCGAGGCCTCGACCGTGCTGATCAGCATGGTCGAGCTGTTCTGCATGACGTCCATGGCCGCCACGCCCATGCCATTGGCCGGGATGTGGCGCATCTTCGTTCCCAACATGTCCTGCAGCACCAGGGAATACAGATGGGTGGTCGAGCCCGGGCCCGGCGAACTGTAGCTGACCTCGTCGCCCATTTTCTTCAAATAGGCGACGAATTCCGGAAAGGTCTTGGCCGGCACGGACGGGTGCGTCAGGATCAGCATCTGGCCCGAGGCGATCTGCCCGATGGGCGCGAAATCCTTGACCGGATCGTAGGGCGTCTTGCGCGAAGCCGGGGTGATGACATGCGTGTTCAGGGACATCATCAACGTGTAGCCGTCGGGCGCGGCCTTGGCCACGTAGGCGGTGCCGATGGCGGCCGCCGCGCCGGGCTTGTTCTCGACCACGACGCTCTGGCCCAGCCGCGCCGCCAGCTTCTCGGACAAGAGCCGCGACAGGGTATCGGGGCTGGTACCAGGGGT
This sequence comes from Pigmentiphaga sp. GD03639, assembly GCF_029845405.1. NCBI lineage: Bacteria > Pseudomonadati > Pseudomonadota > Betaproteobacteria > Burkholderiales > Alcaligenaceae > Pigmentiphaga > Pigmentiphaga sp. GD03639. The sequence goes on from NZ_JAOCLR010000007.1 coordinate 24,931, forward strand.
ATAGGGAACGACGATCTTGATCGGCCGCGATGGATAGTCGCCCCCGGCCCTGGCGGCGGCCGGGACGGCGACACCAGCCAGGCCCAGTGTCACGGCAAGCGCGGCCCGGGTGGGCGAAAAGCTGCGTTTCATGTTGTCTCCTCATCTATCTGGCAGTTCCCGGCGATATGCAGGTGAACCCCCATTCGGTTCTGCGGCCGACGAGGTCCGGCGCCCGGCGCGTACTGCCAGGCGTCGAACACTCTAACAAACATACTATATGCTTTTTTTGAGGAATGGCGGCCGGCCTAAGGGAAGTCACCAAGGCGTACCGATGTGTTTGATTCACGCCAGCAGATGCTGGGTACTCCGGAAGCGGCGGCGGACGATTGAGGAGATCAAGCGCGTTTCAAGTACGCTGCAACCTGGCCTCGACCCACGCGCCGACGGCCAGTAGACCGGCATCCTCCCCGGGCGCTGCGACCAGTTGTATGCCCAGCGGCAAGCCGCGGGGCCCCTTCCCCACCGGCAAGCCCAGGCAAGGCGCCCCCAGGGCCGTCCAAAGAATGCACATCAACGGGCTGCCGGTACCTTCAACGGCCGGTGGCGCCTCGCCCAGTGCGGCTGGGGCTATCCAGGCATCAAAGCCGGCCAGGTGCGCGCCAAGTTCCGCTTTCAAGCATCTCAGCGTTTCCTTGGCCATGCGGTAGCTGGCATGGGAAACGCCTTGCCCTTTCTCGCACAGGCCATTGAAAGCCGCGCTCAAGCGGTCGGTGTAATGCCTGTATTCAAAGGCGTAATTGCGTGCCACTTCATAGGCCATTACCAGGCCGTGGCAATCGAAGGCCTGCTCGAAGCTTTCCGGCAATTGGACAGCCTCGACGGTGGCGCCGCCAGCGGCAAGCATCCGGGCGGCCTCCTCCACGGCTTGGCGGGCCGCCGGTTCCACGAACTCCCATTGGCGCGTGCGACACAGCCCCAGGTACGGGGCGCGCATGGGCACGGTCAAGGGCTCGACGGCTTCACCGTTCAAGACCTGGCGGATGCGCGTGACCGGTTCGACCGAGCCAGCCACGATGCCCAGGCTATCGAAGGACTGAGCGAGCGGGCGTATACCCGAAAGGCCGAAGGCATCGTGGCTGCCTTTGTAGCCGACCACGCCGCAATAGGCGGCCGGCCGGATCAGGGAACCGGCCGTCTGGCTCCCGAAGGCTGCGTCCACCATGCCGGCGGCAACCGCCGCAGCCGAACCGCTGGATGAACCGCCGGGCGTGGCTGCGAAATCATGCGGATTGCGTGTCTTGCCGGCAGCGAAATAGGCGAACTCGGTACTGACCGTCTTGCCCAGCACCAGTGCCCCGGCATCGCGGCAAGCGGCCACGCAGCCGGCGTCCCAGGCCGGCCGGCGGTCGGCATAAGGGTCAAAGCCCAAGCCAGTCGGCATGTCGTGCGTATCGATAATGTCCTTCACGCCAATGAGCATGCCGTGCAGCGGCCCTCCGGGCCCGCTGCGGTCGATCTCGCGCGCCGCGCGCCATGCCTCGTTTTCATCCAGCCATTGCCAGGCGTTCACGCGGGCCTCGCGCTCGGCGATGCATGCAAGCGCTCGGCGCAGTGCCTCCTGGGCAAGCCCCGCCGCCTTTTCCTCCTCGCTCATGGACGTTCGATCCGCATGTCGTCGGGAATCACATCGCCGTTCAGCACCATGGGCTCGCCGTCCAGATACAGGCTCGCCCCCTTCATCACGATGTCGAGATGAGCGGGCGTATCGCGGGAGCCGCCCACGTCGGTATTGGGGCCGGTAGACCACAACACATTGCCGTAGAAGGCGCGGCCGTCCTGGCCGATGGCCGACTCCTTGTCGATCAAACTGATGCCGTTCCACAGTGCCATCTCGTCCAGGCCCCAGCCCACGTGAGCCATGGCATAGGCATCGGGATCCTTCCACGCCTCGAAGAAATGCTTCAGGTGCATGGCATCGAAGCCCCCCTCGATGTTCTCGATGAAGCCGTCCTTTACCGTGATGTGGATCTCGCTGCGCACGAACTCCTTGAACGGAAAGATGATGTCGCCTTCTCGGAGCACGATCTTGCCGTGGCTTCTGCCCTCGTTCGGCCAGGTGTAGGCAAACACGCCGGGGAAATGATCCCAGCGGCCCGGCTCGTCGGTAAAACCGTACTGCACGATGGGCTTGTACTGGCCCAGCTCGTAGGTAATATCGGTACCGGCGTCGTTGGTAAACCGCAGCGTCCTGGCCGCGGCCAGCCGGCGCCCCGCCGCCTCCGAACGCGCTCGGCTGTTTGGCCGGGCCAACATGCGCTCGAGAATCTCGGGCGGTTCCACCACCATCAGTACCCGCGTGCCGGCCTTCTGGATTTCGACCTGTTCGGGGGAATGCAACAACCCGATCAGATCGATCAAAATATTCGCCTTCTTCAACACCTCGACGCCGGACCGGTGGCCGGTCAATGCCGAGCGCCCCCAGACTGCGCCAAGGGCCGTGGTGGGCGTTCCGAAGGATTTCACGGGTGCAGGCAAGTTCAGGTTAAAAACTTCCGCGCCGAGTTGCTGGCCCGCGGCAAGGAAGGCATCGACGTAATCCTGGCGCGTATTCGGGCCGCTCAGCACCGCCAGGGTTTCACCCGGCGTAACTTTGCACAGTTCGAGTTCGCGCCGGCACAGCGCAAGCAAATCAAGAGCGCTCATGAAGTTCTCCGTTGGTCGGTGAATGTGAGTCGTGATGGTTCATGCGTCCAGCCAAGCACGTACGGTCTTGCGCAAGAAGGCCGCGTCGGCCGGATTCTGCGCAGGGTTGCCGGCCAGGTGCCCCCAGTCGCTTGGAATCACGGACAACTGCCCCCGGCGCAGGTGTGTCAACTCGGCTTCGTTGTCAGCCACGCGAAAGTAGAGGTCCGAGCGTCCCGGCAGCAGCAACACCCTGGCCTCGATCGAGGCCAGGGCCTTGGACAAATCTCCGCCAAAGCGTTCTGCGTCGCTGATGTCGCTATGCCACCACGTCGTCAGGTGGGCGTAGAGATCGGACGCATGGCGGGCAGCAAATCGCGGCGTCCATACTTTGTCGAGATAGTCCTGCAGGCTGCCCATGCCGGGGATGATCCGATAGTCGGCATGGCGGTAGAACTCCTGGCTCAACGCCCAGCCTGCATACACGCTGCCGAAAGCACGCAGCGCCGCTTGCGGCCGCTGGCTGAAACGTCCATTCCCCTGGTATTCCGGGGCGGCTTCCAACAGCGCCTTCAGCCCTTGCAGGAAAACGCGGTTGTGCGGTGCCGTGCGCGCGCTTCCGCAATTGACCACGATGCTATCGACCAAGCCGGGAGACCGCACAGCCCAGTGATAGGCTTGCTGCGCGCCCATCGACCATCCGTAGACGCACGCCACGCGCTCGATACCGAACACGTCTCCAAGCAGGCGGGCTTGCGCGCGCACATTGTCCCCGCTGGTCACCAGCCTGGGAAAATCCTTGTTGTTCGACGGACTGGAAGACAGGCCATTGCCGAAAGTGTTCATGATCACGATGAGCCATCGCCGCGGGTCCAGGATCCTGTCCGGACCGATGATCCATTCGACGTCCTTGTCATGCGCGCCGAAGCTGGTCGGATAAACGATGACGTTGTCCCGTTCGGGCGAAAGCGTGCCGAAGCTCTTCCAACACAGTTTGGCGTCCGGCAGGATCTCGCCGGATTGCACGGGGAAATCCCCAAATTCGAAGGTGCCGGATTTGAACTCGATATCCATGGCAAGGACTTCCTTCAGGCCAGCGCCAAGCGGCGATAAGTCCGATCGGCATAGATCAAAGGGTGATCCGCGCCGATTTCGATGGCGAGTACTTCGCCCACGAGAATGCGATGAGTACCGAACTCGAAGGTACGGGCGAGGCGACAGTCAAAGCTGCATAAAGCGCCCGGCAGCATGGGGGCCCCGGTCACGCCGCGAGTCCAATCCGCGATGCCGAAGCGATCTTCACGATACTCCGGCACCATCCCGGCGAAGACGTCGGCTACGCGCGATTGGTGCTCGGCCAGAATATTGGCGCTGAATACGCCGTTCTCCAGCAATGCGCCCAGGGCCTGGCTCTGGCGATGCACACAGCACAGCACAGACGGCGGTTCGACCGATAGCGAGACGAGCGAGGACACGGTCAGGCCCGCGCGTCCCGCCGAGCCGTCGGTTGCCAACACCGTGACCGACGAAGCCATGGTGCGCATGGCCTGGCGGAAATACTCTTTGTCGACGACTACCGCTTCCATGATCTTCTCCTTCACGCCAAAGGCGCCTAGAGGTCCAGCGCCACATAACGCTCGATGCGCCGCTCATCCAGGCAGGGCGGAATGGCCTTCTTGGCCCATTGTTCGAAATGCGGTGTGGCCTGGTGCGCCAAGTAGGCCGCTTCGTCCGTGTAAAGTTCATAGAGAAAGAAACGTGCCGCATCCTCCGGATCGCGGTGAAAGCGATAGGACAGGCAGCCCGGTTCGGCCCGGGTAGCCTTGGCCAGTTCGGCCACCGCGGCCAGGAACGACTCTTCCATCCCGCTTTTCACGACATATGCCACGCAAGAAGAGAAATTCATCGCCGTATTCCCTCAGATGCCCGCCAGATCGCGCGCGACGCTCATGACATTCTCCCGCGGGTATTCCTTGTAGAGACGCTCGCGCAGGAAATTGGCCGGAGTCGCATTGACGTTCTCGAACAGCTCGGTGCGGCCCGCATGGGAATCGGTAGTCAGGTCCCAGATGAAGTTCATCAGGCGATTCTTGTCGCGTGCGCTCATATTGCGTCCGGGCAGCAGTTCATCGAGTAGCGGACCGATCTCGCTGTTGGCGAAGTCCGCCTTCTGGAAGCGCATGACCAGCCCCTGGCCGCATAGCTCCTGCACGGTATGGATGATGCGCGGGTATTGCTCTATGGAATGCAGGCGGCCGGCGGTCAGCATGTTCACGTCCGGCGCCAGCACGCCGTTCTCCGAAGGTTGGGCCAGCCGTTCGGCTGCGACCACGAACGCCTTGAGTGTCTGGGCATAGCAGATCAACTCGGCCAGGTACGCGCGAACCTGCGGGATCTGAGCCGTCCCCAGCACGTCCATGACGAGCTGGCCGATGCCGACGAAAAGGTCGGCCTTGACGGCCAAGCGGCTCAGAATATGCCAGTGCACCCACAACGTGACCGGCCCATATAGCTTGAGCAGCTCCGGATCGCCGACGTTGAACAGTCGCTCGTTCGGCACGAAAACATTGTCGAAGATGATGAGCTGGTCAGACTCTTCGCCGCGACTGGCGAGCGGATGGTCGAAGGGGTCGGCACCAGGGTGCGAGACCGACTCGCGGCAGACCAGCTTCAGGCCTTCGGTCGCGACCGGGATCGCGCCCCAGACACAGCCTTCTGGCGGGAAATCGGGGCGGGTCAGGTTTGAAAAAATGATCTCGTCAGCCTGGGCGGCTATGGACCCGACCGATTTTGCGCCACGCAGGATGACGCCATCCTTGCGCCGCTCAACCACGCGCAGCAATCCCTTGGAGGCCGAAGAGCCCGCGGAGCGGTCGGCCTGCGGGTCAGCCAGCACCTCGGCCGCGATGATGTTGTTCCTGCGGCCGTACTCGATATAGGCATCGATATTGCGCGAGAAGTCCACGTCCTGGCTGGCATTCTCGAAAATGGGCCTGCGCGCATACAGGCCGACCGCGATCAGCGGTGCGAGGTCGGGCGGACGGCCGAAACTGCCTGCCGTTTTCAGCGTGGTGTACTCGATCAGCTTGCGGCGCTCGACGAAGTCCTCCGGCTTGGTGATCAACTGCCAGGAACGGCTGGTGCGTGCGCCGTCGTCCCCAACGATAGTGGTTACCTCCCGCAGGGCCGGGTCGAACTGCGCGTCGAAGGTTTCAGCCAGCAGCGAGATGCCCGGCCCCAGCACCGGGTTCGCGGTCACGTCCTCGACTTCTTGTCCGCCAGTCCAGACACGACGTCCGTCGCGAAGCGACTCAACGTATTCCTTGCCTGTGCGCAGACAGCCTTCCTTGGCCTCATGGGCGAGGGTCATCGAGGCTCCTTCCCCGAGTGTCAGGGTTGCATCCATTTGCTATGACTCCTGTTCGATAGCACGGTTGTGTCGGGACCGATGCCAACCGCGGCTCATTCGCCGCGCTGGCTCCGGCGAGTCTTGTCGAGCACCACGGCGGTCAGGATGACCAAGCCGGTCATGAGGGTCTGCATGAAAGAAGACACCCCCATCAGGTTCAACGAGTTAGAAAGCATGGAAAGGATCACTGCGCCGTAGAGCGCATGCAGCATCGAGCCGCTGCCACCGGTCAGGGCGATGCCGCCCAGCACCACGGCCGCGACCGAGTGCAGTTCCAGGCCGGCGCCGGCCATGGGTTGCGCCGAGTTGACCCAGGCCGTCAGCACGATGGCTGCCATACCGGCGGTCAACCCGCTCATGACATAAACCAGCACGGTGTAGAAACGCACATCGATGCCGGAGGCGTAGGCTGCCTTGGCGCTGGAGCCGATGGCGTAGAAATAGCGGCCGGCCACCGTAAAGCGCAGCAGCAGGATGCCCAGCAGCAGTGTCACCACGGCGACCAGTGTCGGTACCGGAACGCCAGCCACCGCGCCGTAGCCGAACAGCTCGATGAAGGAATCGGGCATGTCGTAGATGGGCAGGCCGGACGAGGCCATCAGGGCCAAGCCCTGGCACACCGACAACATGCCCAGCGTCACGATAAGCGGTGAGGCGCGGAAACGTGTCACGAACAGACCGTTGACCAGGCCGACCACGGCGCCGGTCAGGAGCATCGCAAGCAAGCCGGCGAACATGCCGAACTGGTTCATGACCAACACGCCGTACACACCGGACAGCGCCAGATTGGCCGCCAACGAGAGATCCAACCCTCCAGTGATCACCGCCAGCGCCTGGCCTACCGACAGAATCAGCAATGGCGCGGTCTGCCGGCTTAGGTTCAGCAGGTTCTCAGCAGTCCAGAAACGGGGCTCGACAATGCCCGTCACCGTCGCCAGCAGGGCGATGAAGGCCGGAAGTATGTAGTCCTTGCTCCGGAAACGCTTCATGGGCTTGGCAGCATGGCCGCTTAACTCCTGGCTCACGTCCATCTCGCTCGTCGTCACGGTCTTACTCCACATGGGCGGCGGGGACCTGCATGGCCGCGCGCCCCAGCACGCCGGCAATGACACGGTCTTCGTCCGCCATTGAAGGATTGATGATTTCGTCGGTCATGCGGCCCCGGTAGATGGTGTAGACCCGGTCACAAAGGGTCAGCGTTTCCGTCAGGTCGCTCGACAACACCAGGAAGGACTGACCGGCGTCGGCCCGCGCCTGGATGCTTTCGTAGATGTCGTGCTTGGAACCGATGTCGATCCCCGCGGTCGGCTCTTCCATCACCAGCACTCGGGGATCGGAGCCGAGCGCGCGGCCGATCAGTACTTTCTGCTGATTCCCGCCGCTCAGGCTGGTGATGGCCTGCTCTTCCGAGCCGAAGCGCACGCGAAGCGCCTTGAGCGCCTCGTGTGCCTGGCGTTTTTCGCGGTCGCCCCGGATCAGGCCGAAACGCGCATGTTTACGCAGCGAGCACAAAGACAGATTCTCCCGAATCGACCGTTGAGGCAGGATGCCTTGCTCCTTGCGGTCCATCGCGAGATAGCTCAAGCCCAGCATGCGGGCCTGCGAAGGCCCGCGCGGCCGATAGGGCCGGCCCTCGAACAGCATCTCGCCGGCGAGCGGCGGCGAAATGCCGGCCAGCGCCCGGGCCAGGGCCTCACGGCCACTCCCCACCACGCCATAGACGCCGACAATTTCCCCACGCGCCACGGTCAGATCCACCCCTCCGCAGCCGTCTCCGGTACGCAGACCCGAAACCTGCAGCACGATTTCGCGCGAGGACTTGGAGCCGCGCCGCTGCTGTCCGCCGAACTGCCGACCGGTCAGCATTTCGATCAGCGCCTGCTCGTCCAGCCGCTCGTCCACGGCAACTGTGCGGGTGATACGGCCGTCGCGCATGGTGCTGACCGTGTCGCCGATCTCGAATACCTCGCGCATGTGGTGGGTAACATAGAGAATGGCCGTTCCGCGCGCCTGCAAGCGCCGCACCAAGGCAAAGAAGGCCACTTTCTCATGCTCGCTCAGTGCCGAAGTCGGCTCGTCGGCGATCAGCAACCGGGGGCCTTGCAGCAACGCCTTGGCAATTTCCAGCATCTGCTTCTCGCCTACGGTCAGCGCCCCGACCTGTTCGTCCAGAGGCAGGTCGAGCGACAATTCCTCCAGCATGGCACGAGCCCGCTCGCGCTCCGTGGCGCGCGTCAGCCGGCGGAAAGGGTAGCTGCCGCGCTCGGTACCCAGGAACAGATTCTCGACAACGCTCAAATGCGGAGCCAGCGACAGCTCCTGGAAGATGATCGAAATGCCTTGGGCCCGGGCGTCTTTCGTGCTGCGAGGCGCGACAATCTGTCCGCACAATCGGATCTCGCCGCCGTCGGCGACCTGTACGCCGGCCACGATCTTCGCGAGCGTCGACTTCCCGGCGCCGTTCTCGCCCAGCATGATGTGCACTTCGCCAGCGCGTACGCACAACGAGGCATCGGCCAGCGCCTGCGTAGCCCCAAAGGCCTTGGAAAGCCCCGACACTTCCAATACCGGTGTGCCGGCAGCGCCGTCGTTCAGATGCGACTCAGTCATGATTCCGCTCATATCAAGGACCGGAGAGTCAGCGCCGCCCCGTGCCCCGGCTTGCAGCCGAGGCGACACCTGGCAATCGGGACAGCGTGCCCGCGCTTACTGAAAAGACGGTACCTGCCAGCTTGCCGGCGGGCGGTCGTAGTTCGATAAGTCGTAGCCCGCCAGATCCTTGGCGGTCATCTCGACCAGCGGAACATGGAACTCGGGGTAAGGCACGGCACCGGCCGGGGTCATCTCGGGCAAAGGCTCGCCGTTCAGGAGGCGGGTGAGCACCTGTATGGCTGAGCGGCCCATCAGGATCGGCTGTTCGGAAACCACTACCGCCACCTGCCCTTCCTGCATCAGCGTCACGGTACGGTCGGTAATCGTGCCGGTCGCGACCTTGGCCTTGCTCTTCATGCGCTTGACCGCCATACCCGCACCGATACCCAGGTTGGCGGCTGCGGTATAGATGAAATCAGCCTCCGGATACTTCACCAGCAGGTCCGAAGCTTGAGCCAGGCCGTCCTCGAGCTTGGTATCGCCCCGGAAGGTATTGCCCAGCAGCGTCATGCCAGGGCACTTCTTCGCGCGGCCTTGCACACCGTCAAAGCGCAGCTTGTTCCAGGCCGGGCCATTGGGCCCTGGCACGGTAATGACCTTGGCCTTGGGGTTCTGGCGGCAGATATAGTCAGCCAGCATCGCACCCACCTCGACCTCGTCGATGGTGACGCCGGCCTGCACCAGCTTGCTGTTGACCGGCACGCCAACAGCAATTACCTTCACGCCCTTGTCGGTCAGGCGCTTGATCGCACGGTCGAAACCGTCGTAGTTGGTTGCCCCAAGAATGACCGCGTCCAGATCGATGGTGGATAGGCTCTCGAGTTGCGCAATCTGCTCTGCCACCTTGCCATAACCGCCCGCGCCCATCAGCCTGACGATTTGCACGCCAGCCGGAGCTGCTTCCTGGGTCAGGCCGTAGGCGATGCCCTTCCAGTAATCGTCGACGAAGTGGACCAGCGTCACGCCGACGCGGTAGGGCCTCTTTGCCTTCGTTTCCTTGATCACGCCACGCAGGCGATCGGGGTTTTCCGCATGCGCGGACGCACAGCCGATTGCCACCGATACCGCCACTGCAACACCTGACAACGCTTTACGGATCATGCTCATTTCACATTCCCCTTGTGTATGCGCGATCCTCGCGGATCCGCGTTTTCCCAGCGTGTCTCCCCGGTTCTTATGGGCCTGCTTCTGGTGCTTGCTTTGGTGCTTACTGCTCTCGAACGGTGCGTGCCAAACCCTTTCCCGAATACGTCTGCGACGGCAAAACCGGGTTTATCGAATGCAACTCATTTTTCGAATACTATTCGAATTCGAACGTGAGTCAAGAATATTTTTTTAAACTTAGGGTATGCCTGAAAACAGAGAACCTTACGAAGGTGCGCGAGCGCCAAGAACTTCACACCACTGCACAAAGGAAGAAAAGCAATGACCATGCCGGACTCGCCCCGGGCGGAATCGCGCAGTGAGAGAAAACGTCGACAGAATCGCGAGGCGCTGATCGAAGCGGGGTACCAACTCATCGCCGACAAGGGCATCGACGCGGCAACGATGTCGGAGATCGCCGAAATGGCCGACGTCAGCGCGGGCACGGTCTACTACTACTTTGACTCCAAGGACGAGCTCGCCATGGCGGTCATGGAGCGGGTGATGGAAAGGCTGGCGTGGCGCATCAGCGTCGCCACCAAAGGTTTTGACGATCCCGCCAGCGTCTACGCCTTCGGCGTACGCTCCACCATCCAGATCGCCACGACCGACCAGCGCTGGAACTGGTTGCTGCGGCGCTCTGAAGTCATCGCCGACGCGATGTTCCGGGTGCTCGGTCCGCACGCCACCCGCGACCTTCGCCTGGCCGCGGCCGCCGGCCGCTTCCACTTCGAGGATGCCGAACTCGTCTATCGGCTGACCACTGATGCTATCGTCGGGATTTGCCGCGCCATTTGCGACAACCAGCTGAGTTCCGCCAGCATCGACGAAGCCGTCATCCTGCTGCTCGGCATGGCCGGCATGCCTCGCGCCGAGGCAAAGAAAATCTTCCGCAAGAAATGGCCGAAGCTGCCGGAGGATTGAACAGTCCCGCACCGCCCGCACGGCGCCGCACCGTTATGACGCCTATACCATCACTTTGACGCGCTGGCTGCCGGCGAATCGAGGCATCTTGGCCGATTTTCGGCCGGTTGCGATCCGGCGCGGCGCCCTCATATAGTGGGGCATGACTTCCGCCCGCCATCCCGTGGATGCCCTTGAAGGCTTTCACCCCGCCGTCGCCGCGTGGTTCCGCCGCACCTTCGGATCCGCCACCGACGCCCAGCGGTGCGCCTGGCCGCACATCCGCGCCGGCCGGCCCACGCTGGTCGCCGCGCCGACCGGTTCCGGCAAGACGCTCACTGCCTTCCTCGCAGCCATCGACGAGCTCGTGCGCGAAGGCGTGGCGGCGGGAGGCGCGCTTCCTGATGCCACCACGGTGCTTTACGTCTCGCCGCTGAAAGCCCTTTCCAACGACATCCAGGTCAATCTGCAGACACCGTTGGAGGGCATAGGCGCGGAGCTGTCGCGCATGGGGCTGCCGGACCCCGGCATCCGCACCGCGGTGCGCACGGGGGATACCGAGGCCCAGGCCCGCCATGCGATGCGCAAGCGGCCCCCCCATATCCTGGTGACTACCCCGGAATCGCTGTATGTCTTGCTGGGCTCGGACAGCGGACGCCGCATGCTCGCCGACACGCGCAGTGTCATCGTCGATGAAATCCATGCGCTTGCCGGCAACAAGCGAGGCAGCCATCTTGCCCTGAGTCTGGAGCGGCTGGACGCCCTGTGCGGCAAGCGGCCGGTACGCATAGGCCTGTCTGCCACGCAGAAGCCCCTTTCCGAGGTAGCCCGTTTCCTGGTCGGCAGTGCGCCCCAGTCTGGCTGCGAAATCGTCGACATCGGCCATACCCGGCGGCGTGACCTCGGCATCGAATTACCGCCCGTTCCTCTGGAAGCCGTCATGGCCACGGACGTCTGGGACCGGGTCTACGATCGCATGGCGGAACTGGCAAGCCAGCATCGCACCACCTTGGTTTTCGTCAATACCCGGCGCATGGCCGAGCGCGCCGCACGCCACCTGGCCGAGCGTCTGGGCGAGACGGCCGTCGCCGCCCATCACGGCAGCCTGGCCAAGGAGCACCGGCTGGATGCCGAGCAACGGCTCAAACGGGGCGAATTACGCGTGCTGGTTGCCACCGCGTCGCTCGAACTGGGTATCGATATAGGCGACGTGGAACTGGTTTGCCAAGTCGGGTCGCCACGCGGCATCTCGGCCTTCCTGCAGCGCGTGGGCCGTGCCGGACACCAGGTAGGCGGCGTGCCGAAAGGGAGGCTGTTCCCCACGTCGCGCGACGACCTGGTCGAATGCGCGTCGCTGCTCGACGCCGTGAGGCGCGGCGAACTCGACACGCTGCGGATGCCGCGCGCGCCGCTGGACGTGCTGGCCCAGCAGTTGGTGGCCGAGGTCTCGTGCCAGGAGTGGAAGGAAGAAGAACTCTACGCGCTGGTGCGGCGCGCGTATCCCTACGCCAGCCTGGAGCGCGCCGCCTTCGATGCCGTGCTGCGCCTGCTGGCCGAAGGCTATGCCGGCCGCCAGGGAGTGCGGGCGTCGTACCTGCATCGAGATCCCGTGGCCGGCACGCTGCGTGGCCGCCGCGGCAGCAAGCTGACCGCCGTCACGTCCGGCGGCACGATTCCCGACAACGCCGATTACGCCGTGCTGCTGGAGCCGCAAGGCCTGATGATAGGCACGGTGAACGAGGACTTCGCGGTCGAAAGCCTGGCCGGCGACGTCTTCCAGCTGGGCAATACCTCCTACCGCATTCTGCGTGTCGAAGCCGGCCGGGTACGCGTGGAGGATGCGCATGGCGCCGCCCCCAGCATTCCCTTCTGGCTTGGCGAAGCCCCTGGCCGCAGCGACGAGCTTTCCGCCGCCGTAGCGCGGCTGCGGGCCGATGTCGAACGCCTGCTGGGGTCGGGGCCGCTACCCGATATCGATGCCGGCGTCCGCGGCCTGCAGGAAACCATCGGCCTGGACGCTGCGGCCGCGCGTCAGATCGTCGAGTATTTCGCCCGCGCGCGCGCAGCGCTCGGGCGGCTGCCTACCCAGGACGTCCTGGTCATGGAGCGCTTCTTCGACGAATCCGGCGGCATGCAGCTGGTCATCCATTCGCCCTGGGGCAGCCGGCTCAACCGCGCCTGGGGCCTGGCGCTGCGCAAGCGATTCTGCCGCAGCTTCAATTTCGAACTGCAGGCCGCGGCGACCGAGGACACCATCATCCTGTCGCTGTCCACCAGCCACAGCTTCCCACTCGATGAAGTCTGGCGCTATCTGCATACGAATACGGCCGAGCACCTGCTGATCCAGGCCTTGCTCGATGCGCCCTTGTTCAACGTCCGCTGGCGCTGGAACGCAACCACCGCGCTCGCGCTGCCGCGCTACGTGGGCGGCAAGAAAGTCGCCCCGCAGTTGCAACGCATGAAGAGCGACGACCTGCTGGCCGCGGTTTTCCCCGACCAGGCCGCCTGCCTGGAGAACGTGGTGGGCGAACGCGAGATTCCCGACCATCCCCTGGTGGCCCAGACCATAGACGATTGCCTGCACGACGCGATGGACGCCGAAGGCTGGCTGGCCCTGCTGCGCCGGATCGAGCGCGGCGACATCGCGTTGATCGCCCGCGACCTCCCTGCTCCCTCGCCCTTGGCCATGGAGATCCTCAGCGCACGCCCCTATGCCTTCCTCGACGATGCGCCGCTGGAAGAGCGTCGCACGCAGGCGGTTCACGCCCGTCGTTGGACCGACCCTGCCTCGGCCGACGATCTGGGAGCGCTCGACGCGGACGCGATCGCGGCAGTCGCCGCCGAAGCGTGGCCGGAAGTGCGCAACGGCGACGAAATGCAGGAGGCCTTGATGAACCTGGCGTGCGTGACCGACGCCGAGGCCGCGGCCAACGAAGGCTGGCCGGACTGGCTCGGGTCCCTGGCCGCAGGCGGACGGGCGGCACGCCTGTGCGTGCAGCCGGGGACCGGTTTGTGGGTGCCGGTCGAACGGCTCGCGTGCTTGCGCGCGGTCTATCCCGGCGCCGGCGCCGAGCCCGACATCGCCATTCCGGCGGGCTACGACGAATCGTGGGAGCAGGAGGCGGCACTGGTGGAGGTGGTCAGGGCGCGCCTGGCCGGCTTCGGGCCACGATCGCTGCCGCGCATCGCCTCCGACTTGTCCTTGCCCGAACCCGCCGTGGCCGCAGCCCTGGCCGTGCTCGAGGCCGAAGGCTACGTCATGCGCGGCCGCTTCCACCCGCAGGCACGGCAGGAAGAATGGTGCGAACGGCACCTGCTGGCCCGTATCCACCGCTACACCATCAAGCGCCTGCGCCGCGAGATCGAGCCGGTCGAACGGCAGGACTTCATGCGCTTCCTGCTGGCGTGGCAACACGTCGCGCCGGACGCCCGCCTGCAAGGCCCCGGCTCCCTGCCACAGGTCATCGACCAGTTGGAAGGCTACGAAGCCGCTGCCGGAGCCTGGGAATCGGACATCCTGCCGGCGCGGCTCGACGCCTACTCGCCCGGCTGGCTGGACGGGTTGAGCCAGGCCGGCAAAGTGGTCTGGATGCGCCTGGCGAGCCAGGGCAAGTCCACGGCCGGACCGGTGCGCGCCACGCCCATGGTACTGCTGCCCCGGCGCCACCTTGGCCCCTGGCAGGCGCTCGTGCCGCCAGACCACCAGGCCGAATTGTCGGCACGCGCGCAGCGGGTGCGCGAGGCACTGGCCAGCCACGGCGCGATGTTCTTCGACGAACTGCTGGGCGACACCCGCCTGCTGCCCAATGAACTGGAAACGGCGCTGGGCGAACTGGTCGCGGCGGGCGCCGCGAACGCCGACAGCTACGCCGGCCTGCGCGCGCTGCTCGTCCCCGCGTCCCAGCGCACCGCCCACCAGCGTCGGCGTTCGCGCCACGGCACGGCCCCGAACCAGATGGACCAGGCCGGCCGCTGGGCGCTGCTGCGCCGGCCCGCCGCCACCGACCCCGCGCCCCCCGGCAAACGTACGCGTACGGATCCGCAGGTCCTGGAACACATCGCCCAGGTCCTCCTGCGCCGCTACGGCGTCGTCTTCTGGCGCCTGCTGGAACGCGAGGCCCGCTGGCTGCCGCCGTGGCGCGAGCTGCTGCCCGTGCTCCACCGCCTGGAGGCCCGCGGCGACGTGCGGGGCGGCCGCTTCGTGGCCGGCCTGGCGGGCGAACAGTTCGCGCTGCCCGAGGCCATCCCGCTGCTGCGCGGCATCCGGCGCCGCGAGCCCGGCGGCGAACTGGCCTGCGTCTGCGCCGCCGATCCGCTGAACCTGGCGGGCGTGCTGCTGCCCGGGGAAAAGATACCCGCGCTGGCCGGCAACCGCGTACTGTATCGCGACGGACTGCCCGTGGCCGCCGCCGTCGCGGGCGACATCCGCTATCTGGTCGAGGCCGCGCCCGACGAGCGCGAGCGGCTGCGCGCGGCGCTGGTGGCGCGACGCTGAAGTCCCCCCGGCGGCCCCTCCCGGCCGCGCAAACCCGAAAAGCAGAAATGCGGAAAACAGCGGGTATCGCGCAAGTGCAAGCGGCTACAATTGCGCGTTGCGTAGGCGGCCCACGGGCCGTCCGGATTCTCCCCCATCGATGGCCCCGCGGCCCCGGCCGACGCCATCCTTCGCCACACAGGAATTGCGCAGCATGATCATCGATTGCCACGGTCACTACACGACCTCGCCTGCCGCCCACAACCAATGGCGCGACCAGCAGAAGGCCAACTTCAAGGCCGGCGGCGACATCGACCCGGCCTATCCCGATATCTCCGACGACGAGATCCGCGAGACCATCGAGAAGAACCAGCTGCGCCTCCTGCGCGAGCGCGGCGCCGACATGACCATCTTCTCGCCTCGTGCCTCCGCCATGGAGCCCCACGTCGGCAACGAGAACGTCAGCCAGGTCTGGGCCCGCCGCTCGAACGACCTGATCAAGCGCGTCGTCGACCTGTACCCCGAGACCTTCATCGGCGTCTGCCAGCTGCCGCAATCGCCCGGCGTCTCCATCGCCAGTTCCATCGCCGAGCTCGAGCGTTGCGTCACCGAACTGGGCTTCGTCGGCTGCAACCTCAACCCCGACCCGTCCGGCGGCAGCTTCAGCGCCCCGCCGCTGACCGACCGCTCGTGGTATCCGTTCTTCGAGAAAATGGTCGAGCTGGACGTGCCGGCCATGATCCACGTCTCGGGTTCGTGCAACTGCGCGATGCACGCCACCGGCGCCTACTACCTGGCCGCCGATACCATCGCCTTCATGCAGTTCATCGAAGGCGACCTGTTCCGCGACTTCCCGACGCTGCGCTTCATCATTCCCCATGGCGGCGGCGCCGTGCCCTACCACTGGGGCCGCTACCGCGGGCTGGCCGACATGCTCAAGCGCCCGCCGCTGGCCGAGCACGTGATGAAGAACGTCTACTTCGACACCTGCGTCTACCACCAGCCCGGCATCGACCTGCTGTTCGAGGTCATCGACGTCGACAACATCCTGTTCGGTTCGGAAATGGTGGGCGCGGTGCGCGGCATCGACCCCCAGACCGGGCACTATTTCGATGACACCAAGCGCTACATCGACGCGCTGGACATCCCGGCCGAAGACAAGCGCAAGGTGTTCGAACTGAACGCGCGCCGGGTCTATCCGCGCCTGGACGCGCAACTGAAGGCACGGGGACTGTAAACCGCGGTTTCCCCCTTGCCTGACGGGGCCTGCCGGCCTCCAAAGGCCTCCACCGATACTTGTCAGGTATCGGTGGAGAAAACCCGCCATCTTTTCCCCATCGCTCCCCCGCTTTACGCTTGCATCGGGCACAAGGGCGTGCTCATTCTTCCCGCACGCCCCATAACAGAGACAGGAATCCCCGATGCGCTACGTCCGCTTCCTCCACGACGGCACCCCCTACCTCGGCACCCGCGAGGGCAACAAGATCCGGATCCTGGGCGAGGAATCGATCGAATCCCTGCTGGCCGCCGGCATCGACCTCGAAACCTACGCCGGCACCCGCGGCGGCGGCAAGCTGGTGGACGAGGCCGACGTCGCCTACCTGCCCGTCGTCGAGCATCCGGCCAAGATCTTCTGCATCGGCCTGAACTACGCCGACCACACCAAGGAAAGCAAGTACGAGCAGCCCGCCTATCCCACCATCTTCCCGCGCTACGACACCAGCCTGGTCGGCCACGGCCAGCCCATCGTCCGGCCTCGTGTGTCCGACTCCCTGGATTTCGAGGGCGAACTGGCGGTGGTGCTCAAGCGCGGCGGCCGGCACATCCGCAAGGAAGACGCACTCGACTGCGTCGCCGGCTATGCCTTGTTCAACGACGGCTCGGTGCGCGAATACCAGTTCCTGTCCCCGCAATGGACGGTGGGCAAGAACTTCGACGCCACCGGCGCCTTCGGCCCGGAACTGGTCACCGCCAGCGAAGTCCCCCCCGCGGCGCGCGGCCTGCGCCTGGAAACCCGCCTGAACGGCGAAGTGGTCCAGTCGGCCAGCACCGACGACATGATCTTCGACATCCCCACGCTGATCAGCGTCATCAGCGAAGCGATCACGCTCGAACCCAGCGACGTCATCGTCACCGGCACGCCCGCCGGCATCGGCTGGGCTCGCACGCCCAAGTTGCTGATGCGCGCCGGCGATGTCTGCGAGATATCGGTGACCGGCTTCGCCACCCTGCGCAACCCGATCGCCGACGAAAACTGAACGTCCGGCCACGACCGCACGACGGAGGAGACTCATGACCACACAGACCCAGCATGGCGCGAGCGCCCGGCAAGCCGCGGTGCACTCCATCGACCACTACGCGTTGATGGTTCCGGACCTGCCCCTCGCCCGCCATTTCCACGAGGCCTTCGGCCTCACGGTCGAGGACGAGGGCCATGGCCTGGCGCTGCGGGCGCGGGACGGACACGTCTCGGCCCGCCTCCACGCGGGCCCGCGCAAGGCGCTGGCCTACCTCAGCTTCAATTGCTATGCCGGCGACCTGGCGGCCATCCGCGCTCAGCTGGAGCAGGCCGGCGTCGCAACGGCCGCCGGCGTGCCGCACGCCACCGCCGAGGGCATCTGGTTCCACGACGCGGACGGCAACCTGATCCAGGTCAAGGCCGGCCCCAAGATCACCCCGGACGCCAAGAGCCCGCTCGACGACATCCACGTGCAGGCCGACGCGCGCGGCGCCCGCTTCCGCAGCCAGGTCGCCCAGGTCCGCCCGCGCCGCCTGTCTCACGTGCTGCTGTTCACGCCCGACGTCTCGCGCGCGCTGGCTTTCTATGAAAAGACGCTGGGCCTGAGGCTGTCCGACCGGTCCGGCGACGGCATCGCCTTCACCCACGCCCCGCATGGCTGCGACCATCACCTGGTTGCCTTCGCCCGCAGTTCGGCACGCGGCTGGCATCACTCGGCCTGGGACGTGGCCAGCATCGACCAGGTCGGCCAGGGAGCGGCGCAGATGGCCGCAGCGGGCTACACGCGCGGATGGGGAACGGGCCGGCACGTGCTGGGATCGAACTTCTTCCACTACGTGCGCGACCCGTGGGGTTCGTACTGCGAATACTCGGCCGACATCGATTACATCTCGGCCGAGCACGGGTGGCCCTCGGGAGATTTCCCGCCCGAGGACAGCCTGTATCAGTGGGGGCCGGACGTGCCGCCGGACTTCATTCACAACACCGAGGCCTGATCGAGCATACATGCCGGTCGATGCGACCGGCATGCAGACTCCACCCCACTGCTGGCCCTGGCCAGCGAAATACGCGAAGCGGTCGAGGACGGTGCGTTCGCGCAATGGTGCCGCCGGCGGCGGTCAGCCCATCCGCCCCCGGCCTGTCGCCCGGGCCAGCGTCGACCGCGCATCGGCCCCCGCCCGCCCCCGCCAGGCGATATGGTGGTCCGGCCGGATCAACACCCGCTCGGCGCCATAAAGCGCCCGCGCGGCGTCATCGTCGAGCTCCAGCACCTCCAGGCCCAGGCCGTACTCGTCCGCCACCGCGTGCCACGCCTCGCGCTCGGCGGCCGGCAGCACGCCAAAGGCAAGCAGCGTGAAGTCGCGCCCGAACAGGTCGAACAGCACCTTGCCGCGCACGACGGCATGCGGCGCGCGCGACCCCGGCAAGGCCAGGGGCACGTAGCGGTTCGGATCGTCTTGCGGCGCGGGACCTGGCTCAACGGCGACGATGGGACTGTCCAGGTAGCGCACGCCCAATTGCAGGCCGGGAATGTTGAACTCGCTGGCCACGTGCGCGGCCAGGCGGCGGCCGAGCTCGGCGCGCGCCCGCACGCCGGCCTCGCTCTCTTCCTCGATGTCGGCGCCGGCGCGCAGGTTGCCGATGCTGTCCGCCATGCTGCGCGCGAAGGCCGTATTGCGCAGCGCCATGGGCCGGCGTTCGCGCTCGTAGCTGTCCAGCAGCGCGGGCGGGGCCGCGCCCTGGATGACGGCGGCCAGTTTCCAGCCCAGGTTCACCACGTCGTCGATCGAGGTGTTGTAGCCCATGCCTCCGGTGGGCGTGAAAAGATGCGCGGCATCGCCCGCCAGGAACACGCGGCCACCGGCCATCCTGTCCGCCACCAGCGTATAGCCGGCCACCCAGGGCAGGCGATCGATGAGTTCGAAGTCGAATTCCCTGCCCACCACGGCATGGGCGGTGGCGACCGGATCGATGTCGCCAGGCGCCTGGCCGGGGGCCAGTTGCACGGCAAGGAGGAAGGTCTCGATGCCGTCCACGGCGATCAGCAGCCCCCGCTGGCGCGCGTTCACGGCCCAATACTGCCAGGCGGGCTGCTTGCCGATCGCGTCGTAGAGCCGCCTGGACCGGAAGTAGATGGACAACATCTGGCCGCCGAAGAAATCGCGCTGCTCGCTGCCCTGTCCGGAATAGCCCACGCCCAGCGACTTGCGCACCAGGCTGCGGGGACCGTCGCACCCGACGAGGTAGCGCGCTTGCAGTTGCCACGCCTGACCACCGCCTTCGGGTTCGACCGTGGCCGTGACGCCCTGCTCGTCCTGTTCGACGGCCACCGCGCGCTGCCCCAGGCACAGCCGCACGCTTGGATACGCGGCCGCGCGCCGGCGCAGCACCGGCTCGATCAGCATCTGCTGCACCCGATGCGGCAGCTCGGGAGTCGGCCACGCATCGCTGCCGTAGTCGCCGGCATTGTCCGGAGCATGGCCGCCGGCCTCGCTGCGCCGAGCCGCCTCGCCGCGGCTCGGGATCCTGAACCGCGCCAGCTCGTGCTCGGCCAGCTGCGTGCAATAGACCACGTCCTGCGGATAATCCGGCGGCAGGCCCAGGGCCCGGATCTCGTCGGAGAAACCCCGCCGGCGATAGTGCTCCATGGTCCGGGCCGAGGTCGCGTTGGCCTTGGGAAAGGCCGGCGGATCGGCATCCTCTTCCAGCAGGACGCAGGGAATGTCCCGGCACCCGAGTTCGATGGCCAGCATCAGGCCGGCGGGACCGCCGCCGACGATGGCGACTTCTGTCTGCATGGTATTCACGGTAAGGCTTCCTTCAGTCCGTCGTCGCCCCCGTGCGCCGCACCATCTCGGCATAGCGGGGAGTGTCCTTGCGCATCCACTCGGACACCGTCGCGCCGGGAACGGCGGCGGGCACGAATCCGAACGTGGCCATCCTGGCCTTGACCTCGGGCACGTCCAGCGCCGCGCGCACCGCGCGCGAGATCGCCTCGACCCGCTCGGCCGGCGTGCCCGCCGGCGCCACCAGGGCGACCCAGGTGGAGGCATCCACGCCCCGGGGTCCGCCCGCCTCTTCCAGCGTGGGCACGTCGGGCAGGGCCGACGATCGCTGGCCGTCGGCCACCGCCAGCACGCGCAGCTTGCCGGCCTGGATCAGCGCGCCGGCAGTGGCGTACGAACCCAGCGCCCAGGTCACTTCTCCGTTGGCCACGGCCGCGTACAGTTGCGCGGTGTCCTTGAACGGCACGTGCAGCATCTGCGTGCCCGTGGCCGCCTCGACCTG
Source organism: Pigmentiphaga sp. GD03639 (assembly GCF_029845405.1). NCBI lineage: Bacteria > Pseudomonadati > Pseudomonadota > Betaproteobacteria > Burkholderiales > Alcaligenaceae > Pigmentiphaga > Pigmentiphaga sp. GD03639. Next base: position 45,703 of record NZ_JAOCLR010000007.1, read on the forward strand.
CGCGGCGCCCAGGTGGCCAGGGCTGCCGACCGCCCACGAACCGTACGTCACCTTGCCCGGCGAAGATTTGGCCGCGGCGATCAGCTCGGCCACCGACTTGACCGGACTGCCGCTGGAGACCACCACGAAGAACGAGGTCCGGTACAGCCCGCCGACGGGGACATAATCCTTGACCGGGTCGTAGGGCAGCTTGCGGAACAGGCTGGGATTGATCGCCATGTGGCCCACGTCGACGACGCCCAGGTCATAGCCGGTGGCCGCGGCGCGGCGCACCGCCTCCATCGAGATGAAGCCGTTGCCGCCCGGCCGCGGTTCCACCACGACGGCCTGGCCCCAGTCCTTGGACAACTGCTCGCCCACCATGCGGGCTACGGCATCGGGGCCGCTGCCCGCCGGAAACGGGCTCAGCAGCCGCACCGGCCGGGTGGGAAAGGCATCCGGCTGCGCCGCGCCGGCGGCCATGGGCTGCAATGCCATGGCGCAGAACAGGGTTGCCGCGAATCTGGCTAGGGTCATGGTTTGTCTCCGTAATGGGGTACTTGTTGTCGGAGACGAGTCTAGGTAAGGTCAGTGCTTACAGAAAGATGGCAAAATCCTTCCATCGATACCTAGGCGTTATCGACATGAAACTGCACCACCTGCGCGACTTCGTCGCCATCGCCGACGCGCACAGCGTGCGCGGCGCCGCGCGGGCGCTGGGCCTGGCCCAGCCCGCCCTGACCCGCAGCCTGCGCGAACTGGAAGGCGAACTGGGCACGCCCCTGCTGGAGCGGCACGCGCGCGGCGTGGTGCTGACCCCCATCGGCCAGGCCTTCTACGGCCGCGCGCACGCCGCCATGGCGGAACTCCAGCGCGGGCGCGAAGAAGTGGCGCAGTTGCTGGGCACCCCATCGGGCACGGTCACCGTCGGCCTGTCCAGCGCGGTCTGGCTGGTCATGGCGGCGCGGGCGCACCAGGGGTTCCGCAAGAAATATCCAGGCGTGCGGCTGCGCATGATGGAAGGCTTCTTCTCCATGCTGGAAGGCCGCCTGCAGGACGGTACCCTGGATTTCTTCATCGGTCCCCGGCCCGCGCGCCCCATCGGCGACGGCTACAAGGTGGACCTGCTGTTCCACAATGACCGGGTGGTCGTGGGCCGCAAGGGCCATCCCCGGCGCCACGCCACCAGCCTGGCGGAACTGGTCGACGAGGACTGGGTCCTGACGGGCGTGCGCGAACGCGTGGAGGCCGAATTCGAGGATGCCTTCGCCAGCCAGGGGCTGCCCCCGCCGGTGCCCATGACCCAGGCCGAATCCATGGTGGGCGTGGCGGCGCTGCTCAGCTCGACCGATGCGCTCGCCATGCTGCCGCGGCAGTGGCTGCAGGCCCGCCTGTTCGAAGGGGTGATCGAGGCCATCCCGGTGCGCGAGCACATCGAGGGCCCGGACATCGTGCAGATCTCGCGCGCCGGCGTACCCTTGACGCCGGCGGCGGCCTATCTGTCCACCTTGTTCGAACGCGCCGCGGTCTCGATGTGACCGCGGCCCTCAGCCCGCCTGCTCGCGCCAGATGTCCAGGCTCTGCTGCGCCGGCCGGTCCGAGAAACTGAACAGGACGGTATCGGCATCCGCATGCAGGGTGTAGGGCATCCATGACGGGCAGACGAACACGTCGCGCTGGCCAAAGCGCAGTTCCCGTCCGCCTATGCGGCACGTCCCGCTGCCTTCTCGCACGGCATAGACGGTGGCGTCGGTCGAACGATAGGCCGCGCCGTCGAAACCGGCCGGCAGGTACTGCAGGAACGTACCCATGGTCGGCATGGGCCACCCGCCGGTGACGGGGTTGACGTATTGCAGCTTGTGGCCCCAGCACGGATGCGGCGCCTGCGACCGCGCGAAGGCCAGCAAGGCCTCGCGGCTGCGCGCGTACGGGTACCAGCACAGCGGCGAGGTCCGGCTGGCCGGCTCGAAACCCACCGGCTTCATCGTCGCGCCGAAGGCCGCCAGGTTGTCCGCGCCATCGCCGCCCTGCCCCAACGGCGCGGCCTCGCCCTTCTCCATGAATTGCGCGTCGAACAGTTCCACGATGGGCACGTCCAGCCCGTCCAGCCAGACCATGGGCTCGTCGGAGGGATTGCCGTGGTCGTGGAAGGCCCACGACGGGGTGATGACGAAGTCCCCCTCCTCCATCGCGATCCGGCGTCCGTCCACCGCCGTATAGGCGCCCTTGCCCTGCAGGACGAAACGCATGGCCGACTGCGAGTGGCGATGCGGCGGCGCCACTTCGCCGGGCAGGATGAGCTGCAGCCCCGCATACAGGCTGTGCGTGATGCGGGACCGGCCGCGCAGCCCCGGGTTCTCCAGCACCAGGACCCGGCGCTCGGCCTCTTCGGCGCTGATCAGGTTGCCCGCGTCCCGCAGGTAGGGCCACATGGTTGCCCACGGCCAATGGCAAGGCTGGCAGGGCGTGGACGGCGTGGGCGTGATCAGGCCGTGCAGCACTTCCCACAGCGGCGTGCAATGGCTGGCGTCGATGCGGCCGTAGAACGCCTCGCGCCGCGCGCGCATGTCGTCCGTCATCGCGGAATCTCCTTCGGGTCGTACATCCAGGCCATGCTTTCCATGGTCTGCTCCGCCGTCCTGGCGCCCAGGAACGCGTTGCGCAAGTCGCGCGTGGCGCCCGCGGCGTGGTAGGCATGCCCATAGAGCCGCGCCGTCAGCTGCGTGCGGGCGGTGCGCAGGTAGCGCGCCTGCTGGTAGTCCAGGAACGCGGCGGCCATGTCGCCCCGATGGGCCTGCACCTTGCCGGCCAGGCACACGGCATCTTCCATCGCCATGCAGGCGCCCTGCGCCAGGTATTGCAGCATCGGATGCGCGGCATCGCCCAGCAGCGTGACCCGCCCTTTGCTCCAGTTGGCCACGGGTTCGCGGTCGCACAGCACCCACATGCGCCAGGACTCGATCTTCTCGAGCATGCCCAGGACCAGGGGATGCGCGCCCTGGAAGCGCAGGTGCAGTTCCTCCGGGTCGCCGTAGGTATCCCAGCCGTCCTCGTAGCGATCGCTGTGGAACACGGCCACCAGGTTGAACAGCTCGTTGCCGCGCAGGGGGTAGTGGACCAGGTGATACTTGGGCCCCATCCAGACCACCATCGCGTTCAGCCGATTGCTGTCGGGCACTTCGTCGGCGCGCAGCACCGCGCGGTAGGCGATATGGCCCGAGACGCGGGGCTTGCCGTCGCCCACGATGCCCACGCGGATGGTGGACCAGAGCCCGTCGGCGCCGATCAGGGCCGCGCCAGTGAACGTCTCGTCACGTTGGGTACGGACCACGACGCCGTCCGGCGTGTCCTCGTAGTCCTGCACCTTGGTGGCGGCATGCAGCGTGACGCGCCCGCTTTCGCGGCAGGCTTCCAGCAGGACCGCATGCAAATCCGCGCGGTGGATCAGTCCGTAGGGCCGGCCGAAGCGTTGCGGGAACAGGCGGGCGACGGGCAGTTGGACCAACCGTTCGCCGGACAGCGCGTCCATCGCGACGATGTCGTCGGGAAACGAGGCCAGCCGGTTCACCTTGTCGGTGATGCCCAGCGCATCGAAAGTATGGAAGGCGTTGGGGCCCAGCTGGATGCCGGCGCCGATTTCCTTGAAGGTCTCGGCCTGCTCGAACACCGTCGCCGGGCGCCCGGTGCGCGCCAGCGCCAGCGCCGCTGCCAGACCGCCTATGCCGCCCCCCGCCACCAGGACCCTGGATGTATCGTCCGCGCTCATGCCGGGTCTCCCGCCTGCGCCTGGCGCACGGCCACCGTCATCCGGCCCACGCCGGCCACCTCGACGTCGATGACGTCGCCCGCCTCGACCGGCCCGACGCCTTCCGGCGTCCCCGTGAACAGCAGGTCGCCGGGATGCAGCGTGTAGAACGACGAGGCCAGCTCGATCAGCTCGGGTATCCCCAGCACGAGGTCCCGGGTATTGGCCCGCTGGCGCGGCTGGCCGTTCACGGTCAGCCAGAAATCCAGGTTGGCCGGATCCGGTACTTCGTCGGGCGTCGCCATCCATGGTCCCAGGACCGAATAGGTATCGATGGACTTGCGCAGGCTGCGCTCCTCCGGCCCGCGGGTGGTCATGTCCAGCCCCACGCAATAGCCGGCGATGTACTCGTACGCCCGCGCGGCGGGAATGTCGCGGCCGCGCCGGCCGATCACGACCACCACCTCGGCCTCGTGGTCGTTGCGGCGATCCGGATGCTTCAGGGCGACCCCCGCGGCCGGACCGACCAGGGAACTGGTGGCCTTCAGGAACAGGCCCACGCGCTGGATTTCGCCGACCTGGTTGCGATGATGGATTTGCGCATCGCTCCGGGCTTCGTCCAGGTGCTTCAGGTAGTTGACCGGCGCCGCGATGATCTTGCCCGGGCTGGCCACCGGGCTCAGCAGGGAAACGTCCTTCAAATGCAGGCTGGGCGCCCCCGGCAACAGGTCGCGGATGCAGCGCCGGACCACGTCCAGGTTGGCGATCAGCGGGTCGAAGGGCGGCAGCGGATAGGTATGGGCGGGCAGGACGGCAAGAGCGGGCGTGACGTCGCGGACCCGGTCCCCTTCCACCAGCCCCAGCCGGTCCGCGTCGAAGCGGCAAAGCAGCATGGATGTCTCCTTGCAGGAATGTCAGGCAGGAAGACTAGGGATGCCTCACTATTGCGTCAATCGACTAGAATTTATTCATCATATTTAAAAATACAATATCCCTTTCTCGCCCTCCATGAGCAAACTCGACCTGACGGACCTGCGCCTTTTGCAATCCCTGGGCCAGACCGGCACCGTATCGGCCACGGCCGACGAACTGGGCCTGAGCCAGCCGTCGGTCAGCATCCGGCTGGGCAAGCTGCGCCGGCACTTCAAGGACCCGCTGTTCGTGCGCACGTCCGCCGGCATGGTGCCTACGCCCCGCGCCGCCTCGCTCACCTCCGCGGTGCAGGGCGCGCTCGCCCTGTTCGACGGTACGGAAGGCCGGGACCCGGACTTCGATCCCGCCACGTCCGACCGGGTGTTCCGCATCTGCATGACCAACACCGGCCAGATGGTCGTCCTGGCCCGTCTGCTGAACCGCCTGGCCGAGATCGCCCCCCACGTACGCCTGGAGATACGAGACCTGGATCCGGACACGCCGCGCCGCCTGGAAACCGGGGATGCCGACCTGGCCATGGGCTACACGACCAGCATGCAGGCGGGTTTCCACCAGCAGACGCTGTTCAGCGAACACTATGTCTGCCTGGTCCGTGCCGGCCATCCGCGCGTCAAGGCGAAACTGACGAAATCCCAGTTCCTGTCGGAGTCCCACGTGGCCGTGATGACCACCGGCACGGCCCACTGGCTGCTGGACAAGGCGATCGACGACGCCGGCATCGTCCGCAAGACGGCCTTGTGGGTACCGTCCTTCCTGGGCCTGGAGGAAATCGTCGCCAGGACCGACCTGCTCGCGCTGGCCCCCATCCACCTGGCTCGCATCCTGGCCGCCCACGGAACGATCCGCTACCTGGCGGTGCCGTTCGATCTGCCGTCCTACCTGGTGCGCCAGTACTGGCACGAGCGCTATCACCGCGATCCAGGCTGCAAATGGCTGCGGGCGGTCGCGGCCAGCGTGTTCCAGGAGTAGCGGGCACGGCGTTTGCTAAGGGTCCCCACCTCAGTGAGAGGGGCACTCTGGAGAAACCCTTATGAACAAATCGACCATACCGGCCCCGCAAAAGGCCGCCCTGAGCCTGTTGCTGGACGACCATCGCAATGCCAAGAAGCTGTTCAAGCAGTTCAAGGACGCGGGATCCGACGCGGAAAAGGAAGAAATCGCCCAGACGGTCTGTAAAGAATTGACCATCCATACCAAGCTGGAAGAGGAAATCTTCTATCCCCTGGTCCGGCAGGAAGGCGGGGAACCCTTTGCAGACCTGCTGGACGAGGCGGTCGTGGAGCATGCCAGCGCCAAGGAATTGATCGCGCAGATCCAGGCGATGAAGCCCACCGACGAGATGTACGATGCCAAGGTCACCGTCCTGGGCGAATACATCAACCATCACGTCAAGGAAGAAGAAGAGGAACTGTTTCCCAAGATCGTCAGCAAGAAGATCGACCTGCGGGAAGCGGCGGACATGATGGCAACGCGCAAGGAAGAGCTGATGGGCACCGTCCCGGCCTGACGGCCGGGCAGCCGGGCGGGAGGCTTCGCTGCCCGGCTGCCCCCAAAAGCGGGGTACCATGTCCACCTGCTTGTCGATACTACCCAGAAGCCCCATGAAGCAAGAACCGACTTTGCGCGACGACAGCGCTCCTCGCCCGGAAAGCGACACCAGCTTTCTTTGGTCCGATGCCCGGCTGCTCGGATTCCACCCCATGGACGAGTCGCACAAGGAGTTCTACGACGTCGCCTTCCGGCTGCTGACCTGTACCCAGGACTCCGCGCCGGCCGCGCTGGACGCGTTCGAGGAACACGTGAAATCGCACTTCGGCCAGGAAGAAGAGTGGATGCGTACCACCGACTTCCCGCCGTCCGACTGCCACGTGCAGGAACACGAAGCGGTCATGAAATCCACCCGCGAGGTGCGCGAACTGTTCCTGAGCGGGCAGGCCGACGTGGCGCTGGTGCACGACTTCGCCCTGCACCTGTTCCAGTGGTTCCCCGGCCATGCCGACTACCTGGACGCGGCGCTGGCCGCCTGGATGAGCAAGCGGGCCTACGGCGGCAAGCCCATCGTGCTGCGGCGCAAAATATAAGGTGGAAATATAAGGCGGGAAGGCCGCCGCGCTACGCCAGCGGCGGCAGCAGGTTCATCAGCAGCACCATGGCCAGGCCGACCACGGCCACGATGGACTGCACCACCGAGATCGTCTTCGTCGCCTCGCCCATGGTCATGCCGAAGGACTCCTTCACCATCCAGTAGCCGGCGTGGTTCGCGTAGTTGAAGAACAGCGATCCGCAGCCGATCGACAGGGCCAGCAGCGGCAGGTTCAGCGTCGGGTCGGCGCCGGCCAGCGGCGCCAGCAGGCCCGAGGCGCCCACGATGCCCACCGTGGCCGAGCCGGTGGAGACCGACAGCAGCATGGAGATCATCCACCCCAGTACCAGCGGCGGCAGCGCGAAGGCCTGGGTCAGGTGCACGATGGCATCGCCCACCTTGGCGTCCGTCAGCACCTGCTGGAACGCCCCGCCGCCGGCGATGATGAGCAGGATGCCGGCCACCGGCTTCAGGCTGGCGCCCAGCGCATCGCGCAGCTTCTCGGCGTCGCCGTGCCGCGCGTAGACGAGCACGATGGCCGCGAACAGCACGCCGATCAGCATCGCGATGATGGGATTGCCCAGGAAAGCCGCCATCTTGAAGGTGAACGAGGATTTGGGCACCAGCATCTCGGCCAGCGCGTGCACCAGCATCAGGATGGCCGGCAGCAGCGCCACCAGCACGCCCAGCCCGATCCCGACCGGCCGGCCGGGGTCCGCCTTGCCCACCGAGAACTGGTCCACCAGCGCCTGGTCGGGCCGCACCGTCAGCCGCGGCGCGATGAAGCGGGCATAGACCGGGCCACCCAGCACGATCGAGGGTATCGCCGCGATGAAACCGTAGATCATGGTGGCGCCCACGCTGGTCTTGAGCGTGGCGATGGCGGTCAGGGGCCCGGGGTGCGGCGGTACCATGCCGTGCATGGACGCCAGCGCGGCGATGACCGGCACGCCCACGTAGACGTAGGCGGAGCCCTTGATGGCCTTCTGCTCCTCCAGCTTGCGGGCCACGCTGAAGATCAGCGGCAGCAGCACCACCAGACCCACCTCGAAGAACATGGGGATGCCGACGATGAAGGCCACCAGCGCCATGGCCCATGGAATGCTGGATGGCGACGCCTTCGTCAGGATGGCCCCGGCCAATCCGTCCGTCACCCCGGTGTCCGCCAGCACCTTGCCCAGCATCGCCCCCAGGGCGATGACGACGCCCACGGCTCCGAGCGTCTTGCCCGCCCCGTTGGTGATGGCCTTGACCAGGGTGTCGGGCGCCATGCCGGTGGCGAACCCCACCCCCACGCACACCACCAGCAGCGCCAGCAAGGGATGCAGCCGCAGCCGCGACACGATGAGCCCGACCAGCGCCAGCACGCTGATCAGGGCGGCCACCAGAAGCTGAATATCGTCGTGGGTCATGGTTTCCCTGTGGATGCCGAAGCCGTAGGAAAGAACTCGTACCGTTGCCCAGTCTATACGAAACACCCGGGGGGATAACTGAGATAATGACAGGGTCACTTTGCCGAATCCGATGCGCCATGCAATTCCATCTGAACGGGTTCAAGCCCGGCGACCCTGAAATCTCCGAACCTGCCGGGCACGCCGCGGGCCCGCGCGCCGACGCGCTGCCGGACGAGGTCGACATCCTGATCGTGGGCAGCGGCCCCACCGGCCTGACCCTGGCCACGCAACTGGCGGCCTTTCCCGACCTCAAGACCTGTATCGTCGAACAGAAACCCGGTCCCCTGCGACTGGGCCAGGCCGACGGCATCGCCTGCCGCACGGTCGAGATGTTCGAGGCCTTCGGCTTCAGCCGGCGCGTGCTCAAGGAAGCCTATTGGGTCAACGAGACCTCGTTCTGGAAGCCCGACGACGAACAGCGCGACCACATCGTTCGCAGCGGCCGCATCCAGGACACCGAGGACGGACTCTCGGAGTTCCCCCACGTGATCCTGAACCAGGCCCGCGTCCACGACTTCTACCTGGACGTCATGCGCAACGCGCCGTCGCGGCTCGAGCCCCACTACTCGCGCCGCCTGCTGGACCTGGCCGTTGCCGAATCCCCGGCCGGCGGCACGCCCACCCACCCGGTCACGGCGCGCTTCGAACGCACCGATGCCGGACACGAAGGCCAGGTCGAGACCGTGCGCGCCCGCTTCGCGGTCGGCTGCGATGGCGCCCACAGCGCGGTGCGCAAATCGCTCGGACGCGCGCTGCACGGCGAATCCGCCAACCAGGCCTGGGGCGTGATGGACGTGCTGGCCGTCACCGACTTCCCCGACATCCGCATCAAGTCGGCCATCCACTCGGCCAGCGAAGGCAGCGTGCTGATCATCCCGCGCGAGGGCGGCTACCTCGTGCGCCTGTACATCGAACTCGACAAGCTGAACGAGAACGAGCGCGTCGCCAGCCGGCAGATCACGTCCGACCGCCTGATCGCCGCCGCCCAGCGCATCCTGCGCCCCTACACCCTGGACGTGAAAGAGGTCGCGTGGTGGTCCGTGTACGAGATCGGCCAGCGCCTGTGCGACAAGTTCGACGACGTGCCCGAACAGGAAGAACACGCCCGCCTGCCACGGGTCTTCATCGCCGGCGACGCCTGCCATACCCACAGCCCCAAGGCGGGCCAGGGCATGAACGTCTCGATGCAGGACGGCTTCAACCTGGGCTGGAAACTCGCCGCCGTCCTGCGCGGCCAGAGCACGCCCCAGATCCTGCATACCTATTCCAAGGAACGCCAGACCGTCGCCAAGGAACTGATCGACTTCGATCGCGAGTTCGCCAAGATGTTCAGCGCCGCGCCCAAGGATCCTTCCAGGGACGACAGCGAAGGCATCGACCCGGCCGAATTCCAGCGCTACTTCGTCAAACAGGGCCGCTTCACCGCCGGCACCGAAACCCGCTATTACCCGTCCATCATCAGCGCGGAGCCGACCCACCAGGAACTGGCGCGCGGCCTGACCATCGGCATGCGCTTCCACTCGGCCCCGGTCATCCGCCTGGCCGACGCCAAGCCCATGCACCTGGGCCACGCGGTCAAGGCCGACGGCCGCTGGCGCGTGTTCGCCTTCGCCGATGCCGCGGACCCCGCCGCGCCGTCCTCGGCCATCGGGGAACTGTGCCGTTTCCTGGCCGGATCAAGCCAGTCGCCGATCCGCAAATACACGCCCGCAGGGGCCGACGTCGACGCCGTGATCGATGTGCGCGCGGTCTTCCAGCAGGGCCATCGCACGCTGGCGCTGGAAACCATGCCGTCCTTCCTGCTGCCGCGCAAGGGCCGCCATGGGCTGATCGACTACGAGAAAATGTTCTGCCCCGACCTCAAGAGCGGCCAGGACATCTTCGACATGCGCGGCATCGACCGCCGGCGCGGCTGCGTGGTGATCGTGCGGCCGGACCAGTACGTGGCGCACGTGTTGCCGCTGGATGCCCACGCCGAACTGGCGGGGTTCTTCGACGGCTTCATGGTGGAGGCAGGCTAGGAAGGCTGCGGCGCGCCAGCTACATCATGGACGCCACGCCCTGGATCAGGTAGACGGTCCCGATTCCCAGCACGATCGTCCGGGTCCAGCGGCGAAACTGCGCGTCGGTGATGCGTTCGAGCACGGCCCGGCTCAACGAGGTGCCGACCACGGCGCACCCGATGATCGCCACCCAGTGCCACCATTGGGCCGACAGCTCCGCCGCGCCCAGCGCGCCGCCGAAATACGCCAGCTTCGAGGCATGTCCCAGCACCTGGCACGTTGCCTTCGTCGCCACCACGGTCCGGCGGTCCATGGTGGTCGAGCGCACGAAGAAAATATCCAGCAGCGGCCCAGTGACGCCACTGAGCAGATGCATGACCTGGCACACGAAGCCGCATATTTCCGCGGCCATGCGCCGCTCCGCCTGGGGCGCCAGGCGGGCCGGCACCGCCAGCGCGATGAAAGGGCTCAACCCCAGCACGATCAGCGCCAGGCTGCGGCTGGGAACGAACCGGACGCTGAACATCAGCGCAAACGCGACGGCGGCCCCCATGGCGAAACGCCCCACGATCCGCCAATCGGTATGCGCGCGCCACAGCACCGCGCGCCAGACGTTCGACGCCAGCAAGGCCACGCTTTGCACGACCATGGCCGCCGAGACCGGCATCAGCAACAGCAAGGCGCCCATCAGCACCATGCCGCCCGCCATGCCGAATACGCCCGACAGGAAGGCGGCAAATACGGTCAACAGGCTGACAATGGCGAAAATTCCAGCCGTCATGGCTGCTCCCCCATGGAACCGTTTCATTACGGTTCTTTTTTCGCCGGCGAGTATAGCCCCGCCGCAACCCTGCTGGCCGCACTGCAAGAACAATAATGCGAATCGATATCATTTTGTGAGAAAATAGGAGAATTTCCTTGACCCTGTAAGGGGAACGCGTGTCCCGACCTGCCGACAGTGCCGCCAGTCAAGCGCTCGGCGGCATCTACGTCCAGCACAGCCAATGGCTGGTTGCGTGGCTGCAAAGAAAGCTGGGCAATCGCTCCGACGCCGCGGACATCGCCCAGGACACCTTCACCCGCATCTGGGCGGGCGCCAGGACGCACGCCATCCAGGACATCCGCGAACCCCGGGCCTACCTGACGACGGTGGCCAAGCGCCTGGTCGTCAACCACCTCGAACGCCAGTCGCTGCAACAGGCCTACCTGGCATCCCTGCACCTCTTGCCCGAGAACACCGTGCCATCGGTGGAAGCCAGGGCCATCCTGCTGGAAACGCTGGAGGAACTGGACGCGCTGCTGGACGAGCTGCCGGCCAAGGCCCGCACGGCCTTCCTGCTGTCCCAGCTGGAAGGCCTGTCCTACGAGGAAATCGCCGCGCACATGCAGGTCAGCGTGCGCACGGTTACCCGCTACATGGCGCAGGGTTTCAGGCAATGCCTGCAGGTCATGCTGGCCAACAAGACATGACCGCCGTCGACGCGCGCATCCTGGACGAAGCCGCGCACTGGCTCGCGCGCCGGCACGCGTCCGACTTCAGCGAATCGGAACACGCGGAACTCATGCGCTGGCGCGGCCAGAGCGCCATCCACGAACACGTCTGGCAACAGGCCGAGCGCCTGAAGGAACGAATGAGCGCCGTGCCCGCCCCGATGGGCATGGCCGTGCTGGGCAGGCCCCGTCGCGCGGCCGGCCGCAGGCAATTCCTCAAGACCGCCGCGCTGGCGCTCGGTGCGCCGGCGCTGGGCTGGCTGGCGTATCGCCGCCTTCCCTGGCAAGCCTGGAATGCGGAGTTCAGGACCGCCACCGGAGAACGCCGGTCGGTCACGCTGGCCGATGGCAGCCGCATCCTGCTGAACACGGCCACGGCCGTCAGCGCGGACTTCGATGGCACGTTCCGGCGGGTGCGCCAGCATGCCGGAGAGATCCTGGTGGAGACTGCCCATTCGGCCCGGTACGCGGACCAGCCCTTCATCGTCCAGACCGGGGATGGCGAAATGCAGGCCCTGGGCACGCGCTTCATCGTGCGCATGCACGAACAGGGCACCACCCTTTCGGTGCTGGACGGAGCGGTCGGCATCACCTCCGCCCGGTCCGCGCAGCGCACCGTCGTCCAGGCCGGGGAACGCGCCGAATTCGACAGCCAGGCGGTCCGTGCCGTGGCGGCGCTTCCCTCCGAAGCGGACGCGTGGACCCATGGCGTGCTCTATGCGCACGACATGCGGCTCGAGGACTTCCTGGCCGAGCTGGCGCGCTACCGGCCCGGTGTCCTGCAATGCGCCCCGGACGCCGCGGACCTGCGGGTCTCCGGCAGCTTCCAGGTCAATGACACCGCCCGCGTCCTGGATCTCCTGACCCGTACGCTGCCCGTACGGACCGAAGAACGGACCCGCTACTGGGTCAGGGTGGCCCGCCGCTAGGTTCCCTGTCCGGTTTTTGAATCTCGCCTGTCATATCCACTGAGCCTCTCTTCAACGGCCCACGACAGTCACGAGGATTCCACGACATGCCCCAACACCGCGCCCGCCACCCGCGGCCTTCGCGCCGCCTTGCCGCCGTCCTGGGCATGAGCGTCCTGGCCTTCCATGGCCAGGCTGCTCATGCCGCCACGCCCGCCGCCGGCCAGGTGCAGAAGGCGTATCGCATCCCCGCCGGACCGCTGGAGCCCGCCCTGATGCAATTCGCGGCCCAGGCCGGCGTCAATCTCAGCGTCGACTCGGCCCGGTTGCGCGGGATGAGCACCCCGGGCCTGTCCGGCTCGTTCTCCGTCGAGGACGGTTTCGCGCGGCTGCTGGAGCAAAGCGGCCTGCGGTTGCGGCAGATGGGGGAAGGCAACTACGCCCTGGAGCCCGTTCCTGGCGTGCGCGCGGCCGAGGCGGCAGCGGCCGCCACCGAAACGACGGAACTCGCCACCGTCACCGTCAGCGCCCGCACGCAAAACAACCTCACGGCGCCCGCCAGGCAGGTCACGGTGCTGGAAGGCGAGGAAATCCAGCAGCTGCGCCAGGGTTCCGACAGCCTGGCGACGATGCTGAGCAAGGCCGTCCCCGGCATGGCCGATTCCAGCCATACCATCACGGACTACGGCCAGACCCTGCGCGGCCGGAACATGCTGGTGCTGGTCGATGGCGTTCCGCTGAACACCAATCGCGACTCATCCCGGAACCTCGCCAACGTCAATCCCGCCGACATCGAACAGATCGAGGTGCTCCGAGGCAGCAGCGCCATCTACGGAAGCGGCGCCGCCGGCGGCATCGTCTCCATCCGCACCAAGCGCCCGGCGGGCGAAACCAAGGCCGAGACCATCGTCAGCGGCGTGACGCCGTTGTCCCGGCTGGGCAGCGCGGGACTGGGCGGCGAAGTGCAGCACTACCTGTCGGGCGGCGGCGACGTGGTCGACTACTCCGTCAGCCTGGGCGCACGGCACGTGGGTGGCTCCTACGACGGGGACGGGCATCGCATCGCGCCGGAGCCCAGCCAGGGCGACATGTTCGACGCCAACATCTACAACGCCTCGGCCAAGGTGGGATTCAAGCTGGCCGAGGACCAGCGGCTGCAACTGTCGGCCAGCCGCTACGACGCCAGGCAGGACACGAAGTACGCCTCGGACCCGTCGGTGGCCAAGCTGCCCCCCGGATCCGTGCCGGCCAAGTCCATCAAGGGGCTCCAGCTCGACAAGCAGAACCAGATCCAGAACACCATACTGGGCCTGGACTACGAGAACAGGAACGTGGCGGGCAGCACGCTGGCCGCGCAGCTCTACTACCGCGACTTCTTCACGCGCTTCTCCCCCTTCGACGCGCGCGCCGTTCCTGTCCGCGGCGGCAACGTCGACCAGGCCATGCAGAACTCGAAGGTCTTCGGCGGACGGCTGACGGTGAAGACGCCGCTGGGCCAGGACCGGAACACCCTGCTGGTCTGGGGCGCGGACTTCAACCACGAGCGGACCGACATGCCGCTCGACATCTTCGACCCCGCGGCCTATGACGCCAGCGGCGGCCTGGTGTTCAGGAAGACCGGCCGCGTGATGTACATGCCGCCGCTCACGACGCGCAGCCTGGGCGCCTTCGCCCAGGCCCAGCACAAGTTCAACGACCGCTGGTCCGTCGAGGGCGGCGCCCGCTACGAGCGCTCCCGGGCCAGCTTCGACGACTTCACGCCCCTGTCGCAATCGCGCGTCGCCAATCCCCAGCCGGTGGCGGGAGGCGCGGTGAACTATGGCGCCTGGACCTTCAACCTGGGCACCGTCTTCACCCCGGTCAAGGGCCAGGAACTCTATGCGTCGTACAGCCAGGGCTTCGAACTGCCCGACATCGGCGTCGTCCTGCGCAATGCCACGCCCAGCTTCAACATCGGCAATTCCAACCTGAAGCCCATCAAGACCGACACCTACGAGCTGGGCTGGCGCGGCCGTTTCGAGAACCTTCGGACCAGCCTGAGCGTCTTCCAGTCGCGGTCCGACCTGGGAGCGGTGCAGAGCTTCAACAACGGGCTGACCCTGCTCAGGACCAAGGAAAAGATCCACGGCGTGGAAGCCAGCCTCGACTACTTCAGCGACGATGACCGCTGGAGCGCGGGCGGCAGCTTCACCTGGATGAAAGGCCGCGAGCTTCCCCAGAACGCCGGCGCCTACCAGGACATGACCGGCTTCCGGATCCCGCCGCTGAAGCTGACGGCTTATGCCGAGTACCGCCCCAACAGCAGTTGGAGCCACCGGATCCAGATGACCTCGTACGCGTCCCGGGACTACCGCCTGAACGGCCAGACCAGCTTCGGACGCTACGACGCCAAGGGCTACACCACGGTGGACCTGGTCAGCCACTGGCGGATCGACGCGAAGAACCGGGTCTCGCTGGGCATCGAGAACCTGTTCAATCGCCACTACTACCCGCTCTACAGCCAGCTCCTGCGCAGCAACAACAACACCAGCCACCTGCCCGCGGCCGGCACGGTCCTGAAGATCAGCTACGCCCACACGTGGTAGCGCGGTGAAAGCGTTCGTTCGAGGGCTGCACCGCTGGTGCGGCCTCGCCATCGCCCTGTTCGTCGCGGCCACGGCCCTGACGGGCAGCCTGATCGCCTTCGAGCACGAACTGGATGCCTGGCTGAATCCGGCGCTGTTCAAGACCGGCGACACGCGCCCCGCCCTGCCCTTCGACACGCTGCTGGCACGCATCGAATCCCAGGATGGCCGCATCCGGGTGACGCAACTGCCGCTGGACACGCCGCCGGGCCAGGCCAGCGAAGTCCAGGTCGAAGCCCGGCCCGGCGCCACGGGTCCGGCCATCGACTTCGACCGCATGTTCGTCGACCCCGCGTCCGGCCGCATCCTGGGAACGCGCAAGTGGGGTGCCTGGAACTGGGATCGTGCCCACCTGATGCCCTGGCTCAACCGCTTCCACCGGAACCTCGCCCTGCCCGGCCAATGGGGCAACCGCCTGCTCGGATGGGTCAGCGTCGCCTGGCTGCTGATCTCGCTGGCGGGCCTGTACCTGACCCTGCCCACCCGCCCCGGACGGCCGTGGCGCTCCGCCTGGCGCATGAGTCTGGATGCGCGCGGACTGAAGCTGGTGAACGACCTGCACCGCACCATCGGCCTGTGGACACTGCTGGTGGCCCTGCCCATCGCCTTCACGGGCGTCTACCTCGGACTGGGCAACGAGGTCTTCAAGCCGATTGCCAGCCTGTTCGGGCCGGTCAGCCCGCATCCGGTCACGACGCGGGCGCCGGCGGCGGCGCCTTCGACCGCATCTGCCATCAGCCCCCGGCAGAGCGTCGCCCTGGCGCGGGCGCTATTGCCGGAGGGCACCCGGGACTACGAGCCCTGGTACTTCGGACACCTGGCGTCGCGCGGCATGTACCGGGTCGCGTTCAAGGAAAAAGACCTGCGCGAGTCCGCCTTGCGCGTGCGCTATGAACAGGTCTTCATCGACGACAGGACCGGCGAATTGGCGGGGCGCTTCGGCTATGCCAGCGGCACGCCGGTGGACCGGTTCCTGGTCTGGCAGTATCCGGTCCACTCGGGCAAGGTGCTGGGCCCCCTGGGCCGGGCGCTGGTCGCGCTGGGCGGGGTGCTGATCGTCCTGCTGTGCGTCGTGGGCGTGATGAGATACGGAATGAGGACGGCGGCGCCCCGCGCGTCCTCTGCTTCCGCTTAGCGCCCGCCCATGGCCGGCAGGGGCATGCCTATTTCTTCGAAAGGCAGTCCTTCATGCAACGGCCCGCCTTCACGTCGGGGCGATCATCGACATAGAAATTGTCGCGATTGGGCATCTTGACCTTGGCCAGGCTGGCGGCGTCCACCGTGGCGTTCGCCGGCAGAATGCCGTTCTTGTGCAGCAGGTAGGCCGTCACGCCGTAGACGTCGTCGTTGGACATCGACTGGGGCGCCTGGAACGGCATCGCCCGGCGGATGTAGTCGAACAGCGTGGTGGCGTAGGGCCAATAGCTGCCGATGGTCTTGAGCGGCTTGTCGGTGGTCAGGCTGCCCACGCCACCAGCCAGCGCGGGCCCCAGCCCACCCTCCAGCTTCACGCCGTGGCAGGCCACGCACATGGCCTGGTAGACCTTTTCCCCCTGGGACACGGTCCCCTTTCCGCGTGGCAGCCCCTTGCCGTCTATCGACACGTCGATGTCCCAGCCGGCAAGTTCTTCCTTGCTCAAATGGCGGCCGAGGTTCTCGTAGCCGGCCTGGCTCGCGGCCGGAACCAGCGCCGCCCAGAACCCGATGCCTGCGGCGATGAAGGCGTTACGCGCGTCCATTGGTCACCTCCCCGCTGGCGGCGATCCGCCATGGTTGAACCGAGTTGTTGTGGTAGAAGGAAACCTTCCCCCTGACCGAGATGAGCTGCTCCAGCGTGGGCTGCACGTAGCCGGTTTCGTCCATCGCCCGGCTCATGATCATCAGTTCCTTGCCGTTCCACTCGAACGGCGCGCGGAACGCCGTCAGCGCCTTGGAACGCACCGGCTCCTGCAAGGCGGCGGGATACCAGGTATTGCCGCCGTCGACGGACACATCGACAGCCGTGATCTTTCCACGGCCGCTCCAGGCGATCCCCCGCATCTCGTGCGTTCCCTTGCGGGTCAGGCGATGCGTGCCCGAGGGAGACGTGATGATCGACTTGCACTCCATGACGAACGAGAACTTGCGGGCGCGGCCGTCGGCCATCAAGTCCGTGTACTTGGCCGTTTCTTCCCGCGTATAGCCCGGCTGGTCCGTCACGTGCAGGCGCCGCAGCCACTTGATGCTCATGTTCCCCTCGAAACCCGGGACGAACAGCCGGATGGGATACCCCTGCTCCGGACGCAGCCGCTCGCCGTTCTGGCTGTAGGCCACGAGCACGTCGTCCAGGCATTTCTCGATCGGGATGCTGCGTGTCATAGCGGCACCATCGGCGCCTTCGGCCACGATCCATTTCGCCTTCGGATCCAGGCCCGCCCGATTCAACAGGGTCTTGAGCGGAACCCCCGTCCACTCCGCGCAACTGACCAGGCCGGCCACCTCGGCCGCGGTCTTCCCATAGGGCGGCAGGAACGAGGGGTTCCCCGAACACTCGAGGAAATAGACATGGCTTTCGCTGGGAAACTGCCGCAGCTCCTGCACCTCGAAGATCATCGGATTCTTCACCAACCCGTGGATCATCAGGCGGTGCTGCCGCGGGTCGATCTCCGGCACGCCCGCGTGGTGCCGTTCATAGAACAGGCCATTGGGGGTGATGGTGCCGTCCAGTTCCTGCAGCGGCGTCGTGCTGTAGGCCGACATCGGCTCCTTGAGGCCCGGGTACAGCTTTCTTGTCGCTTCGGTTTCGAACTTGGACGGCACCCCATAGGGCGAGGCCGTGGGCGCGCCCAGGGATTTCGTCCATGCCGGCACATTCGGCGGCAGATTCTTCTTCGCCACGTCGGGCGCAACCGCGGCCGCGCCCGATTGGGCAACGGCCGACTCCGACAGCGCCATGGTCGCCAGCGAGGTGGCCACCGCGGTGCTGCGCGCCAGGAACTGCCGCCTGCCGCCGGCAGCCGCCTCGACGGGCTCCGCCAGCGCGCGGCCTGATTTGTCTCGATTATTCATGCCCCCTCCTTGTCTCGTCCGGATCCCATCGATCCCAGCCTTCAACCCTGGCAGACCGACCGATCGGTCGGTCTGCCAGGCGGAGTGTACATGACCCGGCGCGCCGCGCCCACCCCGGCTCCCATTACAATTCCGGCTGATATCGACGGGGCGATGCGCCAACACATCGTGGTGAACAGGAAAACCGAAGAGCTTGCCGCCAACCGCGACCGTATCCTGGCCGGCGCGGCGGCGCTTTTCGCCCACAGAGGGTTCCATGCCGTGGGCATGAGCGAACTGTGCGCGGCGCTGAGCCTCAGCCGCGGGGCGTTCTACCACTACTTCCCCAGCAAGGAAGACTTGCTGGAGGAAATATGCCGGCGCTACATGGCCAAGCTTCTCCAGCAGGCCAAGCAGGCCAAGGCCGAGGTCGCCGACCCGGTGCTGCGGCTGCGGCGCCTGGGCGCCGAACTCATCGACGTCATCGGCGTCCATCGCGATGAACTGGCCGTCTGCTTCCGGGAAACCCTGTCCCTGAGCGACGACCGGCGCCAGGCGGTGCTGGCGCTGCACGCCAGCTACGAGAGGATCTGGAAGGAAACGCTGATCGAAGGCGAAAAGACCGGCGTCTTCGCGCCGTACTCGCGCTTCCGGCTCAAGGCGCTGCTGGGCATGTATTACTACAGCTATCTGTGGATCGACCCGGCCTCGCCGTCGGCGATGCACCAGACGCACGAGGCATTCGAGTCCATCCTGTCGACGGTCAGCGCGGCGGGCACGATGCTCCACCGCGCGCCGTCTTCATGAAGCCCATGGCTTTGGCGGGTGCCAGACGCCGGCACTCTGGCAAATCTCAAACAGGCAGCTTCGCAACGTCGTAGCCATAGATCCAATCCACCGGCAGCGGCGGCGGGGGTGGCGTCAACTGGTTATTGCGGAATTGATCGCGGGCCTGCAGTTGTACCTTTGCGGCTCGCGGTTGGCGTTCGCGCTGATAAGCCAGCAGCGCGCTGTCCAGATCGCCGCGTCCGTGGTCGAGAAAATGCGCCAGGGCGTAGCCGTCCTCCATCGAGACGGCGGCCCCTTGTGCGAGCGTCGGCATCATCGGATGCGCGGCATCGCCCAGCAATGTGATCCGACCACGCCCCCATTCCTGCAACGGGTCACGATCCCGGATTCCCCACTTGTAGACTTCCTGCGCGCGCGACATCACATCGAGCATACCCGGATGCCAACCCGCATAGGCTTTCAGCATATCGTCGATACGGCTGGGCACGGCCCAGTTCTCTTCCGCCCAATCGTCCTTGGCCACTCGGCCGGCAAAAATGTTGAGCAGTTCTCCCTTGCGCAGCGGATAGAAAAGAACATGCCCCGTTGGCCCGAGCCAGCCCGTATATTCGGAACCATCCAGAGGGACTGGCAGCGACGCCGACGCATCGCGCAATGCTTGCATGGGAAGAATGATGCGCCAGCAAATCTGGTGCGTGAAGCGCGCCTCGCGTTCGCCGAAAAGACACCTCGCGACCCGAGAGTGAATACCGTCGGCGCCAACCACCACATCGGCCTCGACTTGCCGGCCATCCGTCAAGGAGATGACCGCCCCTGACTTCGTGTTTTCGACCGATGCGCACTCCGCGTCGGTGTGGATGGTCCCTTCGGGCACAAGGCTGGCCAATAGCGAGTGAAGATCCGCGCGGTGCGCGGTGTGATAGCTCGCGCCATATTGCGCCCGCATGGCCGCGGGCAATGGCACGCGGTCTCGCACGGTGCCGTCGTCCCACTTGATGGACAGACGCACGGACGGCTCCGGGGCAAAGCGTCCGAAAGCCTCTTCTACGCCCAGCGCGCGCAACACCTTCACCGCATTCGGCGCCATCTGCAATCCCGCCCCCACCTCGCCGAGGTGCGAAGCCCGCTCATAGACCGAGACTTCGAAGCCTCGCTGATGCAAGGCCGCCGCCGCGGTCAGGCCGCCGATCCCAGCCCCGACCAGGGCCACCCTCGGCGCTCGGGAGATGGAAGACATGTGCATGGAAAATCCTTTGATGATGAAAAGTGTCGCCAGGCCGATTCGAAGGGTATGAGCCGTCCCGTTCAGGAAGCATCGACGGTGATGCCGCCGGCGCGAATCACCTGCTCCCAACCGCGGCGGTTCTCGTCAAGGAAGCGGCGAAAGTCCTGCGGGCTGCCGTCGAAGGTTTCCGAGCCCTGCTCGAGGTAACGTTGGGACACGTCCTGCCTGCGCATGGCCTTGTTCACGATTGCATTCAATCTTGCAATCACGGGTTGCGGAGTACCCGCCGGAGCCATGATGCCCAGCCATCCCACCGCCTCGTAATCCTTGAGGCCGGCCTCTTGAGCCGTCGCGACATCGGGCAGAACGGCAAGACGTTTGTTGCCTGTCACCGCCATCGCATTGAGCTTGCCGGCCTTGATATACGGCAAGGCTCCCTGCAGATCGCTGATCAGGAAATGGGTCTCGCCGCTGATCACCGACATGATGGCCGGGGCGTAGCCCTTATAGGGAACGTGTACCACCTTGGTTGAGGTCTGCTGGGCGAGCCGCTCGACAGCCAGGTGCGAGAAACTTCCAAGCCCCACCGACGAATAGCTCAACTTGTCCGGATTTCGGCGCGCGTATTGGACGAGGTCAGGCAGGTTGCGGGCAGGGACCGAGGGATGCGTGACGATCACCCCGGGCACCACCACCGCCAGCGCCACCGGGGTCAGTTCCTTGTCCGCGTCGTAGGGAAGTTTCTTGTACAGCGCAGGATTGGTTGAAATGTTGGTGCTGCCCAGCAACAAGGTATAGCCGTCCGCCGGTGCCTTGGCGACCAGGGTGGTTCCTATGATGGCGGCCCCCCCTGGACGATTCTCGACGACGACCGATTGCCCGAGCTCTTCCGACATTTCTGCGGCTATCAACCGCGCTGTCGCATCCGCAACGCCACCGGGCGCGAACGGCACGACGATTCGCAAAGGACGCTCGGGATAGGTCGCGGCAGCATGCCCGCCCCCTATGGCAAACATCAGCAGCCACGCTCCACGGCGGGGGAATTTCCTCATGTCTCCATCCTCTTGGGGAAATGGTCGCGGTTCATTCCACGAATTTATACAATGTATAAATTAATAATACTAAGTATAAATTTATTGTACGAGCTAAACTTGGTATGTCAAGACACACGCCACACACTGCCCTCATGGACGACGAATCGACTACGCGGGAGCCGCGCCGCATCAAATCCATCGAAGTCGGATTCCGGATTCTTCGGCTCTTGGAACAGGCACAGGAAAAACTGCTTCTGCGGGACATCGCTGTAGGGGTAGGCATGCCTGCCAGCAATGCGCATCTCTACCTGACGAGCTTCCTGCATGAAGGGGTCGTCGAGCGGGACGCGGCTACCGGCCGCTACGGGCTCGGCCCCTTCGCCGTGCAACTCGGCTCCGCGGCGCTACGACAGTCCAGCCTGGTCGAACGAGCCAAGGACCTTCTCAGTCAATTGCGCACGCAGACGCGCCACTCCGTATTCCTGGCTGTATGGGGCAACCGCGGACCGACCATCGTTTTCAAGATCGACGGCGACGAATACGGCCCCATGGGAGTACGCGTCGGACATGTGCTGCCTCTACTCAGCACCGCCACCGGGCGCGTATTCCTGTCGTGGCTCCCCGCCGAGCAGACGGGACAGCTCGTGGAGCAGGAGCGGTCGTCCAGTGTCAGCCTGGCCGGAAACTTCGACGCACGGATACGCGACGCAACCATCGTCGATATTGCGAAAGACGTCCGGCGCGACGGAATCGCGCGCACCGACTCAGCCATGAGCGGCGGATTTTCCGCGGCATCGGCGCCGGTGTTCGATCAAATGCGGCAACTGTGCGCCGCGATCACCACTCTCGGGCCAGAGCCCGACGACACCGCCGGTGCCCAATTCGAAGAAGCGCTGCGCAATACCGCCGACGAACTGTCGCGCAGGTTGGGAGCCCCCCGTTAGAGCGCGGGAAAGTGGCAATGGCTGCCAACGCCTGCGCGTAGTGTCGCGAAAGAGTTGCAGAAAAGCGTAAAAATCGAGGCCCTTTGAGTTCCCGATGAAATCAAAGGGCCTGCGGTTGCGCCCGGCGCATTCTCCACAATTGCTTCAACGATGATCATGTCCGTCAAGTGAAACTTCAGCCGTTCACCTGACGCAACTGGCACCGTTCCGCTTTCCAAAACCTGCAACATATTACTCACACAATAGTTCAATGAATGTTGTATCGTAGAATAATGAACGAGATCCAAGCCATCAATGCGCTCTCCGCCTTGGCCCATGCCCAACGGCTGCGAACCTTTCGCGCCCTGGTCGTAGCAGGGCCGGCCGGACTGACGCCGAGCACCCTGGCAGACCAGCTCCAGGTCGCCCGCAATACCCTGTCCTTTCACCTGAAAGAGTTGGCGCACGCTGGCCTGGTGACCGTGGAGCAACAGGGGCGCAACCTGATCTATCGCGCCGACTTCGCCCAGATGAACGGGCTGCTCGGCTATTTGACCGAACACTGCTGCCAAGGCGCCGCCTGTGAAATCTCCGGCGCCGACGCATGCACCGCATGTTGATTTCCCAATGAACTGCGCTCGCGAGACCCCCATGGAAAACAAGGCCTACAACGTTCTGTTCATCTGCACCGGCAATTCGGCTCGATCCATCCTGGCTGAAGGCTTGCTCAACGGACTGGGCAAGGGACGCTTCCGCGCTTACTCGGCCGGCAGCCATCCCAAAGGCGAAGTGCACCCGCAGGCACTGGTTACCTTGGAGCGCTTGGCTTTGCCGACCACGGGATATCGCAGCAAGAACTGGGACGAATTTGCGCGTGCCGATGCCCCGCCGCTCGATTTCATCTTCACCGTCTGCGACAACGCGGCGGGAGAGGTTTGCCCGATCTGGCCGGGCAAGCCGGTATCGGCCCATTGGGGCGTGCCCGACCCCGCCGCGGTGGAAGGGGATGATGAACAGCGCAAGGCCTTCCACGATGCAGCCATCGCGCTCAAACGCCGCATCGAGCTATTCCTGGCGCTGCCGATCCAGAAGCTGGACGGTATGTCTTTGCAGCACGAGCTGCAGAGCATCGGCAAGCGGTAAGGGGCCGGCATGTCTGCGCAGAATCCCGCGCTGGGATGTGCCACACCGGCGCCTTCAATGAGCATTTTCGAGCGCTACCTCACCGTCTGGGTACTGCTGTGCATCGTCATCGGTATCGCAGCAGGCCAGATCGCCCCCGGCATCTTCCAAGCGATCGGACACATGGAGGTCGCCCAGGTCAACCTGCCCGTGGGCCTGCTCATCTGGATCATGGTGATCCCGATGTTGGTCAAGGTGGATTTCGCTGCGTTGGGCCAGGTGCGCCGGCACTGGCGCGGCATCGGCGTCACCCTGTTCGTCAACT
Source organism: Pigmentiphaga sp. GD03639 (assembly GCF_029845405.1). NCBI lineage: Bacteria > Pseudomonadati > Pseudomonadota > Betaproteobacteria > Burkholderiales > Alcaligenaceae > Pigmentiphaga > Pigmentiphaga sp. GD03639. The sequence continues at coordinate 69,368 of NZ_JAOCLR010000007.1, forward strand.
GGGCGGTCAAGCCCTTTTCCATGGCCTTCCTGGGCTGGCTGTTCGTGCGGCAGGTATTCGCCCCCTGGCTGCCGCAGGACCAGCTCGACAGCTACATCGCCGGCTTGATCCTGCTGGCCGCCGCGCCCTGCACCGCGATGGTGTTCGTCTGGAGCCGACTCACCGGCGGCGATCCCGTGTTCACGCTTTCGCAAGTAGCGCTGAACGACGCCATCATGGTGTTTGCGTTCGCGCCCATCGTCGGCCTGCTGCTGGGAATCTCGTCCATCACCGTACCCTGGGATACCTTGCTGACTTCGGTCGTGCTCTACATCGTCATCCCCGTGCTCCTGTCGCAGCTCTGGCGGCGCGCGCTGCTCAAGCGGGGCCAAGCCGCCTTCGAGCGCGCCATGGCCCGCATCGGCCCGCTGTCCATCGCGGCCCTGCTACTAACGCTGGTCCTGCTGTTCGCGTTCCAGGGCCAAGCCATCATCCAGCAACCGCTGGTCATCGCCATGCTGGCCGTCCCCATCCTGATCCAGGTCTTCTTCAACTCCAGCCTGGCCTACTGGCTCAACCGGCGTGTCGGCGAGAAACACGACATCGCCTGCCCCTCCGCCCTCATCGGCGCATCAAATTTCTTCGAGCTGGCCGTGGCGGCCGCGATCGCCCTGTTCGGCTTCCAGTCCGGCGCTGCATTGGCGACCGTGGCAGGCGTGCTGATCGAAGTTCCCGTCATGCTGCTGGTGGTGCGCGTCGTCAACCGGTCCCGTAACTGGTACGAGCGTGCCTAACATCCCACCTGGACCACTCCCATGAGCAACGTCACCATCTATCACAACCCGGCTTGCGGCACGTCGCGCAACACGCTCGCCATGATCCGCAACAGCGGCGAAGAACCCATCGTTATCGAATACCTGAACGAACCGCCGTCGCGCGAAACGCTCTCTCGGCTGATTGCCGACGCGGAACTGACAGTCCGGGAGGCGTTGCGCGTCAAGGGCACACCCTACGACGAGCTGGGCCTGGACGACCCAAAGTGGACCGACGAACAGTTGCTCGACTTCATCGGTAAGCATCCGATCCTGATGAACCGGCCTTTCGTGGTGACGCCGCTCGGCACCCGCCTGTGCCGGCCGTCCGAAGCAGTGCTGGACATCCTGCCTCGTCCACAGCAAGGGGCGTACACGAAGGAAGACGGCCAGGTCGTCGTGGATGCGGAGGGCCGTCGTGTCTGAACGTTGGCCAGACTTGCCGAATATTGACGAAACGCTTTTCACTCGTCCGGAGCTGGGCCAGTTTCAGTTCCCCTGGTCGCGGTCAGGGCAACCGCCCAGATTCCTGGTGCTATATGGCTCCGTTCGTCAACGGTCATACAGCCGGCTTCTGGCTCAAGAAGCCCGCCGGCTCCTCCAGGCCATGGGCGGAGAGACCCGGATTTTCAACCCTGTCGGACTTCCCCTTCCGGACAGCGTACCGGACTCCGACGCCAAGGTCCAAGAGCTGCGCGATCTCGTCCAATGGGCCGACGGCATGGTCTGGGTCTCGCCGGAGCGCCATGGCGCGATGACCGGCATCATGAAGGCCCAAATCGATTGGATCCCTCTATCCCTCGGCGCCGTCCGTCCTACACAGGGCAAAACGCTGGCGGTCATGGAGGTATCGGGCGGCTCGCAATCGTTCAATGCCGTCAACCAGATGCGGCTCCTGGGGCGCTGGATGCGGATGCTCACGATTCCCAACCAGTCTTCGGTGCCCAAGGCCTTCCTGGAGTTCGACGAGGCAGGACGCATGAAGCCGTCGAGCTACTACGACCGCGTGGTGGATGTCATAGAGGAACTGATGAAGTTCACGCTGCTCACACGCGGTGTTCGGGACTACCTGGTGGATCGATACAGCGAACGGAAAGAGAGTGCGGAGGAACTATCGAAGCGCGTGAATCAGCGATCGATCTGACGAACCAAGCATCACCGGGCTTCTCATTCAGGCGCAACACTTTGGCTCACGCCAGGCGACGGCGGGCAAAGAAAAAGCCGCTTTCCCTGGGGAGAAGCGGCTTTTTGGGCAACGGGTGCTAACCGTTGCGGTGTCCTTGGCGGACAGGGTGGGATTCGAACCCACGATACGCTTTCACATATACACGCGTTCCAGGCGTGCGCCTTCAACCACTCGGCCACCTGTCCTTGCTACCCAAGAGGCTGGGCAGAAGAGCCCGCAATAATACCAGATTGCGGGCCATGCAGCCAAGCCCCGCCATAAGGCCGAGCAAAAGCGTCCAGCATGGCACATTGCAATGCACAAAACCGTGCCACGCGGCAAGACGGGAACCAGAATGGGGAGTGAGCCGGGCACCAGATCGAACGATTTGGCGAGAATGGAGGAGACCGCTGCGCCTTGCCGTTATTGCCACGGCGGCCGACGCTCTAGGTCGTCGGCCGCGCGGGCGTTTTGCTTTTCTAAAGACTGCAGGGGTTTTGTCTCCTCCACTGCATAACGATATTCTGCGCCCGCAATTGGACTGTGACACTAGGGATTGACCCCTATTATGGTGCGGTGCGCACCACAGCTTTGGATACAAATGCACCAAAGCTGTGCATTCTACGACAATCAGAGCGCCTTGCCCAACTGCTCCAGGATGGCCGGGTTCTCCAGCGTGGAGACGTCCTGCGTGACCGATTCGCCCTGGGCGACCACCCGCAGCAGGCGACGCATGATCTTGCCCGAGCGGGTCTTGGGCAGGTTGTCGCCGAAGCGGATTTCCTTGGGTTTGGCGATGGGGCCGATTTCCTTGGCGACCCAGTTGCGCAGTTCCTTGGCGATCTCGGCAGCCTCGGCGTCGTCGGGCCGGGCCCGCTTGAGCACCACGAAGGCGACCACGGCCTCGCCGGTCAGGTCGTCCGGGCGCCCCACCACGGCGGCTTCCGCCACCATGGGGTGGGCCACCAGCGCCGACTCCACTTCCATGGTTCCCAGGCGATGCCCCGACACGTTCAGGACGTCGTCGATGCGGCCCATGATCCAGAAGTAGCCGTCGGTATCCCGATTGGCACCGTCGCCGGCCAGGTAGCAGGTACCGCCCAGTTCCTCGGGGTAGTAGCTTTTCTTGAAGCGCTCGGGGTCGCCCCAGATGGTGCGGATCATGGCCGGCCACGGACGCTTGACCACCAGGAAGCCGCCCTTGCCGAGTTCGACGTCCTCGCCGGTCTCGTCCACGATGGCGGCCATGATGCCTGGCAGCGGCAGGGTGCAGGATCCGGGCTTCAGGCCGGTGGCCCCCGGCAGCGGGGTGATCATGTGGCCGCCGGTCTCGGTCTGCCACCAGGTGTCGACCACCGGGCACCGTTCGCCGCCGACATTGTTGTAGTACCACATCCAGGCTTCCGGATTGATGGGCTCGCCCACCGATCCGATGACTCGCAGGCTGGACAGGTCGTACTTCTTCGGGTGGTGGTCGGGGCTGGCCTCGGCCGCCTTGATCAGCGAGCGGATGGCGGTGGGCGCGGTATAGAAGATGGAGCAGCGGTGTTTCTGGATGGTCTCCCAGAAGCGGCCGGCATTCGGATAGGTGGGCACGCCCTCGAACACGATCTGGGTAGCCCCCACGGCCAGCGGGCCGTAGGCGATGTAGGTATGGCCGGTGACCCAGCCTACGTCGGCCGTGCACCAGTAGACGTCGGACGGCTTGAGGTCGAAGGTCCACTTCATGGTCAGCGCGGCCCACAACAGGTAGCCCGCCGACGAATGCTGGACGCCCTTGGGCTTGCCGGTGGAACCCGAGGTGTAGAGCACGAACAGCGGGTGTTCGGCCTCGACCTGGACCGGCTCGCACTGGTCGGACTGGCCCTTCTCCACGTCGTGCATCCACAGGTCGCGGCCTTCGGTCCAGGCCACCTTGCCGCCGGTGCGGCGATAGACGACGACGTTCTTGACCGCCTCGCAGCCGCCCATGGCGAAGGCTTCTTCCACCGCGGGCTTGAGCGGGATGGTCTTGCCGCCGCGGACCTGCTCGTCGGCGGTGATGACCAGCGTCGCGCCCACGTCGACGATGCGCTCCTGCAGGCTCTTGGCCGAGAAGCCGCCGAACACCACGGAGTGGGTGATGCCCAGGCGGGCGCATGCCTGCATGGCGACCACGGCCTCGATGGACATGGGCATGTAGATGATGGAGCGGTCGCCCTTCTTGTAGCCCAGGGCCTTGATGCCGTTGGCGAAGCGCCCCACGCGGGCATGCAGTTCGCGGTAGGTGACCTTGGTGACGGCGCCGTCATCGCTCTCGAAGATGATGGCGACCTTGTCGGCGTTGCCGTTGGCCAGGTTGACGTCCAGGCAGTTGTACGAGACGTTCAGCTCGCCGTCGTCGAACCACTTGTAGAAAGGGGCATTGCTCTCGTCCAGCGTCCGCGTGAACGGCTTGCTCCATTGCAGGGTTTCACGCGCCAGCCGCGCCCAGAACCCCTCGAAGTCGCGCTCGGCCTCGTCGCACAGGGCCTGGTAGGCGGCCATGCCGGGAACGTTCGCCTGCTTGACGAACTCCGCCGAGGGTTGGAAAACACGCGTCTCGGTCAGCACTGAATCGATGGTAGACATCGCCTTGCGTCCTTTGATGGAAGTGATAGGGAGCGGATACCCATAGGTTACCGAAAGCCGGTGGTCCGTACGCGCTGCACTGCAACAAACCCACCCAGGGCACAGCGGATCCGGCTCCGCCGGTCCGCCAGTGCCGCCCCCTTGAGGGGGCGCGCGAAGCGCGTAGGGGGTGGTCCTTCCTCTTGGCATACAATTCCCGCCAAACCGTCATTCTGCGCGCCCCAGCCTACCTGGAAAACATGTCTTCCCCTCTCATGCCACCGGGGCTTTCCCGGACGGAACCCCTGCGCCCGCTGCCCAAGCTCATCTTCATGAGCCGGTGGCTCCAGTTGCCGCTCTACCTTGGTCTGATCGTCGCCCAGGGGGTGTACGTCTACCATTTCTGGGTCGAGCTGGTGCACCTGATCGAAGCGGCCTTCGGCAACAAGGAGGCCATTGCCATGCTGGCCGAGGCCGTGATGCCGGTCGTGCCCGGCGCCGCGCCCGCCGCACCGCCCACCAAGCTGACCGAGACCACCATCATGCTAGTGGTGCTGGGGCTGATCGACGTGGTGATGATTTCCAACCTGCTCATCATGGTCATCGTGGGCGGCTACGAAACCTTCGTCTCGCGGCTGCACCTGGAAGGCCATCCCGACCAGCCGGAATGGCTGTCCCACGTCAACGCCTCGGTCCTGAAGGTGAAGCTGGGCACCGCCATCATCGGCATCTCGTCCATCCATCTGCTCAAGACCTTCATCAACGCCGCGCACTACGACGCCAAGACCATCCTGGCGCAGGCCGGCATCCACCTGGCCTTCCTGCTGTCCGCGATGGCGATCGCCTATTGCGACCGCCTCATGGCGCCGATGCTCAAGCAGGACGCCCACGGACACTGACAGCACGGCCACAACCTCCCGGCGCGGCGGCATGCCAGCGCCCCACCCTTCTCTTTTCGGAGCGCCCATGACTACCGTCATCAAGGAAGAAGACCTGATCCAGTCGATCGCCGACTCGATCCAGTTCATCAGCTACTACCACCCCGTCGACTACATCCGCCACCTGGCCCGCGCCTACGAGCGCGAGCAGAATCCGGCGGCCAAGGACGCGATCGCCCAGATCCTGACCAACTCGCGCATGTGCGCCGAGGGCAAGCGCCCCATCTGCCAGGACACGGGCATCGTCAACGTGTTCATGAAGATCGGCATGGACGTGCGCTTCGACACCCGGCGCACTCTGCAGGAACTGTGCGACGAGGGCGTGCGCCGCGGCTACCTGAACCCGGACAACAAGCTGCGCGCCTCGGTGCTGGCCGATCCGCAGTTCGAGCGCAAGAACACCCGCGACAACACGCCCTGTGTGCTGAGCGTGGAGCTGGTTCCCGGCAATACCGTGGACGTGCAGGTCGCGGCCAAGGGCGGCGGCTCCGAGAACAAGACCAAGTTCGTCATGCTCAACCCCAGCGACTCGCTGGTGGACTGGGTGCTCAAGACCGTGCCCCTGATGGGCGCCGGCTGGTGCCCGCCCGGCATGCTGGGCATCGGCATCGGCGGCACGGCCGAGAAGGCCATGCTGATGGCCAAGCAGTCGTTGATGGAAGACATCGACATGTACGAACTGCTCGAGCGCGGCCCCAGCAACAAGCTGGAAGAACTGCGCATCGAGCTGTACGAGAAGGTCAACGCGCTGGGCATCGGCGCCCAGGGCCTGGGGGGCCTGACAACCGTGCTGGACGTCAAGATCAGCATGTTCCCGACCCACGCCGCTTCCAAGCCGGTGGCCATGATCCCCAACTGCGCCGCCACCCGCCATGCGCACTTCGTGCTGGACGGTTCGGGCGCGGCCATCCTGACCCCGCCGTCGCTGGACGAGTGGCCCGACGTGCACTGGGCGCCGGACTACAACAAGTCCACGCGCGTCAACCTGGACACGCTGACCAAGGAAGAAGTCGCCTCGTGGCAGCCGGGCCAGACCCTGCTGCTGTCGGGCAAGATGCTGACCGGCCGCGACGCCGCCCACAAGCGCATCCAGGACATGCTGGCGCGCGGCGAGAAGCTGCCAGTGGACTTCACCAACCGCGTCATCTACTACGTCGGTCCGGTCGATCCGGTGCGCGACGAGGTCGTCGGCCCGGCCGGCCCCACCACCGCCACGCGCATGGACAAGTTCACCGACATGATGCTGGAGCAGACCGGCCTGATCTCGATGATCGGCAAGGCCGAGCGCGGCCCCGTCGCCATCGAGTCCATCCGCAAGCACAAGTCGGCCTACCTGATGGCCGTGGGCGGTTCGGCCTACCTGGTGTCCAAGGCCATCCGCAGCGCCAAGGTCGTGGGCTTCGAGGACCTGGGCATGGAAGCCATCTATGAGTTCGACGTGCAGGACATGCCCGTGACCGTGGCCGTGGATGCCAACGGCACGTCGGTGCATGAAACCGGGCCGAAGACGTGGAAGGTCAAGATCGCTGAGATGGCTTGACCCCCCCTACGCGCTTACGCGCGCCCCCCAGGGGGCGGCACTGGCGGACCGGCAAAGCCGGATCCGCTGTGCCCTGGCAACTGCGGAGGCAACGGCGAGGCGGATGGAATTGTCCGACCCTATGCCCGCAGGATCGAGATGTTGCCTATGATCGCTCCTCGTTCTACGATCGAGAGCCGGCATCGTGCATGTTGAACTTTTTACCTCGCTGACAGCTGTGGGCGTATCGGAAGAGCGCGCCAAGGCCGTCGTGCTTGCCATGGACTCCGCTATGGATGCGAAAATCGACTATGGGCAGGAAGGCATGCGGCGGGACATCGAGAGCCTGCATCGGGATATACAGGCTCTTGATCACAAGATAGATCTCGGCTTGAACGCCCTGCGGGGCGAGATGAAATCCATGGAGCAGCGCACGGATGCCTCGCTGGCCGGACTGCGCGGCGAAATGCGCGCCATGGAAAGCCGGCTCGACACCAAGATCGATTCGGTCGGGCGTGAAATCGGTTACGTCAAGTGGTATGCCGCCTCGGCGGTGCCGGCGACCGCGCTGGTGCTCGGTCTGCTCAACTACCTGAAGGCGTAAGCCCTTCGGCCTCGTGGCCCCGCTTGACGCCGCGGGCCATGTCGACGTGCCGCAGCACCGCCAATCCGATCACGAAGAACAGTCCGGTGGACAGGATGCCCAGGCGGTGGTTGCCCTGGGTGGCCCAGGTCACGAGGCCGTAGGTCAGCGGGCCGATGATGGACGCGAGCCGGGTGGCGAAGGTCCACAGGGCGAAGAATTCGGCCAGGCGGGAAGCCGGTGCCAGGGCGCCGGTCATCGCCCGCCCGGCGCTCTGGCTGGATCCCATGCACAGTCCGGCGATGGTGGCGGCTGCCCAGAAGCCGCCCTGGCTGGTGGCGAAGAAGGCGATCAGCACCATCGCGATCCAGCCCAGCAGCGTGGCGGCCAGGGCCCGTTGGTGGCCGATGCGGTCCTCGACGAAGCCGAAGGCGAAGGCCCCGGCGGCGGCCGCGATGTTGACCAGGAACACCAGGGTCATGATCTGCGTCTGGCCGAACTTCATGACCTGCTCGGCATAGACGGCGGCCAGCGTGATGACGACGGCGATGCCGGCCTGGTAGAAGACGCCGCAGATCAGCAGCCGGCGGAAATCGGGGAAGGCACGCGAGTCGCGCCACGAAGCCGCGAGCTGGCGCATGACCGGCATGAAGCCTGGCCGCCCGCCAGCCGCGCGCGCGGGCCGGGCGCATTCGCGCAGGAACAGGAAGACCGGCACGGCGGCGGCGGCGAAGACCGCGGCGGTGACCAGCATGGTCCAGGGTACGAAGTCGGTGGCGGGCCGGCCCGCCGCCTGCGCCGCGATCACGACCGCCAGCGACAGTCCCAGGGTCAGCATGCCGCCCACGTAGCCGAAGCTCCACCCCCAGCCTGAAACGCGGCCCAGGTACTGGGGCCGGGCGAGCTCGGGCAGGAAGGCGGCGATGACCGATTCGCCCACGCTGTAGCAGACGTTGGAGATGATGATCGCGGGTACCGCGATCCAGAAGCCGCCCGGCCCGGCAAGCGCCAGGGCCGCCGTGGCCGCCACGCAGCCCACGGTGCTGGCCGCCAGCAGCCGCTTCTTGGCGGCCTGGGCATCGGCCCAGGCGCCCAGGCCGGGCATGGCCAGCATCACGATCAAATAGGACAGCGACAGGGTCGCCGTCCACGCCAGCGTGGCCCAGTGGGCATTGCCCGCCACCACGCCGACGAAATAGGCATTGAAGACGGCCGTCAGGACGACCGTCGTGTAGCCGGAGTTGGCGAAGTCATAAAGCGCCCAGGCGAAGACCTCGCGCCGGCGGACGCCCGGGTTCAGGGCGCCGCGCATGGACGGCCCGGACATGGCGGCCAACCCGGCTGGCGGACTCAGATTCCGAGCGCCGCGATGCCCGCGCGGGCGATCTGCGCATCTTCGTTGGACTTCACGCCGGACACGCCCACCGCGGCGATGGTCTCGCCTTCCACCACGACCGGCACGCCGCCTTCCAGCATGCCATGGATGGTGGGCACGGACAGGAACGAGGTGCGGCCATTGTTGACGACGTCTTCGTAGACCTTGGATTCACGGCGGCCCAGCGCGGCCGTATGGGCCTTGGAGGGGGCGATGTGGGCCGAGATCGCGGGAGCGCCGTCCAGCCGCAGCAGGCCCAGCAGGTGGCCGCCGTCGTCGACCACGGCGATGGAAACGGCCCACTTGTTGGCGAGCGCCTCGGCTTCGGCGGCGGCCAGGATTTTCTTGACGTCGTCGGCGGTCAGGACGTGCTTGGTCTTCATGGAGCGGAATCCTCGTTGGGGAAAAACGGGGATTGTAGGGCGTCCCCATGCCGGATTTATAGCTTTGCACGCACAAGTGCATTGACCTGGGCGCCGCCAAAGAGGTATCTTAGCGCCACTTTTGTATCATCTTGTGCCCAGCGTCCCCCTATACGAATGAAAAAGGCCCGCATTCCCCTTCGCCTCCCTGCATCCCGGCCACGATTCCCGGCCGGCGGGGCGAAGGTCCGGAAAGCGGGTGGGAAGCTGGCCATGCTGGTCGGGTCCGCGATACTGGCCGGCTGCGCCACGCAATCGCCGCCCTCCCCGCAGAACGGTCCCTCGGCCGCTGCCGATACGCCCGCCAAGCGCGTGGCGCGGTACAGCCTGCCCAGCCACCCCGTTCCATCGTGGAAAGACAGCATCTCCCCCGTGCCGTCCCGCACCGAACCGCTGGATCCGGAAAAGATCCTGTCGGGCCAATGGCAGGACGACAAGTCCGACGCCACCGTGGGCGGCCAGGCCGAACTGGCGGCCTACGCCCTGAATTACCTGGGGGTGCGTTACCGCCTGGGCGGCTCGTCGCCCGAGGCCGGCTTCGATTGCAGCGGGCTGGTAGCCTACGTCAGCCGTGAAGTCCTGGGCCTGCAACTGCCGCGCCGGGCCGAGGAAATCAGCCGGGTGGGCGACCCCATCGACATCGGCGACCTGCAACCCGGCGATCTGGTGTTCTACAACACCCTGCGCCGGAAATTCTCGCACGTGGGCATCTACCTGGGCGACGGCCGCTTCGTGCACTCCCCCTCGTCGGGAGGGGTCGTGCGGGTCGAAAGCATGGACATGGCCTACTGGAAGAAGCGCTTCAACGGCGCCCGCCGCCTGGCTTCCTCGGAATCAGCTTCACGCTGACTTCTTCCTGCGCGAGGCGGGCGCACGGCGCGCCCGCCTCGGCGCCGCACAATCCACAGTTCTCGAGCGCCTGCTGCATCGAACACACCGATCGCCGGCAGGCCACCACCTGTATGCCCGCGCGCTGGGCGGCCTGGCGGAAGGCCTTCATCACGTTGTGCCCGAGGAAATCGGTCAGCAGGATCAGCAACTCCGTGCCCGACGGCAGTTGCAGCGTCTTCTTCTGATGCGCCGGATCCCGCCCGCTGATATGGTGGGTGATGGCGATGTTGTGCCCCTTGAGCAGGTCCGGGATGTTGCCTAGCCGGTCTGCCCCGACCACGACTGCGCTGACTGCCATGACGATCTCCGTGATGTCGATTGCTTTCGCCAAATGATAATCATTCTCGTTATAGAGTCAACAAGAATGATATGAATTCTCATTTGATTAAACTGATCGACATCGCTCCGGAGATAGGAAAAGCCTGTCAGCCCTGGTCCGATGGCTTGATCGCATTCTGGACGACTTCCCGCGTCAGGCTGGGCGCCAGCAGTTCGACGAAGGTGTAGACGTAGTCCCGCAGAAAGGTGCCGGACTTCACGCCTATCCGGCTGGTGTGCATGCCGAACAGGCGCCCCACCGGCAGCCCGACCAGTCCGGTGTCGCGCCGGGGGTCGTAGGCGACCCCGGCGATGATCCCTATCCCCAGTCCCAGCTCGACGTAGGTCTTGATGACGTCGGCATCGATGGCCTCGAGCACGAAGTCCGGGTGGACATCCTGCGAGCTGAAGGCCTGGTCGATCGCGCTGCGGCCGGCGAAGGCGCGGTCATAGGTGATGACGGGATATTGCGCGAGCTGCTCCAGCGTCAGTTTCTTGGCCTGGGACGACGTCAGCTGGGCCAGGGGATGGTCCGGCGTGACCACCACCACATGCTCCCAGGTATAGCAGGGCAGCGTCACCATGCCGGGAGTCAGGGCCAGCGCCTCGGTGGCGACCGCCAGGTCGGCCTGCTCGTTCAGCACCATGTCGGCCAACTGGCCCGGACTGCCCTGGATCAGCGACAGATGGACCTTGGGAAACAGCTTGCGGAAGGCGGGAATCACCTGCGGCAAGGCGTAGCGGGCCTGGGTGTGGGTGCAGGCGATGGTCAGGCCGCCTTCGTCGCGCCGGGCATATTCGTCGCTGACCTTCTTGAGGTTGTCGACCTCGCGCATGATGCGGTCGACGATCTGCGAGACGGCCAGGCCGGGCTTGGTCAGGCCCTTGATGCGCTTGCCATGGCGTTCGAAGATCTTCACGCCGAGTTCGTCTTCCAGTTCGATGATGGCCTTGGACACCCCTGGCTGGGACGTGTAGAGCATCCTCGCGGCTTCCGTCAGGTTGAAGTCGCGGCGCACGGTTTCCCGGACGAATTTGAATTGCTGCAGGTTCATGGTGCGATTCACTATGGATCTGCCATCCAACCCGGACGGATGGGCCGTGGCAACCCATAGATCATAATGTAATATACGACATGCTATTTATTATATTTAGTAATTAGCATAGTCGGATTTCGCAGCATGGAGGCCACGGAACCTGCGCAGCCCCCGCGGCTAGGCCCCTTTCGGCGCCTTCACCCTGAGGCGGAAATACATCAGGGCCGCCGTCAGCGCGGCGACCGCCCCGTGCAACCCGACCAGGGCGACGAAGAAGTCCACCCGGCCGTTGTTCACCCAGGCCTTGGCCAGGTTGACCATGTTCAGGTAGAACAGGGCCACCAGCAGCGCGATCACGATGTCGCCGGAGCGGCCCAGCCGCGGATTCACCGCGCCCAGCGGAATGGCCAGCAGCGCCAGGTTGATGGCCAGCAGCGGCATGCTGACGCGCCAGAGCAATTCGCCGGCGGCGCCCTGCCCGCCTTCGCGCAGCAACTGCATGGTCGAGCGCGCCTTGGTGGACAGGTCATCGGCGGAAGGCGGGCCCTTGCTCTCCATCCGCACGCCGTATTTCTCGAAACTCATCAGGCGGAACTGCGGCGTGCCGGGTACGAATTCGTAGCGATGGCCGGATTCCAGCACCATGAAGCGGTCGCCGTTGGGCTGGTCCTCGAGCATGCCCCCGCCCGAGACCAGCACGTTGAGCCGGCCGTTCTCTATCCAGCGCGCGAACACGTTGCTGACCCGGTCCACGGCGTCGTTGGCGGACTCCACGTAGAACACCCGGTCGATCCCGCTGGACTCCAGGAACTGGCCCGGGGTGACCTTGGAGACGTCGGAACGCTGCTCGTAGCGCTGGCGGTACTCGGCGATCTGTTTCTGGGCCCAGGGCGAGGCGGCCAGGGTCAAGGTGGCGATCAATACCGCCGACGGAATGGCGAAGCGCAGGATGGGCCTGAACCAGTCGGCCAGGCTCAGGCCGCTGGAGAACCAGACCACCATCTCGGATTCGCGGTAATTGCGGGTGACCGTGGTCAGCACGGCGATGAACACCGAGACCGCGATGATGGTGGGCAGGGCGTTGATGGATGAGAACGCGGCGATGCCCGTGACCACGTCGGCGCCGATGCGGCCGGCCGCCGCCTCGCCCAGCAGGCGCACCAGCAGCACGCTGATCCATACGACCACGAGCGTGGAGAATACGACGCTGGCATGGCTGGTCAGTTCGTCTTTGACGGAGCGCTGGAACAGGGACACGGTACTGGCCTGTGCGAGGGGCCCGCATCTGCGGGATAATTGACAATCTCGCGACTACATACAGGAAGAATCGCGCATGGACTTTAGCACACAGACCTCCGCCCCCGAGAAAATCAAGACCGCCGCGCTGGTGGTCGGCGTGCACGCCGACGGCGTGCTGACGCAGGCGGCCGATGCCGTCGATCGGGCGGCCCAGGGCGCGGTGCGCGCCGCCGTCAAGACCGACTTCAAGGGCAAGGCGGGCGAAACGCTGGTGCTGAGGTCCCTGCCCGGCGTGGCGGCCCAGCGGGTCGTGCTGGCCGGGCTGGGGTCGCAGGAGGCCTTGTCGCCCAAGGCGCTGGCCGCCGCCCATCGCGCCGCCCTCGCCGCCGTCGCGGCGCTGGGCGTGACCGAGACCGTGTCGGCCCTGGCCGCCGTCCCCATGCAGTCGGCCGACGTCCGCACCCGCGCGCGGCTGGCTGCCATCGCGGCGGGCGAAGTCACCTACCGCTTCGACGCCACCTTCGGCAAGCGCGATGCCGTCAGCCGGCCCAAGCTGGCGCGCCTGGTCCTCGCGGTCGAGCGATCCGAGGCCAGGGAGGCCGAGGCCGGCCTGCGCGAAGGCAGCGCCATCGCCAACGGCATGTCGCTCGCGCGCGACCTGGGCAACCTGCCGGGCAACGTCTGCACCCCCACCTACCTGGGCGAGACCGCCAAGAAGCTGGGCAAGTCGCACAAGCTCAAGGTCGAGGTGCTGGACCGCAAGCAGATCGAGGCGCTGAAGATGGGCTCCTTCCTGTCCGTGGCGCGCGGCTCGGACGAACCGCCGAAGTTCATCGTGCTGCGCTACGAAGGCGCCAGGCAGAAGCCCGCGGGGCGCGGCAAGGCAGCCGCCGGCGGCCCGGTCGTGCTGGTCGGCAAGGGCATCACGTTCGACGCGGGCGGCATCTCGCTCAAGCCGGCCGCCGGCATGGATGAAATGAAGTACGACATGTGCGGCGCCGCCAGCGTGTTCGGCACGCTGCGCGCCGTGGCCGAGCTGGGCCTGCCGCTGGACGTGATCGGCGTCGTGCCCGCGTGCGAGAACCTGCCCAGCGGCCGGGCCAACAAGCCGGGCGACGTGGTGACCACCATGTCCGGCCAGACGGTCGAGATCCTGAACACCGACGCCGAGGGCCGGCTGATCCTGTGCGACGCCCTGACCTACGTCGAGCGCTTCAAGCCCTCCACCGTCATCGACATCGCCACCCTGACGGGGGCCTGCGTCACGGCGCTGGGCCACGTCAACACCGGCCTCTTCACCCCCGACGACGCCCTGGCCGACACGCTGACCAGCCTGTCGCGCCAGGCGCTGGACCCGGTATGGCGCCTCCCGCTGGACGACGACTACCAGGAACAGCTCAAGTCCAACTTCGCCGACATGGCCAACATCGGCGGCCCGCCGGCCGGCGCCGTCACCGCCGCGTGCTTCCTGTCGCGCTACGCCAAGGGCTATCGCTGGGCGCACCTGGACATCGCCGGCACGGCCTGGCGCAGCGGCAAGGACAAGGGCGCCACCGGCCGCCCCGTCCCGCTGCTGACGCAGTACCTGCTGTCCCTGGTCTGACGCCGTCCCGCCCATGACCGAAATCGACTTCGCCTTCAGCGCCCCCGACCGGCTGCGCACCGCCTGCCAGATCGCCACCCGCCGCCACCAGGCGGGGCACCGGCTGGTGGTGTACTGCCGCGACACGGGGCGCCTGAACGCCTTCGATCAGATGCTCTGGGCGCTGGACGACATTTCCTTCATCCCCCACGTCCGCGTCAACGATCCGCTGGCGGCCGACACGCCCATCGTGCTGACCGCCTCGGACGCGCCCACGCCCCACCACGACTGGCTGTTGAACCTGGACGACACCTGGCCGCCCATCTACACCCGCTTCCAGCGCGTCATCGAGATCGTCACCAACGATCCCGCCGACCGCGAAGCGGCACGGGCACGCTGGCGCTTCTACCAGGAGTGCGGCCACAACATCGTGCGGCACGACGTGTCGCGCCACCAGTTGCCCTGAGCCGATATGCAAGCCCCTTCTTTCCCTCCGCGCGACGACGCCGGCATCCCGCTCCTGACCGAAGTCCTGGACCTGCCGCAGCCGGCCAGGAAGGCGGAGCCGGCCCCTTTGCCGCCCGCTCCATCCTGGCCCGTGGCCGCGCCTGCCGCCGCCCCCGCCGCCCCGCCCGGTCCGGATGACGAAGACGGCATCGAGGCGCTGCGCGCCGCCATCCTGCAGGACCTGCTCGACCGGGTGGAACCCCTGCTGAAGACCCGCATGCGGGCCTCGCTGGAAGTGGCGGCCGCCCGCGCACTGGAAGACATCGCCTACAACCTGCGGGAAGAACTCGGCCGGCTGGTGGACGAGGCCGTCCAGAAAGAACTGATCCGGCGCGCCGCCGTCGAGAGCAAGCCCCTTTCCCCGCGCTGAAGAGACGCCGGCCGCCTGCCGTCAGCCTCTGAAGAATCCACTAAAATCCTCGGTTTGGCGCCTGCGGCGCACCGCCGCGCGCCCGACCGACGTATTTCCGGAACACCGATGACCTCAGCCTCTCCCCAACCTCAAACCGAGACCGACGAACTGCCCAAGAGCTT
Organism: Pigmentiphaga sp. GD03639; assembly: GCF_029845405.1. NCBI lineage: Bacteria > Pseudomonadati > Pseudomonadota > Betaproteobacteria > Burkholderiales > Alcaligenaceae > Pigmentiphaga > Pigmentiphaga sp. GD03639. The sequence continues at coordinate 84,858 of NZ_JAOCLR010000007.1, forward strand.
CGAGCCGGCCGCCATCGAGGCGCGCTGGTATCCGCTGTGGGAACAACGGGGGGACTTCAAGGCCGGGGTACACGTCCAGGGCCCCGACAACGGCCGGGCCTTCACCATCCAGCTGCCGCCGCCCAACGTGACGGGCACGCTGCACATGGGCCACGCCTTCAACCAGACCATCATGGATGGCCTGACGCGCTACCACCGCATGCGCGGGTTCGACACGCTGTGGATCCCGGGCACCGACCACGCCGGCATCGCCACGCAGATCGTGGTCGAGCGCCAGCTCGACGCGCAGAAGGTCAGCCGCCACGACCTGGGCCGCGACAAGTTCGTCGAGAAGGTCTGGGAATGGAAACAGCACTCCGGCGGCACCATCACCGGCCAGATGCGCCGGCTGGGCACCTCGCCCGACTGGACGCGCGAATACTTCACCATGAACGAGGACATGTCGCGCGGCGTGGCCGAGGTCTTCACGCGGCTGTACGAGCAAGGCCTGATCTATCGCGGCAAGCGCCTGGTCAACTGGGACCCCAAGCTGCTGACCGCCGTCAGCGACCTGGAAGTGGTCAGCGAGGAAGAAGACGGCCACCTGTGGCACATCCGCTACCCGGTCGACGGCAGCGATGCCGCCATCGTCGTGGCCACGACCCGTCCCGAGACCATGCTGGGCGACGTCGCCGTCATGGTCCATCCCGAGGATGAACGCTACCAGGCCCTGATCGGCAAGCAGGTCCGCCTGCCGCTGACCGGCCGCCTGATTCCCGTCATCGCCGACGACTACGTCGACCGTGAATTCGGCACCGGCGCGGTCAAGGTCACGCCCGCGCACGACTTCAACGACTATGCCGTGGGCCAGCGCCACGGCCTGCCCATGATCTCCATCCTGACGCTGGACGGCCGCATCAACGACGAGGCGCCCGAGGTCTACCGGGGGCTGGACCGTTTCGAGGCCCGTACCCGCATCGTGGCCGACCTCGAGGCCCAGGGCCTGCTGGCCGAGGTCAAGAAGCACAAGCTGATGGTGCCGCGCGGCGACCGCACCAACGCCATCATCGAGCCCATGCTGACCGACCAGTGGTTCGTCGCCATGAGCAAGCCGGCGCCCGAGGGCACCCACCATCCCGGCAAGTCGATCACCGACGTCGCGCTGGAAGTGGTGGCCGACGGCCGCGTCAGGTTCTACCCCGAGAACTGGACCACCACCTACAACCAGTGGCTCAACAATATCCAGGACTGGTGCATCTCGCGCCAACTGTGGTGGGGCCACCAGATTCCCGCCTGGTACGCCGACGACGGCCGCATCTTCGTGGCCCGCAACGAGCAGGAAGCGCGCGACAAGGCCGCGGCCGCCGGCTACGCCGGCGCGCTCACCCGCGACCCTGACGTGCTGGACACCTGGTTCTCGTCGGCGCTGGTGCCGTTCACCACGCTGGGCTGGCCCGAACAGACGCCCGACCTGGCGCGCTACCTGCCCTCGTCGGTGCTGGTCACCGGCTTCGACATTATCTTCTTCTGGGTCGCCCGGATGGTCATGATGACCACGCACTTCACCGGCCAGGTCCCGTTCAGGCACGTCTACATGCACGGCCTGATCCGCGACGCCGAAGGCCAGAAGATGAGCAAGTCCAAGGGCAACACCCTGGACCCGGTCGACCTGATCGACGGCATCGACCTCGACGGCCTCCTGGCCAAGCGCACCACCGGCCTGATGAACCCCAGGCAGGCCGAGAGCATCGCCAAGAAGACCCGCAAGGAATTCCCCGAGGGCATTCCGGCCTTCGGCGCCGACGCGCTGCGCTTCACCATGGCCGCCTACGCCACGCTGGGCCGCAACATAAACTTCGACCTGAAGCGCTGCGAGGGCTACCGCAACTTCTGCAACAAGCTGTGGAACGCCACCCGCTTCGTGCTGATGAACGTCGAAGGCAAGGACTGCGGCGTGGAAGCCGGCGCGGCGGTGGAATTGTCGGTGTTCGACAAGTGGATCATCAGCCAGTTGCAGCGCACCGAGGCCGAGGTCGCCAAGGGCTTCGACGACTATCGCTTCGACAACATCTCCACCGCGCTGTACCGCTTCGTCTGGGACGAATACTGCGACTGGTACCTGGAGCTGGCCAAGGTCCAGCTGCAGACCGGCAACGAAGCCCAGCAGCGCGGCACGCGCCAGACGCTGATCCGTGTGCTGGAAACCGTGCTGCGGCTGGCGCATCCCATCATCCCGTTCATCACGGAAGAACTCTGGCAGAAGGTCTCGGTGGTGGCCGGCAAGCGCCGCGCCGGCGAATCCACCAGCGTGGGCGTGCAGCCCTACCCCGCCGCCCAGGCCGAGAAGATCGACGAGGCCGCCGAAGCCGCGATGGCCGAGCTCAAGGCCCAGGTCGACGCCGTGCGCGCGCTGCGCGGCGAAATGAACGTGCCGCCCTCGCAGAAGGCGCCGCTGAACGCCACCGGCAACCGCGCCGCCCTGGAACGCAATGCCCCCTACCTGGCGGCCCTGGCCCGGCTGACCGAGGTCAAGGTGGTCGACCGGTTGCCCGACGTCGTCGGCGCCCCCGTGCAGGTGGTCGGCGACGCACACCTGATGCTGCACATCGAGGTCGACGTGGCCGCCGAGAAGATCCGCCTGGACAAGGAGATCGCCCGCCTGGAAGGCGAGATCGCCAAAGCCAACGGCAAGCTGGGCAACGCCAGCTTCGTCGACCGCGCCCCGGCCGCCGTGGTGGAGCAGGAACGCGCCCGGCTGGCCCAGTTCAGCGATACGCTGGACAAGGTGCGGGAGCAGCGGGCGAAACTGGGCTGACAGCGGATTTTCGACCGGCGAGAACGGCCCCTTCCGGGGCCGTTTCCTTATCCGCAACGCCCTCCCCCTGAACCGAAGGATGACAAAAAGATCACCCCGACGGTTGAAATATCGCTGCATGCTTGACAAACTGTCTCCACGAGGAGACACTTGGCATGCTGATCATCAAGAGAACGAACCAGTTCGCGGAATGGCTGCATCGGCTGAAAAGCCCAAGCGACCGTGGCGCCATCCTGATGCGGCTTCTGCGCGTCCAGCACGGGCTCTTTGGCGACATGCGTTCCATCGGCGAAGACATCCACGAACTTCGCCTGCATATCGGCCCAGGCTACCGGCTCTACATCGCACGGGAGGGTGCCGACATCTACGTCCTGCTCTGTGCGGGCATCAAGGACACGCAGAAACACGATATCGAACTCGCCAGGACCATCTGGCGGGACTTGAAGCGGGAGCGACACGCATGATAGCGCCGACAAAAACAACCACCGCCGAATTCGATGCGGCTGAATTCCTGCGAGACGAAGCAAGCATCGCCTGCTTTCTCGCGGAAGCGGCCGGCGACGCAAACCCCGACGTCTTTCTTGCCGCGCTGGCAGCCGTGGCGCGTGCGCGCGGCATGAGCGACATTGCGCGCAAAGCCGGACTGGGCAGGCAAAGCCTGTACAAAGCCCTGGCTCCAGGGGCCAATCCGCACTATCTGACCCTGCGCAAGGTCATGGACTCGCTCGGTGTCGTCTTCACCATTGCAGCCAAAGCCCCGTGACGCTCGCCCTGCCCGGCTCAACGAGCCGTCGTATCCCTGGCCACCCGGACCGGCTTGACCACCGCGCCAAAGCGATCGTGGATGAAGGCCGCCACCTTCTCCCCCCATAGCCGGTGCCCGGCCGTGGTCGGATGCATGGAATCCGCGAACAAATAGTGCTGGTCCGCGTCCGGCTCCACCAGCGTGGCGGGGGTGCACAGCAGTGCATCCACCTCGCCCTGCGACGCATCGTAATTGGTGCAGGCGGGCTTGTCGGTCACGGTCAGGCCCACCGCGGCGGGGTCGTCGACGGCATCGTCGATCAGGCCGGCCAGGTCGAACACCTGCACGCCCGTTCCCGACAGCCCGCCGGCCACGAGTTCGTTGTAGCCCTCGGACACGTCGGTGGCCAGGTCTTCCAGCTCGGTATTGCGGATGAACGGCAGCATGCCCAGGTCGGGAAGGTTGACGTATACGATCCGCTTGGCGCCGGCCGCGGACAGACGCTTGAGCTGGGCCACCATGGCGGCCGCCTTGGCCCGGACCAGCGCCTCCATCCGGTCGTCGGCATCGGACGCGGGTTCGGGCTCGGTGTCTCCCAGGGTCTGGAAGGCATCGAGGAAATCGTTGCCGCCGCCCTGCACCAGCACCAGTTCCGTCCCGTCGAAGCCTTTGTGCGTGGCCAGGTAGCGGTCGATCTGGGCCTTGATGGAAACGGCGGTCTCGCCCTGGAGTCCGCCATCGGCCGGGATGCCATCCGGAGCCGGCGCCGTCGCGGCGTCGGTCTCGATATGGGCACCGCCCTGCGCATAGCCATTGCCGCCCAGGTCCACGATGCGGCCGCCTTGCCCGCGCGGACCGAAATCGACCTGCTGGTTCGGCTTGATCGGCAGGCCCAGCGCGTCGGCCACCACTTCCACCCAGACCTCCCCGGGCTTGGTCGTGAAACGCTGCCCTGCCGCGCTGCGCGTGGCCGGGTCGGGATAGGTTGCGCCGGGATTGTAGGTGCCGACGTCGCTCAGGCTGTCGCCAAAGGACACGATGGCGCTGATCGGCCCGGTCACGACCGGGCGCACGGCGCGGTCGCGGAAGGCCATTGCCGCCAAGCCGCCCACGACGAGCAGCGCCAGGACCAGAAGCCAACGCAATGACGGTAGCCGCATGGGGGTCACCTTGGGGAGAACGGTCGCGCCGGCGAACGCCAGCTGCGGTATGACACGCCGCCCGACGGCAGGTTCAGCGCCGCGGGCGGAGAAAGTACCTGTGGCCCGTCAGCGGCGTTTCATGTAATGCACGAACACTTCGCCATCGTCGGTCTGCGCCAGCAGCTCGTTGCCGGTCTGCTTGGAAAAAGCCTGGAAGTCACGCACCGACCCCTTGTCGGTGGCCACCACCTTCAATACCTGCCCGCTCTCGAGCGTGGCCAGCGCCTTCTTCGCACGCAGGATGGGCAAGGGGCACTTGAGCCCCTTGGCATCCACCTCCAGATCGAACGCCACCGGTTCGGTACTCATTGCGCCTTCTCCCGCCGCACCGCTCACAGGCGGCCTTCCACCCAGCCCTGCACGCTGGCGAGCGCCTGCGGCAGGCCCGAGGGATCCGTGCCGCCGGCCATCGCCATGTCCGGCCGGCCGCCGCCCTTGCCGCCCACCTGCTGGGCCACGAAATTGACCAGATCGCCGGCCTTGACCTTGCCGGACACGTCGGCCGTGGCGCCGGCCACCAGGCTGACCTTGCCGCCGTCGACGGCGGCCAGCACGATGGCTGCGGACTTGAGCTTGTTCTTGAGCTGGTCCACGGTCTCGCGCAGCGACTTGGGATCGACCCCGTCCAGCTTGGCAGCCAGCACCTTCACGCCCTTGACCTCGACCGCCGAGGCCGCCAGATCATTGCCGGCGCTGCTGGCCAGCTTGCTCTTCAACTGGGCGATTTCCTTCTCCAGGCCCTTCAACTGGTCCTGCACCTGGCCGATGCGCGCCGGCAGGTCGCCCGGCTGCACCTTCAGCGCGCCCGCGGCCGAAGCCAGCGTGGCGTTCAGGTTCTGCAGATAGGACAGGCTGTTGTCGCCGGTGATGGCCTCGACCCGGCGCACGCCGGCGGCCACACCGCCCTCGCTCACGATCTTGAACAGGCCGATGTCGCCGGTGCGACCCACGTGGGTACCGCCGCACAGCTCGCGCGAAAAGCCGATGTCCAGCACCCGCACCTCGTCGCCGTACTTTTCGCCGAACAGCGCCATCGCGCCGCCCTTGACCGCGTCGTCGTAGGCCATCAGCTGCGACTGCACCGGCGTGTTGGCCAGCACCTCGCGGTTGACGATGGCTTCCACCTGCGCGATCTGGTCGGCGCTCATGGGGGCGTCGTGCGCGAAGTCGAAACGGGTCTTGTCCGGGTCCACCAGCGACCCCTTCTGCTGCACGTGCTCGCCCAGGACCTGGCGCAACGCCTTGTGCATCAGGTGGGTGGCCGAGTGGTTGCGCATCGTGCGCGCGCGGCGGACTTCGTCTACCTGGGCATCGACCGTGTCGCCCACCGCCAGCGAGCCCGAGACCAGCTTGCCATGATGGCCGAACACGTCGGCCTGGATCTTCTGCGTGTCTTCCACGTCGAAACGCGCCGCGCCCTGCACCAGCACGCCGGCATCGCCCACCTGCCCGCCCGACTCGGCGTAGAACGGCGTGCGGTCCAGCACCACCACCGCGGCCTGCCCGGCCTCGATGCGCGGCACCGAGGCGCCATCCACGTACAGGGCCGTGACCTTGCCTTGCGCGGCCAGGTGCGCATAGCCTTCGAATACCGTCTTGGCGCCGTCGTACGACAGGCCGGCGGCCATCTTGAACTTGCCCGCGGCGCGGGCCTGCTCGCGCTGGCGGGTCATCGCGGCCTCGAAGCCGTCCATGTCCACGTCCACGTTGCGCTCGCGGCAGATGTCGGCCGTCAGGTCCACCGGGAAGCCGTAGGTGTCGTACAGGTTGAACAGCGTCTCGCCGTCCAGCGCGGCGCCCGGCTTGAGCGCGGCCAGCGCGCCGTCCAGGATTTTCATGCCGTGTTCCAGCGTTTCGCCGAAACGCTCTTCCTCCTGGCGCAGTACCTGCTCGACCCGCGCCTCGGCCTTGGCCAGCTCGGGATAGGCCTCGCCCATCTCGGCCACCAGGTCCTTGACGATGCGATGGAAGAAGGGCTTGGTCTGGCCCAGCTTGTAGCCGTGGCGCAGCGCGCGGCGGATGATACGGCGCAGCACGTAACCGCGGCCTTCGTTGCCCGGGATCACGCCGTCCACGATCAGGAACGAGCAGGCGCGGATATGGTCGGCGATCACCTTCAGCGAGTTGTTCGCCAGGTCGGTACAGCCGGTTTCGCGCGCCGCGGCCTTGATCAGGTTCTGGAACAGATCGATTTCATAGTTCGAATGCACGTGCTGCAACACCGCGGCGATCCGCTCCAGGCCCATGCCCGTGTCCACGCAGGGCTTGGGCAGCGGGTTCAGGGTGCCCGACGCGTCGCGGTCGAACTGCATGAACACCAGGTTCCAGATCTCGATGTAGCGGTCGCCGTCTTCCTCGGGCGATCCCGGGGGGCCGCCCCAGATCTCGGGACCATGGTCGTAGAAGATTTCCGAGCACGGGCCGCAGGGACCGGTATCCGCCATCTGCCAGAAGTTGTCGGACGCGTAGCGCGCGCCCTTGTTGTCGCCGATGCGGACGATGCGCTCGACCGGCACGCCGATCTCGTTCTGCCAGATGCCGTAGGCCTCGTCGTCCTCCTGGTAGACCGTGACCCACAGCTTTTCCTTGGGCAGCTTGTAGACCGTGGTCAGCAGTTCCCAGGCGTAGTGGATGGCGTCGCGCTTGAAGTAGTCGCCGAAGCTGAAATTGCCCAGCATCTCGAAAAACGTGTGGTGCCGGGCCGTGTAGCCCACGTTTTCCAGGTCGTTGTGCTTGCCGCCGGCGCGCACGCTGCGCTGCGACGAGGTCGCGCGCTTGTACGGGCGCACTTCGTTGCCCAGGAAGACGTCCTTGAACTGGACCATGCCCGAGTTGGTGAAGAGCAGGGTCGGATCGTTGGCCGGCACCAACGACGAGGACGGCACCACGGTGTGGCCCTTGGACTCGAAGAACTGAAGGAACTTCTGACGGATCTCGGCGGATTTCATCGCTGCACGCAGGTAGGGGGATGAATCGCCAACTGCACCCGTTTGCATCCCCGGATAGATATCGAATCGTCAATTATAGAGGGACGGCGGCCCCGGGGTGCGCGCCCGGGCCGGAACGGGGAAAACGGGGGTGGATCGCCGGACCGGCGAGCGCCGGAGCCGGGCTACCGGCCTGCCATCGCCTTCTTGATCTTCTGATCGGTCTTGTACTGGCTGAGCGCGTAGACCGACCAGATCGCGGCCGGGATCCAGCCGATCAGCGTCAATTGCAGGATCAGGCAGAAGATGCCGGCGAAGGGGCGGCCGATGGTGAAGAACTGGAGCCAGGGAAGGAGCAGCGCGAGAAGCAGACGCATGGGACGGAATGGAAACGGTGATGCGGACATTCTACCGGTAAGGCAGGACGCCAGCCGGGCGACCCCTCGGCAACCACGTACGTGGAGCCCCGTATCTTGTGTCGGGCCAAGGACCCGTTAGACCGGATATCCCCCGGCTAGGGGCTCATTCGCCGCCTCGGAGATTCCCGGGCGGTGTCGCATCGAGGCTTGCCATGAAACGTCCATCACCCCCCATCGGGCCGGGGTCCTTCCCCGGCTTCATTTGCGCGCTTCCCCTGACTGCCATGCTGGCCGCCTGCGGAGGCGGCGGATCTTCTCCCCCGGCGCCCCCCGCCCCACCCCCTGGCCAGGAAACTACCCGGCCGATCACCGACATGCCCACGTCCAGCCATACGGGAGAGAAGCTGGCTGCGTTCACGCGACTCAACGAGGCCCGGCTGGCGGCCGGGGTCGGTGCCGTGGAACAGAATGCTCAATTAGATGCCGCCGCGCAGGCACATGCGACGTATCAGGTCAGGAACTATGTGAGGGGCCATGGGGAAGATCCGAATAAGCCGTGGTTCACGGGGACGGACTATGTCTCCAGGGCTACTGCTCAGGGATATACGGGAAAACCAGTCACGGAGGCTATTTCCTATTTCTCACCAGGCGTCGAGGCCATTGACTCTCTCTTGCATTCGGTCTACCACCTGTACGGGGTACTGGAGCCGCGAGCCAACCAAGTAGGTCTGGGCGTGGATTCCACGACAACACCCGCCATTTTTAGCAGTACCAGTATCACCTTTGGCGCAACCACCGCGAACTTGCAACCCATTCACACAACGTGGCACTGGCCAATTGACAAGCAGACGAACGTCAACCCCCGCTTCGTCCCCTCGAGTGAATCGCCAAACCCGGCCCCAGACCTGCTTGTTACCGGCACACCGATCATGTTCTGTGGCTCGGAAGGACACTACGCCCCGCTCGAAGTGTTGCGAGCCACTGCCCAAGAAGAACAGACTACTAGTTCGATTCAGATCCGACTCTTGCGCCATGCTTCCGTATACATCGACAAGGCCGTCGATGCTCAGATCGTCACTGACGGCAACCTGACGGCAACACATCGTGGCTGTGTATTCCTTCTACCCATTGCCGAACTGGAACCAGGCAAGACCTACAGAGTGGAAATCGAAGCAATCCAAGCGGGAAACAACATTGGAAAAGCTTGGACATTCTCAACGAGGGATGTCCACTAACTTGGAAGAGGAAGCATCCTCTTCCAAGCGCTATCCTGGCATCTCGTAGTAGCAAGAAGAGTAAAAGCTCCCGTTCTGGAAAAAATATCCGGAGTAGCCGTTGCCGGCAGGCTGTTGATGGCGGTTCTGGTTAGAAAACTTGCCATATCCGTTGCTGTAATGGTCCCAAGTGTATGTGGCCCAAGCGCTGGCGCTTCCCATATACCAGGGAAGACACGATGCCCCGGCAACGGTGATGGCTGAACTGCTGATCTCCAGCACAAGATTCGCGCTCATGGAGCCGGGAGCGGCCGCACACCTGGTGTCTAGTGGAGTCAGAACGCACAGCCGAGACCACTGATTGTTCCACTGCCCATGTGATTGGACTTCCGCGCCGCTTCCCTTCACCACAACGCGCAGGACGGCGGGCAGTTCATTCCAACCACTTCGACCATCCCACAGCTCACGGAAGTACAGTTCTGCACCAGCCATGCGGTCAAGCAACTCCTGAATGGTTGCGGGTGCTCGCGGCTCTTGAGGTATATCAACTCCGGGCGGCGTGACCGGACTATCCGGCATCACCCTCTTCGCCACCCCCGTTATATGCGTGGAATCCACCCAAGGTGTCCGCATCTGCGGCGGTGCCGGTTGCGCGCCGGCGTTCCATGAAACCAGGACGCAGCCCGCGCCCGCGGCGATGATTCGCTTCATTCTTCCTCCCTAGTATTTGCAATAGACCTGGGCGATGGCCTTGGCGGGACCGCCAAGAACCGTTCCGTCGTAGTCCAGCAGTTGCACCTGCCAGCCCGTCCCGGCGTCCACTGCCTTGCGGGTGAACGACGAAGCCTTGGAGGACTCGATCTGGGGCAACAGATAGATGAGCGGTGTGCCGGCGGCGGTACCAAGCCGGCCGCAGGCGGGTTTCTGGACGGTGTCGCCGGACGCGACGATCTGGCTGCCGGTCATGACGTAGCTGGACAGCAGGTCGTCGGCGCGCATCCAGACGCCAAGGCGGCAGACCAGGCCGGTGCCCGAGGCGGAGTCGGTGGCGAACGCGCCGTTGGGGGCGCAGGCGGCGCCGGTCGATGCCATGGCTGCCAGTTCGCGCCATGTGCCGCCGGCGCAGACCAGGAGGCCTCCGGCCGACGTGGGGGCGAATTCGGCGTTGGCGCCGGCCTCGGTGGATATCCGTGAGAGGCAGGGGGTGTTGGCCGCAGCCACCTCCCTGACGCCCAGCCGATCGACGGACACGCCGGCATGTCCGACGAGGTCGCGGCCGACGACCGAGAGCGCAAGGCCGGCCCCGGTCGCAACGATCATCTGGCCCGTGTTCACGCGCAAGGTGGGCTGCGCGTCGGCGGCGTCGAAGATCGATCCCCGGTCGGTGGACAGTCCCGCGGCGGCACGGACCCGCTGGCTGGCGACGATGCCCGAGACTGGATCGATCTGGACGATGCTGCCGTTGTCAGCCCGGAACAGGCCGGTCTTGGTCTGCAGCACGCCGGCGCACTGCACGGTCAGCACGCCGGTGTTGGTCGCCGTCAGGCAATCGCCGGCCGTACCCCGCAGCGCCAGGGAATCGTGCAACCGCACGCCGCCTCGCACATCCAGGCTCCCCTGCAGGTCGGGATTGCGGCTATCCCGCATGCGCACGAACTGCTGGAACAAGGTCGTATCCAGGCTTGCCAGGGCTCCCACGACACCCGCCGTCGCGCCCAATGGATTGGGAAGGACGTGTGTCGCGCCGCGCATCAGCGCCGGCTGGTCGGGATAGGCGGCGGCGCCGTATCCGGCGGTGGCCATGACGACCTGGGCCAGGATGCCGGGATCCGGCTCGGAAGCCCCCGGCGCGCGCAGCGGCGTGGCGGTATGCACCAGCGCATCCACCCTGCATCCGGTCCCTGGGCAGGAGCCGCTGCGCTCGACACGGATGGCGACAGCCTGGTTGAACGGCGTGCGATCGGGAAATCCGCGCTGCAGCAGGCCGGCCTCCCTCAGTTCGGCCAGGGTGGGCGCGAATGCCTGCGCCACGCCGGCAACGGGTGCTCCGCCGGCCAGCGCGTCGTAGTGCCGGACCAGGTAGCCATCCATGGCTCCCTTGATCGCGAGCAGGTACGTCCCCGTCGCCTGGGCCGCCGCGTCGTCCACCTCGCGCACCAGGCGGCTCCCCGCCAGGACGGCCAGCACCATGGCGATGCTGGCGGCGATGGCCAGTTCGATCAGGGTCCATCCGCGCTGGCGTGCCGCGCGGGCAGCCGGCGCGGCATGGAGAGCCGTCGTATGCGACATGGGCGCGCCCTATCGTGCGGTGAACGAGAAGGAGTTCGTATCGCCGCTGGTGCAGGCGGCGTCCGCGCCGGCGGCGTTATAGGTGCCCGCCGCTCCGCCGGTGCCCGGCTGCTTGACGGTGACACTGTTGATGACGATGCGCTCGGACACTCGCTGCATGACCGCGGCCAGCGCCGGGCATGCCGCTTCGTTGACCTTGTCCAGCGTCAGTCCGAAGGCATCCCCGGACGAAGTCAGGGTATCGGCAGCGAGCACGATCCTGCCGTCCGTGGCGCCCAGGCCATGCCGGACCGTGGCCGTGGCCCCCGAGCCCGCGACGGTGATGACGCTGCTGCTGCGCAGCGAATTGGCGAGCTGGGCGATTCCTATGCCCGTATAGGGCGTGTTGCCCAACCCCTGGCTGGAGACCTTGGTGCGCGCGATGAAGCGATGCAGTTCCTGCCCCACCGCCGGCACCTTGTTCTCGATGACATAGCCGTTGATGGCGGGAATGCCGATGATGGCGGCGATCAGGACGATGGCGGCGACGATGGCGACCTCCACCAGGGTGAAGCCCTGCTGGCGCCCGGGACGAACGTGAAGAAAGCGAGACATGGGGATACCTCATCGGCTGGAGTAATAGTTGGTCAAGGCGGAACGCATTTCGTTGACGACGCCGACATGCCAGAAGACCAGGGACAACGCGACGCCTACGGCGGCCAGCAGCAGCACCCAGCGGGCGGCGGCCGCTTTCCTGGCAACCTGTCCCAGCGACCGCCCCTCCAGGCGCACGCGCGTCTGCTGCAAGGCGCTGTCCATGCCGCGGGCCGAGATCAGGTCGGCCAGGAACCACAAGGTCTCGGGCTCGACGATGCCGGTGTCGAAGGTGGCGCTGCCCACGCGGCCGTCGTCGATATTCGCGATCATTCTTTCCAGGTGCCAGCGCCGCCACGGATTGGCGCCCTCCATCTGCAGTTCGAGAGCTTCGCGCAGCGCGGTACTGACGTTGCCGCGCCGCTTCACCATGGTCGCCAGCGACGCCAGGAAGCGTATGCCCTGCAGGTCCCGATACAGGCGCCAGACAAAATACCGGTCCAGCACACGGCGGACACGGCCGGTAAGGTTGGGCATGGACCAGGCCACGAAGTAGACGGCCAGGCCCACGGCCAGGGCGGACACGAACAGGTGCGCCTGGACGAGTTCGGCGAAGGCATAGAGACGTCGGGTCAGGCTGCCCAGGAACTCGTCGGGAACGGCACCGAACGCCCGCTTCAGGCGCGGCACGGTGAACATGGGCACGGCGACGATCATGCCGAACGAGACCAGCACGGCAGCAAGGGCCGTCGACAGCGTGGCGGACAACGTGCGCCGTGCCTCGTCGGCCAATCGCGTCACCGCCGCCACGTCGCGCAAGGTCTGTTCGAGCGCACCCGCGCCGCCTCGCTGGGCCATGCGAAGCAGGACCAGGTCGTCGTCCGGCAGCGTCGAACGCAGGGTCTCGTGGAGATCGCCGCCCGCATGCTGGTAGCGCGCCGCCCAGTACGCGGACAACACGCCCCGCGGATGATCTCCATAGCGCCGGGCGTCGTCCAGGAAGATATCGCGCAATGTCTTGCGGCCATTGCAGGCGTCCATGACATCGGCCAGATAGTCGTAGTAATCGGCGCGGCCGGGCCGGAACTGCGCCGCGCACCACGCGATGCGCGCGCGTTCGCGAAGCGTGTTCATGCCGGACGGCCTCCCCGTTCGGCATCCCGGCGGCGCCCGAGCGGCGCCTGCACCCGGCCGGAGGCCAACCTGCGGGGCCGCCTGCGCCCAGGCGGCACCTGTGGCGCGCGGGTCCTCCGCAGTTCGACGGTCTCGAAACTGACGAATCTCGGTTCGATGTCGCGGGGATCGACCAGCCCTTGCGACGCCTTGTAGATCGCGCACTCCATCGCCGTCTTGCCCGTCATGTCGGCATGATCGAACGCGCTGCGCCGCTGGAACCGGAAGTAGTCGCGCAACGCCAGCGTGTCCGCGTCGCGCACCAGCCGCAGGAACCCGTCGTCGACGGTGGGATCGATCATTTCGGCGGCGACGGTGCGCCCGGCGTAGCCATGCAGTTCCGGCAGGGTGCTCTGCCGGCAGGCGGGGCATCCATCGGGATTGCGAACCTTCAGCGCGTTGACGTCGATGGCGTACAAGGCATGGAGCCGATCGGCATAGCGTCGCCAGTGATCGGGCTCGTGGCTGGCCATGCCGCCCCCGCCGGCCCGGTCGAACAGGCTGGACAACGGCAAGGCGCAGGCGGGGCACAACGCCGGCAGCAGCGTCTGATAGACCAGGAGCTTCAGTATCCCGGGCGTCGCCAGCAGCCTTCGGGAAACGCCGATGAAGTCCGAGGCCAGGCGGTCCGGGATCAGGGCCGCGCCGCCCGCATGCGTCGTGGTGTACAGGTTGCTGCCCGAGCTGGCGAGGTCCATGAACGCCCTGCCGGTGGAGCGATCGCGTATCTCGCCGATGAGCAGGTCGTTCATGGCCGATCGCTTGATGGTCTTGAGCTTGGCGTCGAACTCGTTGGAAACCGAACCGTCGAGCGACCGGCTGACGCTGTTCTGCAGCGCGTTGGGAATGAGATATTCGACCGGGTCCTCGAGCGTGATGACCTTGCGGGTGGACGGGATGCGGGACATCATCGAGGCGATGGTGGTCGATTTGCCGGATCCCACCACCCCTGCCAGCACGATGGCTCCCCCTTCGGCCACCAAGGCGCGTTCGACCACTCGTACCTGGGAAGGCAGATACCCCAGCCGGGCGAAATCCGGGGGCTGTTCACGCATGTCCATGCGCAGCAGGCGCATGGTGACCGACGCCCCGGCATCGGTGGCGAGCGACGCCCAGCGCAACATGAACGACACCCCTTCCACATCGTGCAGGATGCTGCCCTGCTGCTCGATCATCGGGTCGAAGACCGCGCCGTTGCCGCCTTGTATATCCATGTAGGCGACGGCCAGCACCTCGCGCAGCGTACTGGTCTGCATGCCACGGAAGCGTTCGGGCATCACGTAGCGGCCGCCCAGGGTGTATCGGATCTCGGATTCCGGATGCGCGGATCGCAGGTTGACATGGATGTCGCTCGCACCGTGGCGCGCGCCCCAGGCGACGATGTCGTGGAAAGCCGAAGCCATGGAGCTCTTGACGGGATCGAGCAGTACCCGGCGGCGCGACCGCAGGGTATCCCCCGTGATCTGGCCACGCACGATCGACAGCAACAGCGTCGCCGGCACCACGACGCGGGCGGGACTGGCCAGCGTTCGGCCGCGCGCCTGCACCATGCGCTCGAACTCCTCGATCTGCTCGCTGCGCGCATAATCATCGACGGTGAACAGGGCCACCCGGCCGTCCTCGAGTTCGACGGGACAGAGCTTGTCCAGCAGGTTGCCGACGTCGAAGCCGGAACGCAGCACCCGCCGGAAGGCTGGCGTCATCCGGGCGAGCTGGTCGCGGCCGTCCAGCCGCATGACGAGCTCCGGGAACGCGATGCCCTTGCATGCGGACGGATCCTTTTCTTTGTCCGCGGACGCCGCGGCGGTAGCGCCCGACGCCCTCAGGCGGCTGCCGGCCAGCAGCGCCGACACGCCCGGCCGGCCCCAGATGAGCGGGCTCATGGCCGCGCTCCGAGTGCGGGAACGAGCATGGGCAGCATTGCCGGCGCCGGCGCCGGCACCGGCGCCATGCCGACCGAACCGGCTCCCGCCGCCGCGGCCGGCATGGGCACGGCGGGCGGGATGCAGGCCGAACGTTCTTCCGCGCCTTTTTTCAGATAGACGCAGCCGTCGTCGATACGCTGCAACCGATATTCCCGGCCCGGATGGATCGTACCGCGAGGCAGCTCGCTGCCCTGGCGATACAGCCGCGATTCGCCATTGACCAGCACGACCGCGTTCAAGCCCCCGCTCAAGCCATACAGGGAAGTCAGGACGATTTTGTCGCCATGGCGGGCCGGCGCCGCGGCCGACCTCGGGGCAGGCGCCTGGCGGGCTCGCTCCGCGGCCAGGGCGCGGGCGGTATCGATGCGTAGCATCTCGCGCACCTTGTCCAGTTCGCTTTCAGCCGCTTCCACCCGGGGATGGATCAGGAACAGGGCGGCGATCATGGTCATGGCGGGCCGCCCGCCCCACTCAATCACGCGCATAGAGGACTCCAGAAATGCCGGCCATGAGCCGGCTCCGATTCAAGGAAAGCTCGGCGTCGGGAGCGACGGTGAGCGAGGCCGACCGCCATTCGACCTGGCCGGCCAGCAGCTCCGGCATCAGGAACAGGGACCGCAACGGTCCTTCCAGCGCCAGCGGCCGCTCGAATATGGCCGGCATCGAAGGCGGCGCGGGGATGACGGCCCCGTATTCGTCGCGTGGAGGTTCCAGCCGCGCGGGCGCCGCGTCTCCCAGCGTGATGCCCGACAATAGCGGCATGACCTGCTGCAGGGCCGTGACGGTCTGGTCGTCATGCTCCTCCTGGCTCCTGAGCCGCGATGGCTCGAGCGCCTGGCCGCCGCCGGCGATGGAAAAGTGCGCCACGACGGCATCCATGGGCTGCCATGTCTCTTTCCAGCCTGGCGGGCGGGCCGCGAGAAAGCTGGCGTTGGTGGCCAGGCGATGCCCCCTGCCATACCCGGCGCGGCACGTCCAGCCCGGCCCGGCATCTCGCGTGCACTGGGCGGACGACAGCTTCCAGCCTCCCAATTCGGCGGGCAGCTCGGCCAGCGCATCCAGGACGGCCAGCCCGTCCTCCTGGGCGTGCAGGCGTACCCGCTGTCGAAAGGTCTCGAACACGCGGGCCCATGCCGCGTCGGGATCGATGCTTGCCGGCGCGGGCGCCTGGGTGCCGCCCAGGTGGCGATACCAGTCCCAGCCGGCCCGCAGCAGAAATGCGGCGGCACACCCCAGGGTCGCGACGACCAGCGGCCGCGGCAGCGTCGGCATGCTCCAACCGCATGGCTGGAGCCGGTATGGATCCGGCGATTCGCCCAGCAGCGCCGGCAGCGAGACGTCGCCGGAATTTTCCGAGTCGGCGTCCAGGACGACGAGTTCGTCGCCGTGATGCGCGGCCAGGGCGTCCAGGGCCTCCTGGGCATCGGCGGCGGTGTCATGGACGCGGTCCGAATGCGTGAGTACCTTGCCACCCTGCGAGGCGACCACCCATATGCGCCCGTCGGGCAGCGCCGCCCGCAGCGCGACCACCCCTTGCCTGTGGTCGGCGGCGAAGGCCAGCGCCCCGCTGTGGAGACTGGCCGCCAGGCCACGATCGGCACGGCTCAGACGGACCACGCCGACGGCCTCCGAACCGGGCGCATGGGCATAGTGCGAAGCCCTGGCCTCCCGAGCCTTCTGGCGCGCCCGCTGGTCCAGCCGGCTGCCCAGGATGGTGTGCCAGCGCATGCCCAGGACCAGCACGCGCTCGTCGCCGTCGAATCGAAGCAGGACGTAATCGTTCATGGCGAGTCAGAAGCCTTCCTCGACCTGCGCGGTGATGAGCACGACCGTATTGCGACGCTCGCGCGCGGTCTTGCCCGAGCCGCCCAGCAGCATCGGCGCCCCCTCGTCCAGCCGGCGCTTGTCGTACTGGTCCTGCGAGCGCTCGAAACCCGACACCAGCACCGGCTGGCCGGGCCTCAGCTCGACCTGCTGCACGGTCCCCATGCCATCCACGGTTTTCTGCTGCAACTGGACCTGGTTGCCGCTGGCGCCGAAAGTCAGCGTCTTGAGAGGCTGGGCGACCGTGTTGTCGTAGGCGATCGTGAGGAGGATCTGGCCGTCGTCCTGCGCATCGGGAATCACGGTCAGGAAGGACCCGACGGTTTCCTCCTTCTGCGTGACCGACGGCGCGGTGGACGTGCCCGCCGACGACGCGACGGTAGTGACCTGCACCTGGTCGATATAAGTGAAGGTGGTGCGGACCGCATGCGTGACCGGGCGCCGGTTCAGGGTCTGCAACGGCACCGTGGTATGGCGGGTGATGGTGGCGATCTCGCTCAGTGCCTTCAGTACCACCGCCGAGCCCTCCCAACGGCCGCCGGCGATGGACAGGCCCAGGCCCGACCCCGCGACGTCCGACACCAGCGATGCCGGGGAGCCGGCCTGGGCGGCATCCCGTGTACGGCGATAGACCAGGTTCCAGTCTATGCCTTGCTCGGTCTGATTCCTGGCCACCAGCTCGATCTCCTCGAACATCAGGCGCACGCGCCGGGTCAGGGCCTTGTTCTCGCGTTCCAGGAAAGCCGCGACACGGTCCAGCGCCTCGGGGGTGTCGGTGACGACGATGAGCCCCGAGGCGTCGCCATTGGCGACCAGCGTGCCGGCACGCGTGAGGAAGGGTTCGAGCTTGGCCTTGACCGCCCCCAGGGCGTCGCTGCCCGTCGATTCGATGCGCGTGGACGATGTGCTTTCGAAAGCGCCTGCGTTTCCGCCGCCCGCCCGTCCCAGGCTGGCGGCCGCGGAGGCCTTCAAGGTAAGCGCGCGTACGTTGAATACCCGGGTATCCGTGCGGAAGAAGACGATGGCGCCGGCCTGGTACTTCCAGTGCACGCCCAGGCGGTTGGCCGCCAGGTCCAGCAGGCGGGGCAGCGGATGCAGCCCCGTCGGCAGGCTGACCTGGACGGCGGACGGCGTCCCCGCGCCGGCCGCCTGCGCCAGGGTCAGGCGCGGAAGAAAGGCTTCCTGCGGCAGGAGCGCGTCCGGCTGGATACGCACCTGTATGCCGGTGGCAAGCGCAATCTGTTCGCCCAGCGTGGGCAGGTCGACCCGGCCTCCGGGAAACATCAATGCCGTCTCGACCGACGCCCGGAGCGCCTCGGGCAGCGTGACCTCGCGCGACAATGGCTGGGGCTTGCCCGCCAGCCAGGGCCGGGCGACTTCCTGGGCACGTGCGCGCCCGGGCCCGCCCGCCACGGACTGCTGGAACGGAATGCGGGCGGTGGCGATGTTGTCGGACGCACGCGCCGCGTCGGCGTCGATGTGGCGCATGGCCTCGAACTGCCCGCAGCCCGACACGAAAAGAACCATGGCCGCCGTGCCGCGGAGGAACCGCGGCGACACACTGCATGCATGGACCATGGCCTACCCCTGGCGTCCCGTCGGCGTGCTGGTACGGTCGCACGATTCCGCATGGGGGACGACGCGCAGCACGCGGTTCGAGTAGAAACACGGCTGCAGGGGATGGGTGGACAGTTCGGTGGAGGCCAGCAGTTCGCGCACGGCCGTCTTGAAGTCGCTGCCCAGGCTGGCCGACCCGGCAAGCGGTATGTCGACGTCGACCGTCCAGTGTTCGGGGTCGAAGGTCCAGCCCGCGGCCATGGCCCACCGCCGCAGGGCCTGGCGCATGGTCCGGTCCGCCGGCGTGGCGTCGTACGTTCCCCGACGGACGGGCGCGGGGTCCGCTGCGGGACGCCCGCTGCCGATGGCGACCGTCTGCCCCTGGACTGGCCCGGGATAGCCTGGTGCGGCGAAAGACGAATCGTCCGGGTCGGATGGGTAGCCGCCCGCTCCGCCGGAACCACTCGTGCCGGCGCGGCCGCGGCCCCCGTGGTACTGGGCACGCGCCACGACTTCGCCTATCCGCAACAGGTACTCGCCCGCCGTGCCGGCCACCACCGCGTAGCCGCCCTGCCATGCGACCGGCGCCAGCCTTTCCCCTTGCGCGCCGACGCTGAAGACGGCAGGCAACACCTGCCCGACGCGAAATTGCAGATAGGTCTGCCGCCCGTCGTCGAAGACCTGCACGGGCGCCACGCGCTTGTCGCCCACGATGCGATAGGAAAAATCGAAAGCGCCATCCCTGCCGGCGTGCGGCGCAGGCAGGGCTTGCGCCGCGGCGGTTCCGCAGGCGAGCCATGCGGCGGCGATGGTGATGAGACACGGATGCATAGAGGCCCCTTGGCAAAGCGGCGCGGCCAGACCGCGCCCAGGCATGCATCGTGCCGGGCAGCTCTGTGCCCGGGTAGCGTGTGAACTACTTACTGCCGGATGTTTTCATCCAGGTCCGGCGATGCGGGCAGGACATCCATCACTGTCCCTTCAGCCCCAGTTCGCGCACCAGCGAGCCCCACTTGACGTTCTCCTCGGCCATGAAGCGCGAGAACGCTTCCGCCGAATTCGGCACCACCTCGAATCCCATGCCGGTCAGTTTCTCCCTGACCTCCGGCTGCTTGAGCACCTGCAGCACTTCCCGGTTCAGGCGCGCGACGACGGCATCCGGGGTCCTGGCCGGCGCGACCAGGCCGAACCAGGTGATGACCTCGAAATCGGGATAGCCCGACTCGGCGATGGTAGGCAGGTCGGGCATGGTCGGGGACCGCGTCCTGCCCGTTACCGCGATGGGCCGCAGCTTGCCGTTCTGCACGTTGGGAAGCAGGCCGGAGATGCTGGACATCATCATCTGCACCTGGCCGCCCAGCAGGTCGACGATGGCGGCCGAATCCCCTTTGTAATGGACTGGCGTCAGCTCGACGCCGGACACCTTCTTGAACAGCTCCACGGACATGTGCGGCGAAGATCCCAGGCCGCCCGTCGCGTAGTTGAGCTTGCCGGGACGGGCTTTCGCGTAGTCCACCAGGTCGGCCACCGTGCGCACCGGCAACGCCGGGTCGACCACCATCATCAGGGGATTGTGGACGATGCGCACCACGCCGCGGAAATCCTTGATGGGGTCGTAACCCACATCCGGATAAAGGGCGGGTGCGACGGCGTGCGTGGTCTGGACCGCCAGATAAAGGGTGTAGCCGTCCGGCGCGGCGCGCGCGACGGCTGCCGCGCCGATCGAACCCGCTGCCCCGGCCCGGTTCTCCACGATGAAAGGCTGCCCCATGCGCTCGCCCAGGTGCTGTGCGATCACGCGGGCCACCACGTCGGTCGGGCCGCCGGCGGTGAAACCCACCACCACCTTCACCGGCTTGGCCGGATAGGCGGCCTGCGCCCAGGCGCCGGCGGGCGCCCACGGTAACGCCAACGACAACGCGAACGCGCAAGCCTTGAGGTTCAACATGATCGGTCTCCTGCCGGCCCGGCGTGGCCGTTCCGGCTCATGGTTATTCATGTACGGTGCCGGTTTCCATCCTCCAGCAGCATCTCGGCACCCTTTTCGGCAATGGCCATCGTCGGCACATTGGTCCCCGATGAAGGCAGGGTCGGGCAGATGGACGAATCGATCACCCTCAGGCCCTGCACCCCATGGACGCGCAACCTGGGATCGACCACGGACATGGGGTCCACTCCCATCTTGCAGGTCCCCACCATGTGCCAGGAGGTCTGCAAGGTCTCCCGGACATAGGCCAGCATGTCGCGGTCGTCGACCACGCCCGGTCCCGGACGGGTTTCGCGCACCACCAGGGGCTTGAGCGCCTCCATGCCGGCGATGCCGCGCGAGATCCGCATGCCGCGCAGGAACAGCTGCGCATCGTCCTCGTGCGACAGGTAGCGCGGATCCATGCTCGCCTGCCGCGTGGGATCCGGCGACTGGATGTGCAGCGCACCGACGGATTTGGGCTGGAGCGTGGTCACCCCGAACGTGAAACCGGGGAACATGTCCATGCCCGTGGTCGGGGTCCGGGCATAGCGGTCGCCCCCGGACAACGGTTGCAGGCGCAGGACGAGATCGGCCTGCTTCAGGTCGGGCCGGCTGCGGTAGTTCATCTGCGCCGTGGCCGAGCAGATGCTCAGCAGCCCTTCGCGCCGGAGGATGAACCGCAGCCCCTCGCGCAGCTTGCGCAGCGGGCTGCGCAGGACATCGTTGACAGTGATGGGCTGGGCGCACTCGAACGTCAGCCGGGTGTTCGGATGATCCCGCAGGTTTTCGCCCACGCCGGGCAGATGATGGATGGGCCGCACGCCGTGCTTGCGCAGAATGTCCTGGTTGCCGATGCCCGACAGCTCGAGCAGTTGCGGCGAGGCAAGGGGTCCCGCGCTCAGCACGACTTCCCGCCGCGCCGTGGCACGGCGGCGCTCCCCTGCCGCGAGGTATTCCACGCCGATTGCGCGCGTGCCCTCGAACAGCACGCGTGCCACCATGGCGCGCGTCAACACGGTCAGGTTGGGCCGCCGGCGGGCGGGCCGCAGATAGCCGGCCGCCGAATTGTTGCGCAGCCCCCGGCGGGTGGTGTACTGGAGATAGAACACGCCCTCGTAGCTACCGTCGTTGTAATCCGCCAGCTCGCGATAGCCGGCCTGCCGGCAGGCCTGGATGAAGGCATCGGACAAGGGATCGAACTTGTCCAGGCGGGTACAGTGGATGGGTCCGCCCCTGCCGCGGACCGCCGGATCGCCCTCGGGGAAATCCTCCATGCGCATGAATACCGGCAGCAGGTCGGCATACCCCCAACCCGTGCACCCCAGGTCGCGCCAGTGATCGTATTCCGCGGGATCGCCCCGTGCGAAAAGGTTGCCGTTGATGGCGCCCGAGCCGCCGATGACGCGGCCCCGCGTCCAGCGCTGCGGCTTGCCGTTCAGGTGCACCTGCGGCTCGGTCATGTAAGGCCAGGTCACCTCGGGATTGTTGATCAGGTTCACCACCATCAAGGGCACCTTGATGTTGATGTCGTTGTCACGGCCTCCGGCCTCCAGCAACAGCACCTGATTGCTCGGGTCCGCGGACAGGCGTTCCGCCACGATGCAGCCGGCGCTGCCCGCGCCGCACACGATGTAGTCGAACTGCGCATCCCGCGGCAATGATTCAGCAAACATCTCGCTCCTTTCTTCGGCCAGGCGCTCAGGTGAGTCGATGCGAACCTTGTTGGCGGCCCAAGGTACAGGAGCGGCAGCATTACAGAAAATAATATTTTTGAATCCTTCCATTCCGCATTCGCATCCTGACGATGCGCGCCGACGAGCGGATTCAGCATTCCCTGACCTGATACTGGAATGCCCAAATATTATTTTTCAGTCATGCCGCCCAAGAGTAAGTTTCCCTGGGGGGACGACACGCGCCCGGCCGAGGAGACACCGAACATGGTCCAGGAGTACCGGCTGTATATCGATGGTCAATGGCGGGACGGCGCGCGCGGCGCGATGTTCCCCGCGATCAATCCCTACAACCAGGAAGTCTGGGCCCAGGTCGCCGAAGGTACGCCGGAGGACGTCGCCGAAGCGGTTGCCGCCGCCCGCCGTGCATACGAGACGACCTGGCGCAAGGTGTCCGGCACCGAACGCGGGCGCCTGCTGCACCGGCTGGGAGACCTGCTCGACCGACACGCCGAACGGATGTCCGTCATGGAAAGCTCGGACAACGGCAAGGCCATACGCGAAACGCGCGCCCAGATGCATTACGTGGCGCGCATCTTCCGTTTCTACGCCGGCTACGCCGACAAGATCTGGGGCGCGGTGATTCCGCTGGACCAGCGCGACGTGTTCGACTACGTGGTGCGCGAACCCTATGGGGTGGTCGGCATTATCACCGCGTGGAACTCCCCTATCGCATTGCTGGGGAACAAGTTGCCGGCCGCCCTCGCGGCCGGCAACTGCGTGGTGATCAAGCCCTCGGAGCACGCGTCCGTCACGACCCTGGCGTTCTGCGAACTGGTCGAGGAAGCGGGATTTCCCCCCGGCGTGGTCAACGTGGTCACCGGGGACGCCGGGATCGGGCGCTCCTTGGTCTCGGGCCCGGGGCTGGACAAGATCAGCTTCACCGGCAGCGGCCGCGCGGGTCGCGAGATCGCCGCGGCCGCCGGGCGCAATCTCGTTCCCGTGACGCTGGAGCTGGGCGGCAAGTCGCCCAACATCATCTTCGACGACGCGGACCTGGAGAAAGCCACGGTCGGTGCCCTGGCCGGCATCTTCGCCGCGGCGGGCCAGACCTGCATCGCCGGCTCGCGATTGCTGGTGCAACGCGCCGTGCACGACCGGGTGGTCGACGAGCTGTCCCGCCGCGCGGAACGCATCGTCATGGGCAATCCCTGCGATCCCGCCACGGAAATGGGTACGGCCGCCAACGAACCGCAATTCCGGCGCATCCTGGCCAGCATCGACGAGGGCAGGCGCGAGGGAGCCCGCCTGGTGACCGGCGGCGGCAAGGCAGACAGGCAGGACCTGGCGCGCGGCTTCTTCGTCCAGCCGACCATCTTCGCCGACGTGGACAACGCCATGCGGCTGGCCCAGGAGGAGATCTTCGGACCGGTGCTTGCCGTCATCCCCTTCGATGACGAAGCCCATGCCACGGAATTGGCCAACGGCACCGCCTTCGGCCTGGCGGCGGCGGTCTGGACCCGCGACATCTCGCGCGCCATGCGCATGACGCGCGAACTGCGCAGCGGCGTCGTCTGGGTCAACACCTATCGCATGGTCACGCCGCAGGCGCCGTTCGGTGGCGTCAAGGAAAGCGGATACGGACGCGAGCGCGGCGAGCAAGGGCTGTTGGAGTTCACGGTGAGCAAGAACGTCATGGTCGATTTCTCGACCGAGGCGCGCGACCCGTTCGCCGTCAAGGCCTGACGGTTCGCGCCGCATCGCCCTCCCCCGGGCCGGCGCGCCGGGAGCTACAGGAGACAACATGATCGAACGCATCGAGGTCCACGTGACCGAACTGCCCGTCAGGGTCAAGCGCATCTTCTCCAGCGGGTCGTACGACACGGGGCCTCGGGACCGCATCCTGGGCAAGCCGGTGCTGGTCCGCATCCACGCCGACGGCGTGACCGGCTGCGCGCAGATTCGCCCCATCAGCCCGGGCCATTTCGTCGCCGACACCACCCAGGGCACGGTGGCCGCCATCACCGAAATCTACGGCCCCGCGCTGATCGGGCGCAGCATCTTCGATATCGAAGGCATCAACGAGATGTTCGACCTGCGGCTGGCCGGCAATCCGGCGGCGCGGGCGGTGCTGGACATCGCGCTGTACGACGCCATGGGCAAGGCCCTGGACACGCCCGCGCATCGGCTGATGGGAGGAGCCTGCCAGCCGCGCATTCCGCTCGAATGGTCGGTCAGCCTGGCCGACGACCCCGCCGTCATGGTGGAAGAATCGCAGCGCGCCGTCTCGGAATTCGGCATCGGCGTCCTGTGCCTGAAAGCGGCCGACAGACGGGGATGGCGCCAGGATGTCGCCAACTTCGAACGTGTACGGCGCGCGGTGGGCGACGACATCGTCATCGGCGTCGACCCGAACACCGGCTGGAGCGTGGCCGACGCCCTGCGTGCCGTCGATGCGCTGCGCGAACTGGACCTGGGCTACATCGAGCAGCCCGTGGCCCGCCGCGACCTGCACGGCCTGGCCGCCATCCGGCAGGCCGCGCGCGGCATCCCGCTGATGGCCGACGAAAGCCTGTTCACGCTCCAGGACGCCCACGAACTCGCCCATGCCCATGCGGTCGATGCCTTCTGCATCAAGCTGTACAAGGTCGGAGGACTGACCGCCGCCCGGCGGATCGGCGCCGTCGCCCAGGCCGCCAACATCCAGCTCAATTGCGGCGGACTGGCGGTGCAGTCACAGTTGGAGGCGGCCGCGGCCGCGCACTTCTATGCCAGCACGCCGCGAAGCCGCATGTTCGGCGCCGGGGAGTTCCTGTTCGGGCTGAACACCACCGCACCGGACCCGCTGGTTCCGGAAACCGACTTCGTCGTCCGGGACGGCCACGTAGACGTGCCCACGGGCCCGGGACTGGGCGTCGCCATCGACGAGGAGGCGCTGCGACGCCACACCCTCCTGCAAGCCACCGTCCAGTAGAACCGCCTCGTGCCGAGGCCACAACCAAGGAGAAATCATGAATGAAGAACGCTACCAGGCAGGACTGAAGATCCGCCGCGAAGTCCTGGGCGACGCCTATGTGGACAATTCGCTGAAGCAGGCCGATGCCTTCGCGCGCCCCATGCAGGAACTGGTCACCGAGTATTGCTGGGGAGAGGCCTGGTCGCGCGCCGGCCTGGACCGGCGCACCCGCAGCATGCTGAACCTGGCCATGCTGACCGCGCTGAACAGGCAGCACGAACTCAAGGTCCACGTACGCGGCGCGCTGAACAACGGCGTCACCAAGGAAGAAATCGGCGAAGTGTTCATCCAGGCCGCCATCTACTGTGGCGTGCCCGCGGGGCTCGAGAGCGTGCGCAGCGCGCGCGAGGTCTTCAAGGAGATGGGAGTATGAAGAAGCCCCTCGTCGGCATCATCGGCCTGGGCCAGATGGGATTGCCCATGGCGGGCAACCTGCTCGCCGCCGGCCATCCCGTGCTGGGACTCGACGCCCTGCCCGTCCAGGCCCAGGCACTGGCGGGCCAGGAAGGCTATCGCGCGGCACCGGACCTGGCGGCGATGGCCGCCGCTCGGGTCGTCATCCTGATGCTGCCCGACAGCGACATCGTCGACGACGTGCTGTGGAACCAGGGGCTGGCGGCCTCCCTGTCCGCCGGCACACTGGTGATCGACATGAGCTCGTCCAACCCCACGCGCACACACGTCAACGCCGAGCGTCTCGAACAGGCCGGCCTGGCCTTCGTCGACGCTCCCGTCTCGGGCGGTGTCAAGCGGGCAAGGGAAGGCAAGCTCGCCATCATGATCGGCGGCCCGGACAGCGCCGTGGCCCGCGCCCGCCCCGTGCTGGAGGCGCTCGGCACCACGTTGGTCCACGTGGGCGGCGCGGGGTCCGGCCATGCCATCAAGGCGCTGAACAACTACATTTCCGCCTCGGGCCTGCTGGCCGTGGCCGAAGCCATGGCGGCGGCCCAGCGTTTCGGCATCGATCCGCACGTCGCCAACCAGGTGTTCAATGCCTCCAGCGGCAAGAACAGCGCGACCGAGCAAAAGGTGGAGCAATTCATCCTTTCGGGTACCTACGCCTCGGGCTTCGCCCTGGCGCTGATGCGCAAGGACCTGGAAACGGCGCTGGGCTTCATGGCGCAGATGCGTACGCCCACGGCTTTCGCGTCCTGCTGCGTGGACATCTGGCGCGATGCCGAGGCCGGCCTGCCGGCGCGCAGCGATCACACCGCCATTTATCGCTACGTGCAGGAAGGCGGTTGACGCGACGGCCTCAGGCCGGCGGCGGATGCCGGAGCAGCAGCGTTCCCTCGAACAGGCGACGCTGCGTCCGGTAGAATCCGCCCCGCTCCACGTTCCAGGCCCCATCGGCATCACGATGCACCACCGCCGTCACCGGCAGGACACCCGACGGCATGGCGATCCTGAGATCCCGCCCATGGACGGCGCCGCAAACACCATGAACCACGCTGCCCTCCAGCCGGGCGGCCGTGGCCAGGCAGACGGAAACGCCCAAGGGCAGCGCGCGGTGCGCTTGTCCGTTGGACAGGACACGGGCCTGGAAATCGGCGGCCGAACCGTCGGCGCAAGGCGCGACGAAGGCCACGAAGGGTACGGCCGTACTGGCGGTCGCGGCGGCTTCGTCGACCGCGACCCCCATGCGTATCGACGCCGCGACGCGTATGGCCTGCAGGCGGGCCATCAGCCGCGCGTCCGCCTCGATGGCCGCGGGCGCCTCGTCGCCCAGCAGGCCGAGGTCGGCCGCCCGGACGAACACGCAGGCATTGCTGGCATCCACCATGGATGCACGAACAGGGCCGAAGCCCGGGATCTCCAGCATGTCGGCCACGTTGCCGGTCGGCAACAGCCGGCCTGTCGTCGCTCCGGCGGGATCCAGGAAGTCCAGATGCAGCGGCGCCCCCGTCCCCGCTACCCCGGGGATCGCGAGGCCGCCTTCCACCGCCGCCAACCCTTCGTCCATGCCGAAGCGCGCCACGATGATCTTGCCGGTATTCGTATTGTGGATGCGCACCACCGCCTCGTCGCCTTGCACGCGGACCAGGCCTTCATCCACGGCGAACGGCCCCACCGCCGAAGACATGTTGCCGCAATTGGGCCGGAAATCCACGTGGGCGCTCTTGATCTGAACCTGTGCGAACGTATAGTCCACATCGGCGTCGGACCGCGAGGATGGCCCGATGACGCAGACCTTGGACAAGGAGGAAAGCCCGCCCCCCATGCCGTCGAGCTGGCGGCCGAAAGGATCCGGCGATCCCATTGCCGCAAGGAAGAGCGGCGCCCATGCCCGCCGGTCCGGAGGCAGGTCACGCCGGTGCAGCATCAGGCCCTTGCTGGTGCCGCCGCGCATGAACACGGCGGGCAGGCGATATTGCCTCACGGATGAATCTCCTGGAATGGGTGCCGTTGCGTCAGTCCACCACCGCGCCGGCATCCAGCACGGCCCGGCGCCATTTCCCGATTTCCCGGTCGAGGAACGTGGCGAACTCGGCCGGCGTTCCCAGCACCGGCTCGTTGCCATCGGCCGCCAGCATGCGTTCGAATGCCGGCTCGCGGCCGATCCGGGCGACGTCGCGCTGGATGCGATCGACCACGCCTGCCGGCGTTCCGCCTGGCGCCAGCAGGCCGTACCACGCGTTGACGTCGTAGCCAGGCACGCCGGCCTCGGCCATGGTGGGCAGGTCCGGCAGGACGGCGGACCGGCGCGCGCCGGTCACCGCCAACGCCCGCAGCTTGCC
Organism: Pigmentiphaga sp. GD03639; assembly: GCF_029845405.1. Taxonomy (NCBI): domain Bacteria; kingdom Pseudomonadati; phylum Pseudomonadota; class Betaproteobacteria; order Burkholderiales; family Alcaligenaceae; genus Pigmentiphaga; species Pigmentiphaga sp. GD03639. The sequence goes on from NZ_JAOCLR010000007.1 coordinate 112,833, forward strand.
CGCCTTGACCTGGGGGACGGCCGACGCCAGCGCGCCGATATAGACCTGCCCCCGCCCGGCGACGACATCGTTGAGCGCTGCCAGCGCCCCCTTGTACGGAACATGGACCATGTCTACGCCGGCCATGGACTTGAGCAGCTCGGGCGCCAGGTGGTTGAGCGTGCCGTTTCCCGCCGAGGCGTAGATCAGTCCGCGCGGCTGCCGCCGCGCCAGGTCGATCAGTTCGCGGACGGACGTGGCCGGCACTTCCGGATTGACCACCAGGACGTCGGCCACCAGATTGATCAGACTGACGGGCACCAGGTCGCGCCGGGTATCGTAGGGCAGCGACCGATAAAGGCTAGGCGCGATGGCCAGGCTCACGTCGGTCATCAGCAGCGTGTAGCCATCCGGCGCGGCCCGGGCGACGGCCCGCGTTCCCAGCGTCGTGCCCGCGCCGGGCCGGTTCTCGACCACGACGGGCACACCCCATTCCTCGCCCAGCCGGCGGGCCAGGTGCCGGGCCACCAGGTCGATGCCGCCGCCCGGCGGATAGACCACGACGATGCGTACGGGCTGCGACGGAAATGCCTCGGCCGCCGCTGCCGCCGGCGCAAGCCCCGACACGGCCAGCAGGACGGCCAGCGACAGGCGCGGCATCCCGCCCGGCGCTCTCACGCCGCCCCCGCCGCCTGGCGCCGCGCCACTTCCCTCTTGACCCAGCCCGTCACGCCCCCCAGGTCGATGATTTCCTGGATGAAGGAAGGCAACGGTTCCACCCGGTGGTCCACGCCGTCCAGGCGCACGATGCCGCTGCGGGTATCGACCTCGATCGCCTGGCCGTCCCGCGCGGCGGACGCCACCTCGGGGCTGATCAGGATGGGCAGGCCCAGGTCGATGGACATCCGATAGAAGGTACGGGAGAAGCTTGCCGCGACGATGCAACCGATGCCCAGCGCCTTGAGCCCGAAAGGCGCCTGCTCCCGCCCCGAGCCGGCCCCGAAATTGCGGCCCGCCACGATCACGTCGCCCGGCCGCACCCGCCCCGCGAAGCCGGGATCGACCTCCTCGAAAATGTGCTTGGCGATCTCAGCCGGATCCAGCAGCGACAGATAGCGTCCCGGCACCATCACGTCGGTGTCGATGCTGTCTCCCAGCTTGTGTACCTTGCCCGAGAACATCATGGAACCTCTCCTTCAAAGGCGGGCCGGGTCGATGATCTCGCCGGCCACGGCGGTCGCCGCGGCGACATAGGAATTCCCCAGGTAGACCTGGGCGCCGGCATGGCCGCCGCGTCCCTTGAAATTCCGGTTGATGGTGGCGAAGGCCACTTCGCCGTCGTCGAGGGCGCCGTTATGCCCGCCGAAACAGGCGCCGCACGTCGGCGTGCTGACCGCGGCGCCCGCTTCGATGAACTGCTCGATCAACCCTTCCGCCATGGCCTGCATGTAGATTTTCTGCGTGGCGGGCACGATCATCGCCCGGGTCCCGCGCGCCACCTTGCGTCCCTTGAGGACGCTCGCGATCTGCCGCAGGTCGCTGAGCGTGCCATTGGCGCAGTTGCCCATGTAGACCTGGTCGACGTGGATGCCCGACAACTGGTCCACGGACACCACGTTCTCGGGCGAATAGGGCTTGGCGACCATGGGCCGCATGCGCGACAGGTCCAGTTCGTGCCTGGACGCGTACTGCGCGTCCGGGTCGGCGTTGACCAGGCTCCACGCCCGCTTGCAGGTCTGCTCCGCCCAGGTGCGCGTGATGTCGTCCGCCTCGACGATGCCCGTCTTTGCGCCCGCCTCCACCACCATGTTGCAGATGCCCATGCGTTCATCGATGTTGAATTCCGCGATGCCCGGGCCGCCGAACTCCATGGACCGGTACAGCGCGCCATCGACGCCGATGTCCTGCAGGATCTGCAGGATGACGTCCTTGCCGGTGACGTAAGGGGCCTTGGCGCCGTGCAGGTGGAAGCGCATCGATTCCGGCACCCTGAACCAGGTCTCGTCCAGCATCATGATGGCGGCCATGCCGGCCCAGCTCATGCCGGTCCCGAAGGCGTTGAATGCGCCGGCCGTGCCGGTGTGAGAATCGCCCCCGGCCACCAGGTTGCCGGGCCCGATGTATCCCTGCTCGGGAATGAGCGTGTGTTCGATGCCCCCTTTTCCCACGTCGAAGAACAGCTCTATGCCCTTGTCGCGCGCGAATCGGCGCATGTCCCCCAGCATCCGGGCACCGGCGGCGCTCGGCGCGGGCGCGAAATGGTCGCACACCAGCCCGATCTTCTCCGGCACCGCGACCTTGCCGCCGCCCATGTTGGCGAAATGGCGAAAGGCCACCGGCCCATTGGCATCGTTGAGCAGGACGAAATCCACCTTCGCCCTGACCACGCTGCCCGGTTCCACCTGCTGGTCGCCACCGATGCGGTGGGTTTCCAGGATTTTTTCCGCGATGGTCTGTCCCAACCTGGTGCTCCCTATTTGCGCACGAACTGCTGCTCGAGCTGGTTGATCTCCTTCAGGCCCATCAACGCATTGAGCTCCTCGAACGACACCAGCAGATCGGGTCGCTCGGTCACCTCCTCGTCGTCCAGCTGCGCGCCCAGGGCGGCAAGCGAGTTGGTAAGGCCCATGATGGCCGACGCGCTGAGCATCCGCCCGAACATGACCGCCGCCACGCCCATGTCCTGCAGCCTGCGGGCGGAAATCAGCGCGGTCGTCGACCGCTTGCGGATGGCGAAGCCCATGTTCACGCACAGGGGCTTGGACACATTGCGCACGACGGCGCGGATGTCGTCCTCGGTGGCCAGCGCATCCGCCAGCAGGAGGTCGGCGCCCGCCTCCGCGTACAGGTTCAGGCGCCGGATCGCCTCGTCCAGGCCGTGCGTGCCGAATGCGTCGGTGCGCGCCTTGATCACGAAGTCAGGATCGCGCCGGGCCTCGACCGCGGCATGGACCTTCTCGACCATTTCCTCGGCGGACACCACGCTCTTGCCCTGCATGTGGCCGCAGCGCTTGGGCCAGGACTGGTCCTCGATCATGATGCCGCCCACGCCGGCCTGCTCGAATTTCTGGATCATGTGGTAGACGTTGACGGCGTTGCCGTAGCCCGTGTCGCCGTCCGCCAGCAATGCCAGGTTGCAGGCGCTGGCCAGCCGCCGGCAAGCGGTCAGGTTCTCTTCCATGCCCATCAGGCCCACGTCGGGCTTGCCCAGGTTGGCCTCGCTCAGCGCCGCGCCCGACACGAATCCCGCCTGGTAGCCGAACTTCTCGACCAGCTTCACCGTGAAACCGTCGTAGACGGCATGCATGACCAGAATCTGGGGGGCATGTATCAACGCCTTCAGGCGCGCGCCCGGGCTCGGTGTGTTCAGCATTGCAGCTCCCGTTGGGACATGGCGAACTGCCCGGCGCTCTTGCCGGCCAGTCGGCCGAAGACGGCACCGCTGGTCAACCCGCTGGCGCCTGGATAGTTGAAGTAGAAGATGCCGCCGACCATTTCGCCCGCGGCGTACAGGCCTGGAATGGGATCGTGGCCGGTATCGACCACCTGCCCGTCGGTGTTGATCTTCAGGCCGCCGAACGTGAAGGTCACGCCGCAGGTGATGGCGAAGGCCTGGAACGGCGGCTTCTCGATCGGCAGCGCCCAGTTGGACTTGGGAACGTCCAGGCCCACGGTCCCCTTGCCATCCTTGATGTTGGGATTGAACGGCACGTCACGATTGACCGCCGCGTTGAATTCGCGGATGGTGCGCAGGCACTGCCCGGGATCCACGTCGTCGAGCTTGTGCACCAGCTCTTCCAGCGTATCCGCCTTCACCTTGGTCACATGGCGGGTCCGGTATTCGTCCAAGAGGAGATGCTGGACCTGGTCGTCGTAGATCTGCCAGGCGAACTGCCCCGGCTGCTCGAGAATCAGGTGCCCATACTTGGCGTAGGTGAAGTTGCGGATGTCGGCGCCTTCGTCCAGGAAGCGCTTGCCCAGCCCATTCACCATGATGCTGAAGGTATAGCTGTGGCGCTGGAAATGCGGCGTGACGTTCAGGTCGCCGAAATCCGTCGCGTAGCGCTCCCAGCCCACCGCGTGGCAGCCCGACCAGTGGCCGTAGGGCTGCGCGCCGATGCGCAGCGCCATGGCCAGGCCATCGCCGGTGTTGTACTTGGTGCCGCGCACCTTGGCCAGGTCCCAGCCCTTGCCCAGGTAGCGCGTGCGCCATTCGGCATTGGCCTCGAAACCGCCGCAGGCCAGGACCGTGGCGCGGGCGCGGATCTTCAGCTCCTTGCCGCCGATGCGCGCGACTACCCCCGAGACGCCGTTCACATCATGGAGCAGGTCTTTCACCCATGCTTCGTAGACGATCCGCACGCCCTTTTTCTCGACGGCGGCGTACAGGGCCTCGACCAGCCCCGGACCGCCGCCATAGGTGGCCAGCGGCGCGCCACCCCAGAACGTGAAGCGGCCGTCCTCCTTGTAGGCCTGGCGTCCGTAGTTCGGCATGAATTTCACGCCGTTTCCCTTCATCCAGTGCATGGTCGCGTTGCTGTTCCGCACGAGGATCTCGCACAGATCCGGATCCGTGCGGTGCTGCGTGATGCGGGCCATGTCGTCGAAGAAATCGCTCTCGGTGTACTGGCCGAAATCGGTCGTCGCGATTTCCTCTTCAGTCAGGTCCGCGGACAACGCCACGATGTCTTCCTGCCCGGCATACGCGAACCGGACCTTGCCGTCGGTATAGGCACTGTTGCCGCCGCGTTCCTCGAAAGGAGCCCGTTCGAGCAATACGACGCCCGCCCCCTGTTCGGCGGCCGACAGCGCCGCGCACAACGCGGCGTTGCCGCCGCCGACGATCAGCACATCGTGGATCGTTGATTCAAGACTCATGAATGGATTCCCCGGTCTGGTGTAAGCACTGTCCCGCCGGACTCGGCATCCCGCGTCCGCGCGCCCCACGCCTATTCGGCGGTGATCTTGGCCTTGGCGATGATGTCCGCCCACTTGTGCAATTCGGTCGCCATGTAGGACCTGAATTCGTCCGCCCCGCCGGCGGCGGGCTGGACGCCCTGGGCCAGCAGCTTTTCCTGGAAGTCCTTCCGCTGCAGGCTCTTGCGGATGGCATGGGAGAGCTTTTCCACCACCGGCGCCGGGGTGGCGGCGGGCACGAGGATCCCGTACCACGACGTCGCCTCGTAGCCCGGCACGCCGGCTTCCGCCAGGGTGGGCACGTCGGGCAGCGCCGGACTGCGCTCGCTCGACGATATCGCCAGCGGCACCAGGGAACCCTGGCGGATGTGGCTGAGCACGGCGGTAATGGAACTGAAGGCGACCGGCACCTCGCCCGACATGACGGCATTGGTGGACGGCGCACCGCCCTTGTATGGCACGTGTACCATCTGGACGCCGGCCATCGACTCGAACAGTTCCATCGACATGTGAGTGATGTTTCCCACCCCGCCCGACGCGTAGTCGACCTTGCCGGGCCGGTGCGACAGGTACTCGATCAACTGCGACACGGACCGTACCGGGAACTTGGGATTGACCACCAGCACTGACGGCCCGTAGCCGACCAGGGATACCGGAGCGAAATCACGGCCTGCGTTGAACGGCAAGCGGGGGAACATCGACGGCATGGCGATCGTGGCATTGGCCAGATAAAGCGTGTAGCCGTCGGGCGCGGAACGTGCGACGGAGTCCGCGCCGATATTGCCGGACGCCCCGGGTCGGTTCTCCACCACCACGGTCTGGCCGAATGCCTCGGTCAGGTTCTGCGCGATCACTCGCGCCACCACATCGGTCGCGCCGCCGGGCGCGAACCCCGATATCAGGCGGATGGTCCGCGTGGGATAGTCCGTTTCCTGCTGCGCGCCGGCCAGCGCCGGTCCTGAGATGGCAAGACAGGCCCAGACGGCGACACACCCACGCCGGGACCTGCGATCAAGGCGATACATGACCCATTCCTCCTTGGCGATCCCGTCTTGTGCGCGGGAGTTGTCGTGCCGGCAAGCGCCGGTTCGCTCGCGACGGCGACAGGGCCGCGCGACGAGGTCACTGTATCAAGGGGGTTAATAGGCTGCCAGAATATTGTGTTATCTTGCTATTCAAAAACAGAATGCTGGAGACGACATGAAACTTCAACAGTTGCGCTACGTGCTCGAGGTATTCCGGCACGGCAATCACATCTCCAATGCCGCCGAGGCCCTGCATACCTCGCAGCCCGGCATCAGCAAGCATCTGCAGCAACTGGAAGAAGAACTCGGGTTCGAGGTCTTTGCCCGCAAGCGCAACCGCATCGTTGGCCTGACCGAACCCGGCGAAGAAGTCGTGGCCATCGCCCAGCGCGTGCTCAACGACATCGACAGCCTGAAACGGCTGGGCGAAGAGCTTTCCTCGCGCGAAGGGGGCAGCCTGACCATCGCCACCACGCATACGCAGGCCCGCTACGTCCTGCCCCAGGTCATCGAGCGCTTCATCCGCCAGCATCCCAAGGTGCAGTTGCACCTGCGCCAGGGCAATCCGACGCAGATCTGCGAAATGGTGGAAGCAGGCGTGGCCGATCTTGCCGTGGGCACGGAAACCACGCGAGCCTTCCCGACGCTGGTCCGCATGGACTGTTTCGAGCTCGAGCGTTCCATCATCACCAAGGTGGGTCATCCGCTGCTCAAGATCCGCAAGCCCACCCTGCGCGACGTGGCGGCCTATCCGATCATCACGCACGACCCGGCTTTCAGCGGGCGATGGAAAGTGATCGACGCCTTCAAGCGTGCGGGCATCACCCCCAACATCATCTTCGGCGCGGTCGATGCCGACGTCAGCAAGACCTATGTCGAGCTGGGACTGGGCATCGCCGTCATGACCTCGGTCTCCATCGACCGGCAGAAGGACAAGGGGCTGCGCGCCATCGACGCCAGCCACCTGTTCGAACCCAGCATGACGTCGATTTCCCTGCGCATCAATGCCTATCTGCGCAACCACACCTTCGACTTCATCAGGATGTTCGCTCCGCACCTGACGCGGGACGCGGTCCGGGCGGCACTGCAAGAGGCCCGGTAGGCCGTGCTACGCTAGTCGATCCGTGCCATCGCCTCGGATTCCGACGACCATGCGCATCCGCATTCTGTCCGACCTCCACCACGAACACTTCAACGGCAATCGCCCGTTGCCCGACGTCGACGCCGACCTGGTCGTCCTGGCCGGCGACATCCATACGCACGATCTCGGCATCGCCTGGGCCGGCCGGGCCTTCGGCAAGACGCCGGTCGTCTACGTGCCGGGCAACCATGAGTTCTATTCCGCCCACATGGGCAGGCTGGACCGCAAGATGCGCGAGACGGCCCGCCGGCACGGCGTGCACCTGTTGCAGAACGAAGCAGTGGAGCTGGATGGCGTGCGCTTCCTGGGCACCACGCTCTGGGCCGATTTCGCGCTGTATGGATCGCCCGGCGATGAACTGGCGCAAGCCATGGCCGTACGCGTGATGCCCGATTTCAGCTGCATCGACACCGACCAGGGAAAGTTCACGCCGGCGGCCTGCATCGCCCTGCACCAGGCTGCTCGCGCCTGGCTGGGACAACAGCTGAACACGCCCCACACCGGCCCCACGGTGGTCGTCACCCACCATGCGCCCAGCGAACGTTCGGTGCCGCAGCAGTACAAGGGCAACCAGCTGTCGCCGGCCTTCTCGTCCAACCTGGACGACCTGGCGGCCAAGGCCGACCTCTGGATACATGGCCATACCCACACCTGTTTCGACTATCGCATCGGCAAGGCGCGCGTGGTGGCGAACCCGGGCGGCTATCCGGGCGAAAACGGGGAATTCGACCCCGGCCTGGTAGTGGAGATCTGACGGTTTACCGGAAGTCGGCGCCGATCAGGTCGTAGCGATCGGTGCACAGGGCATCCACGCCCCATGAGAAGAGTTCGCGCGCCCGCTCCGGATCGTTGACCGTGTAGCACATGAGGCCGTACCCCGCGGCCTTGATGTCGCGCGCCAGCCCGGCATCGAGCAAGTCGTGCCGGCAGTGCAGGGACACGCAATCCAGGGCTTCGAGCCGGGTCCGCCAGTCCGGCGGCACGCCCTCCACCAGGAGGCCGCGCGGAATGTCCGGCGCGGCTTCGCGCGCGGCGCCCAGCGCCTTGGCGGAAAAGGACGAGAACAGCGGCAACCCGGCGGGATCGGCAACCCCCGCATACAGATCCTGCACCATCTGCCCCACCACCTGCCCGGTATCCACGTCGTGGCCCGGGATGGGCTTGATCTCGATGTTCATCCAGACGCCATGGCGGCGCAGCCATTGCACGATGTCCTCCAGGCGCGGCACGGGCTCGCCCTGGAAGCGCGGATCGAACCAGGCGCCGGCGTCCATGCGCGCCAGGTCCGCGGACTCGAATGCGCCCACGTCTCCCACGCCGGGTACGGTGCGTCCGAGCCGGGTGTCGTGCATGAGGATGGGAACGCCGTCGGCGGCGAGCATGACGTCGAACTCGACGCCGCCGATGCGGCGGGCATGGGCCTCGCGCATGCCCGCCAGGGTGTTCTCGGGGGCCAGCGCGCCCCCGCCCCTATGAGCCACCACGCGGGGATAGGGCCAGGTCCTGATGGAAACGGCGCCTTCCCCGGTGGTCATTTCTTCGCGCTCATCACCGCCGACGACCGCGCCACGGCATCGTCCAGCCCCTGCTTGGGCGGCTTGGCGCCGTTCCAGACGGCGTTCAGTTCGCTGTTGATGATGTCGGTCACGCGATCGTAGTTGTTCAGGCGGAAGCCCCGCGTGAACTTGGCGGGCGGATTGGCCATGGCCCGCACCACGTTCTCGGCGCCGGGGATGTTCTTGTAGAACGACACCTCGGAGGCGCGATAGGCCGCTTCGGTCAGCGGCAGGAAGCCGGTCTTCTGGTGCCATTCGGCCGCCACCACCGGCGTGGCCAGGTAGGCGATGAAGGTGGCCAGCGCCTTTTGTTCGGCGGTGGAGTGGCCGCCCAGCGCCCAGAACGCGGAACCGCCCACGAACGGCGTGCTGGGACGCGACGCCTCTTCCTCGTAATAGGGCAGCGGCGCCACGCCGTACGAGAACGTCGCCTTGCCCTGAACCTGGGCCAGCGCGCTGCTGCCGCTGGTCAGCACGGCGCACTCGCCGGACGCGAACGCGGCATCGGCCTGGTCCTGGTCGGTGCGCACCGGGAACAGGTGGCTGCGGACCCAGCTCATCATCAGGGCCAGATGGCGGACGTGCAGCAGGTCGTTGGCCAGCAGTTGGGCGCCGTTGGGCCCTTCCAGCCCGTTGTTGCGCGTGGCGTAGGCCGTGTTGTGCATGGCCGCGAGGTTTTCCACGTGCACCCAGGTCTGCCAGCTCGTGGCGTAGGGACAGTTGACGCCATTCTGCAGCAGCGCGATCAGATGCGCCTGCATGTCGCGCCAGGTGCGCGGCGGGGTATCGGGATCCAGGCCCGCGCGCCGGTACAGGTCGCGGTTGTAGAGATAGACGGGGATGTCGGCCATCCAGGGCAGCGCCAGCAGGCGGCCCTTCGCATCGCTCATGCCGGCGGTGGTCTGCGGCAGGAACCAGCGCAGGTCCTTGATCGGATACTTGGCCAGCAATTCGTACATGGGCAGGATGGCTCCCTGCCGCGCGATGAACTCAGGCGAACGGTTGTCGGGCAGCTCGACCAGGTGCGGGGCGCGGCGCGCGCGCACGGCGGCCGTGCCATCCTCGATCAGCGCCTCGACCGAAGGCTTGGCCGTGACCTTGACCGTGAAGCCGTGCTGCTGCTCGTTGAAGCGCTGCACCAGCGAATCGAACTCCGCCGCCTGCTGCGGGTTCAGGGTATGCCACACCTGCAACTCGATCGGACCGGAAGGCGCGGCCATCGCGGCGGCGGCACCGGCGGCACCCGCGGCGCCAGCGGCCTTGGCGGCGCCCGCCGCCGGCTTCTTGGCCGGCGCGGCCTTGGTCGCCGGCTTGGCGCTGCCCTTCTTGGCGCCCTGCGCCGCTGCCGTGCCCAGGCCGCCCACGGCCAGGACGCCGGCGGCGAACACCGACACACCCCATTTCAACCAGCGCTTAGTCGGCTGCATCGATCCGTTCTCCGAAAACATGGTCAAGCTCAAGAGACACACTCACAAAAAGGGAAAATCCACCTGCGGCCGGCGGCCGCCTATCAGGTCGGCCAAGGCCTTCCCGGATCCGCAGCCCATGGTCCACCCCAAGGTGCCGTGCCCGGTGTTCAGGTACAGATTGGGCAGGCGCGTGCGGCCGATCAGGGGCACGTTCGACGGCGTGGCGGGGCGCAGTCCCGACCAGTACGACACCTTGTCGAAGTCCAGCGCTCCTGGAAAGAGCTCCCGCGTCAAGGTGGTGAGCGCCTGGCAGCGCACCGTGTTCAGAGCGCGGGAATAGCCGCTGAGTTCCGCGGTTCCCGCGACTCTCAGCCTGTCGCCCAGCCGCGAAAATACCACCTTATGGGCACTGTCCGTCAGGCTGACCGTGGGAGCGCGGGTGGAATCCGTAACGGGGTATGTCGCCGAATAGCCTTTGGCCGGATAGACCATGCAGGAAACGCCCAGCGGGCGCACCAGCTCCGGCGTGAAACTGCCCAGCGCGGCCACGAAGACGTCGCCCTGCACCTTGGCGTAGCGCCCGTGGGCGTCGATGGTCTCCACCGCCTTGACCCACCCGCCCTCGTCCAGCAGGCGCGTGATCTGGGTGGAGAAACGGAATTCCACGCCCGCCGCGGCGGCCTTCTCGGCCAATGCGGTGGTGAAGAGATAGACGTCGCCGCTTTCGTCGGCCGCGGTGTAGTCGGCACCGACGATGCGGTGGCTTTGCGGCGCCAGGGCCGGCTCCAGCGCCACCAGTTCCTCGGTACTGAGGATGCGGCGGTCGACGCCGTATTCGCGCATCAGGTCGGCCGCCTTCTGCGAAGCGTCGAATTCGGCCGGATCACGATAGAAATTGATGATCCCTTTCTCGAGATGATCGTAAGGGATGCCCAGTTCGGCGCGCATGTCCTGCAGGGTCTTGCGGCTGTAGGCCGCCATGTTGACCAGGGCCCGCACGTTGCGCGGCAGCCGGCCGGGCAGGCACTCGCGCAGGAAGGCCATGCACCACAGCCACTGGTGCCAGTCGGCGTGCAGCCGGAACAGCAGCGGCGCGTCGCCCCGGAGCAGCCAGCGCGCCAGCTTGAGCGGAGCCTGCGGATTGGCCCAGGGCTCGGCATACGAAACCGAGATCTGGCCGCCGTTGGCGAAACTGGTTTCCTGCGCCGGACCAGGCTGGCGGTCGATCACCGTGACGTCGTGGCCGGACTGGCGCAGCCACCACGCGCTGGACGTGCCGATGATACCGCTACCTAATACGACAACTCTCATTCTTGCTCCTCGGGCCTGGCGGACCATGTCCACCGCGGCGCCGCCCCGGCAGGCGGCGGAAAGCGTAAGTGTATCGCTCCCGAGGCGGCGGCATGCAAGCGCCCGGCCTCCGGCCGGAGGAGTTCGGCCGGGCCTGGCCTCAGGCCTTCAGCGGCACGGCCGGATCGGCCGCCGTGCCCTTGGCGGGCGACAGTCCGGCCTGCATGAGCTTGCGGGCCGTCATCTGGTCCACCGGCGAATTCACCGACTCGATGGCCCGCAGCGCGTCCCCGTCGAAATGCAGCACCGAGAAGCCGGTGCCGCGCGCCGCCGGCCGCACGACGCTTTGGTAGCCCGGGCGCCACAGGCCGGTGATCTGCAGGCGCGCCTCGCCCTGGTCCGACCAGAACCAGGGCACGGCGGTATAGGGCTGGGGATCGCCGCACAACCGGGCGGCCAGGGTGCGGGCCTGGTCGTTGGCGTTCTGCACCGATTCCAGCCGCAGCGGCTGCGGCCATGCGGGATGCGGGAAGGACGTGCAATCTCCGATGGCGGAGATGGCCGGATCCTCGGTGGACAGGGTGGCGTCGACCACGATGCCGTTGTCGCAGGCCAGGCCGGCGTCCCGTGCCAGGTCCACGTTGGGCGTCGCGCCGATGCCGGCGATGACGATGTCCGCGGGGACGGCCGCGCCGCCCGACACCACGCCCACCGCCCTGCCCTGCGCCATCTCCAGGCCGTCGACCGAACTGCCCAGGCGTATGTCCACCCCCGCCGCGCGATGCGTCTCCAGCAGGAAGGACGAGATCTCGGGCGACACCGAGCGCGTCAACAGGCGCGGCATGGATTCGAACACGGTCACTTCCTTGCCCAGGTGGCGGGCGGTGGCCGCGATCTCGAGACCGATGAAGCCGCCGCCCAGCACCACCACCCGCCGGGTGCCGGGCAGCGCATCGCGCAGTGCCCGCGCCTGGGCATAGGTGCGCAGATAGTGCACGCCGGGCGTCCCCACGGGTGCCTGCGGCAGTTCGCGCACGCACGCGCCCGTGGCCAGCACGAGGTGGTCGTAGGCCAGGTCTTCCTGCCCCGCGGCCGACGACAGCCGCAGGCGCTTGCCGGCCCGGTCAATGGACAACGCGCGGGTGCCCAGCCTCAGCGTGATGCCGGCCTGCTCGTAGAAGGACGCGCCGCGCAGCTCGGGCAGCGGCGCCTCCGGATCCTTGATCAGGGTCTTGGAAAGCGGCGGCCGGTGATAAGGGATCTCGGGCTCGTCGCTGACCAGGACGATGCTGCCGGGAAACTGCTTTTCCGCCAGCGAGGCGGCCAGCTGCGCGGCGGCGTGTCCGCCGCCCACGATAACGAGTCGGGTCATGTGCTTACCTTGCGTCGGCGCGGACCGCGGGGCGGGACCAGCCCCCGGGCTCGCTGGGTTTCCATGAAGGCGTCGGAGGTGGCGTCCACCATGGGCAGGTTCTCGTGCAGGCGCCGCAGCAGATCGATCAGCACGTCCACCTCGTCCGGCGCGAGCACCGACAGGAATGCCTGTTCGCGGTTGAGCGCGAACTTCATGATGCTGTCGTGCATCTCGCGCCCGCGCGGCGTGAACGCGGCGTGGCGCAATCTGCCGTCGTGGTCGTCGGAACTGAACGAGATCAGGCCCTGCGCATGCATGCTCTTGAAGGTCCGGCTGACCGAGGCCTTGTCCATGCCGATGAGCTGGCACACGCGCTGCGCGGTGACCTTGCCCTCGATCGCCAGCATGACCATGATCCGCCAGGTCTCGATGCCGACGCCGTAGGTCTCGAGGTAATGCTTGGACGCACCGCGCGCCAGCTTGTTGGCGATGAAGGTGAAATACGCGGGGGTATAGCGGTCTAGGTCGACGGCGGGGCCCTGCGGCGCGTCGGTGCGCGTCGGACGTTCTCGTTGTCTGGCGGTCATGCCTCGGGCACGCATGGCGTGCGTGGATAATGGGTTATTGGCTCTCCGGCAGCGTGAACGACAGCCCGGCCAGGTCTTCCGTCATTTTAACTTGGCAGCTCAGGCGGCTGCCGGGACGGCGCTCGGCGGCCGTGCACTCCAGCATCTCGTGCTCGGTGGGCAGCATGGCGGGCAGCCGGGCCAGGGCGGTCTCGTCCACATAGACGTGGCAGGTGGCGCACATGCACGAACCGCCGCATTCGGCGACGATGCCGGCCACCCCGGCCGACACCGCCGCCTGCATGATGCTGGTGCCCACCGGCACGTCCAGGGTGACACGCCGGCCGTCGGGCTGGATCAGATGAACTTCGGGCATACATCCTTCCTTCATGCTGCGTGGAGTTTCAGGGGCAGGCTCGCCAGCGCCCTGAGCGTGTTGTTCAGGCGCCGCGTGGGCGGCCCCAGCGGCTCGATGCGGCGCACGCGGCGGGCCAGCGTCGAGAGGATCAGTTCGCCTTCCAGCCGCGCCACGGCCTGCCCCACGCAGCCGTGCAGGCCCGAACCGAAGGTCATGTGGCCGGTGGCACGGCGCTCGATGTCGAACACGTCGGGGTCCTGCCACTGGCGCGGATCGCGGTTGGCCGAGGCCAGGAAGGTCAGCACCTTGGTATCCGAGCGGATGGGCACGCCGGCCAGTTCGCAATCGCGGCTGGCGGTGCGGAAGAAAGTCTGCACCGCCGCCTCGAAGCGCAGCGACTCCTCGAAGGCCTGGCGGGCCAGCGCAGGATTGGCGTGCAGCTTGTCCCATTGGTCCGGATGGTTCGCCAGGCACCACAGTGCATTGCCGATGCCGTTCACCGTGGTGTCCACGCCCGCCGACAGGAAGGAGCGCACCAGCATCGGCGCCTCGGTCTCGGTCAGCTCGCCGGTCTCGACCGCCTGGTAGATCTGGTCGCCGAATCCGCCCGGGCGCAGGTTCCGGCGCTGGCAGTTGGTCATGATCCAGTCCGTCAGCGGCTCGACCCGCTTGGCGGCATTGACCAGCAGCTGGTTGCGAGGGCCGAAGGCATTGAACACCATGTCGCCATAGGCCAGCAGGTTCTCGCGCCCGTCTTCCGTCAGGCCGACCGCGTCGGGAAACACTTTCAGGGGATAGGCCTCTCCCAGTTCCTTGACACCGTCTATCGTGCCCTTCTCCACCAACCGGTCGATCAGCGCCTCGGCCACCGCCTGGAATTGCGGACGGATCTGCTGCACGGTCCTGGGCGACAGGATGCGGCCCAGCACCGTGCGCGAGCGCGTATGCTGCGGCGGATCGGCCTCGAGGATCAGGCTGGGCGGCCGGAACGGCTTTTCCGTGCGGAAATTGGCGAGTCCGACGCCCGCCGACGAGATGAAGGTCTGCCAATCGTTCAGCACGCCATGGACCTCGGCATGCCGGGCAACGGCCAGGATGCCGTACTTCGGAATGTGTACCACCGGGCCGGCATCCCGCATCCGGCGGTGGTAGTCGTAGGGGTCGGTCAGGAATTCGTCGCTGAACGGGTCGAAATCGACCACGGGAATGTCGGCGGCTATATCGGTCATGTTCGCCTCACGGGTAGGTTCGGGGCATGGCCGTCACGCGACGGCCATGCCCAGGTAACGATCGAGAATGTCGTCGCGGGTACGCAGTTGCGCGCAGTCTCCCTGGTGGACCACGCTCCCGCGCTCCAGGATGACGCCCTGGCGGGCGAAGGCCAGGACCTCCTGCACCTGCTGCTCGACGATCAGCATGGTGGGCCCGCCCTGGGCCGCCAGCCGGCGGAAGGCTGCCAGCAGTTCCTGGCAGATCACGGGCGCCAGCCCCTCCAGCGGTTCGTCCAGCAGGAGCAAGCGCGGACGGCCAAGCAGCGCGCGGGCCACGGACAGCATCTGCTGTTCGCCGCCCGACAACTGGTTGCCCCGGTTGCGCCGCCGCTCGCGCAGTCGCGGGAATAGCGCGTAGGCCTGGTCGAGATCGCCGGCGGGAAAGCGCTTCAGGCCCGCCACCAGGTTTTCCTCCACCGACAGGGAAGGAAAGATGTCGCGGGTCTGCGGCACGTAGCCCAATCCCAGGCCGGCGCGTTCGTCCGGCCGGCAGCGCGTGATGTCGCGCCCCTCGAACAGGATGCGTCCCGCCTTGACCTGGGCCAGGCCCATGATGGCCTTCAGCGTGGTGGACTTGCCCACGCCGTTGCGGCCCAGCAGCGCGGTCAGGCTGCCCGCCTCCACGGCCATGCCCAGGCCGTTCAGCACCGTGACCGGGCCGTAGCCGGCCACCACGCCCTGCAGTTCCAGCAAGGGAGCGCCGGGGTTCATGCCTTCGCTCCCAGGTAGGCCGCCCGCACCTGGGGGTGGCGGCGGATCTCGTCCGGCGTGCCCTCGGCCATGATGCGTCCCTCGGCCAGCACGATGATGCGCTGCGCGAAACTGAAGACCAGGTCCATGTCGTGTTCGATCATCAGGATGGAAAGACTGCCGGGCAGCTCCTCCAGCGCCCGCAGCACGGTGCGCCCTTCCCCGCGCGGCACGCCGGCCATGGGTTCGTCCAGCATCAGCACCGAGGGCCGCAGCGCCAGGGCCAGCGCGATCTCCACCAGGCGCTGCTCGCCGTAGGCCAGGTCGCCGGGCGTCCGGCCCGCCGCCGGCTCCAGCGACAGGCGCTCCAGGATGGCCCAGGCCTCGTCGCGCACCTCGCGGTAGACGCTGGCAGGGCGCCACCACCGATGCGCCATGCCCTGCCGCGCATGGATGGCCATCTCGACCTGGTCCAGCACCGGCATGCGCGCGGGCAGCGTGGTGATCTGGAAAGTGCGGGCCAGACCGCAGCCCACTCGCCGGGCCTGCGGCAGGTGCGTCAGCCGCCGGCCCTCCAGCAGGACCTCGCCGCCGCTGGGCTTGAGCGCGCCCGAAATCAGGTTGACCAGCGTGGTCTTGCCCGCGCCGTTGGGGCCGATCAGGGCCACGCGTTCGCCGCGCGCCAGGTCAAAGGACACCGCGCGCGTCACGTGCAGGCCGCCGAAGGACTTGTCGAGCTTGCGTACGCTGAGCGTCATGCGGCCTCCTGCTTGCCGGCCCGCGCGCCATGGGCCCATGGCCGCGGCATCGCCCGGAACCAGGCCGCGAGGGATGCGCGCGGCACCAGCACGATCGCCATCAGCAGGCCGCCGATGACGAACAGCCAGTGGTAGGGATTGATCGACGACGCCGTGTGATGCAGGACCATGAAGATCGCTGCGCCGACGAGCGCGCCGTACAAGCGTCCGGCCCCGCCCAGTATCAGCATGACGAGCGCCTCGGCCGACAGCGAGAAGCCGAAGCTGTCCAGCCCCACGATGCCGCTGATCTGCGCCGATACCGCGCCCGCCATGCCCGCGAACAGGCCGGCGACCACGTAGATCTTCCACAACTGAAGCCCGACCTGCGTGCCCAGCGCGGGCATGCGCGGGCGGCATTGGTGGATACCGCGCACCGACAGGCCGAAGGGGGAATCGACGATGCGCTTGACGAGGTAATAGCTGCCGACAAGCACCGCCAGCGCGTACAGATAGGCAACCTTGCCTTCCAGGTCGAACGGCGCGATACCCAGGACGGGATCGATGACGAAGCCCGAGAGCCCGTCGTCGCCGCCGGTCCATCCGCGCAGCTTGTTGGCCAGGCTGTGCAGGATCTGCGCGACGGCCACCGTCAGCATCAGGAAGGTGAACCCCTGGTAGCGCAGCACCAGGAGGCCCGAGACGGCAGCGGTCGCCGCGCCCGCCGCCGCGCCCGCCGCCAGCCCCAGCAACGGGTCGGCGCTCCAGCGCAGCGCGACGATGCCGGCCGCGTAGGCGCCCATGCCAAAGAAGGCTACGTGGCCCAGCGTGGCCAGCCCCGCGATACCCACCACCAGATCCAGCGACAGGACGAACAACGCCATCACGGCGATGCGCGCCAGCAGCGGCCACTGGTCGGGCAACAGCAGGCCGCACAGGCCGACGCCGGCGATGATGGCGCAATGCCGCAGCGGCGACGACGGCGCCAGCGCGCGCTCGATATCCGCACGGCTCATGCGGCCCTCCTGAGCAGCCCCTGGGGCCGCGCCGACAGCACGAGGATCATGGCGACGAAAAAGAACAGGCTGCCGTATTCCGAGGCCAGGTACTTGCTGGCCGTCTCGATCACGCCCAGCAGCAGCGCCGCGGCCAGCGTGCCGGCAATGCTGCCCATGCCGCCCACGGCCACGACCACCAGCACCAGGACCAGGTACTTGAGGGCATAGTAGGGTTCGAGCGGCATCAGTTCGGCGCCCAGCACGCCGCCCAGCGCCGCCAGCCCGCAGCCGGCGGCGAAGGTCAGTCCGCCGACCAGGCGTATGTTGATGCCCAGCGCGGCGGCCGCATCCTTGTTGTCGACCGCAGCCCGCAGCCAGACGCCGAAGCGCGAGCGCGAGACCACCAGGCCGCACAGCAGCGCCACCGCGGCTCCCATGGCGATGACCAACATGCGCTGCATGGGCAGCGTGCGCATGCCCAGGTCGACCGAGCCGGCCAGCCAGGGCGGCAGCGGAATCAGTTGTACCTGCGGCCCGAAGACGAGATTGGTGGCGGCCACGAACACGAAGGCCAGGCCGATGGTGAACAGGACCTGGTCGAGCTCCGACCGGCGATACAGGCGCCGCAGGACGACGGCTTCCAGCACCGCCCCCAGCGCCGCCGTCAGCGCGACCGCGGCGGCGACGCCCGCAGCGTAGCCCCAGGACTGGGTGCGCACCAGCCAGGCGGCCAGGTAGCCGCCGGTCATGGCGAAGGCGCCATGGGCGAGATTGATGAAGCGCATCAGCCCCAGGGTGATGGAAAGCCCCACAGAGATGATGAACAGCACCATGCCGTAGGAAATTCCGTCGATCAGGATGTTGGCGAGAATGTGCATGGAGGCTGCGCCTACTTCCTGAGCCCGAAGTCCGGCTGCGGTCCGAAGTTCTCGATTTCGCGGTTGACCAGTTGGCCGCCGCTGCGCTCGACCTTGCGCAGATAGACGTTCTGGGTCACGTGGCGCGTGGCCGGATCGATGGACACGGGTCCGCGCGGGCTTTCCCAGGACAGCTTGCGGGCCGCCTCGATCGCCGCCGCGCCGTCGCGCTTGCCGCCGGTGGCCTCGATCATCCTGTGGATGACGGCCATGCCGTCCCAGGCGCCCACCGACGCGTAGTTCGCGATCGCATCCTTGCTCTGCCCGCGCAGCGCCTCGATGAATTTACGGTTGGCGTCGGAGTCGTGCGCGGCCGAGTAATGGAATGCGGTGGTCAGGCCCAGGGCGGCGTCGCCGAACTTCTGCAGGTCGAATTCATCGGTCTCCGCCGATCCCAGGAAGTCGATGCCGGCCGCGCGCAGCCCGTTCTCGTTGTAGGCCTTCACGAACCCCAGGTTGGGAGGCCCGCCGGGCAGGAAGACATAGACGCCCTGCGCGCCGCTGGCCTTGATCCGCTGCACGAAAGGAGCGAAGTCGGTGGTGCTGATGGGCATGCGGATGGACTCGACCACGGTGCCCCCGAGCCTGGCGAACTCGGTCTTGAAGGCCGTCTCGGCATCGACGCCGGGAGCGTAGTCAGTGACCGCGGTGACCATCTTGCGCTTGCCCTGCTTGTAGGCCCAGCGCGCGGCGGGAACGGTTACCTGCCAGAGGGTGTATGACGTACGGATGAAATAGGGCGACTTCTCGGTGATGTCGGAGGTCGCGGCGTTGAAGATGACCGTGGGCGTCTTCGACTGCGTGATGAGCGGCGCGACCGCCATCGCATTGGGCGTGAAGACGAAGCCCCCGAGGTAGTCCACCTTGTCCTTGACGACCAGTTCCTGCGCCAGCGCCTTCGTGCCGCTGGGATTGGGACCGCCGTTGTCACGGTAGAGCACCTGCACCTCGTGCCCGGCAAGCTTGCCTGCGTGGCTGGCCAGATAGGCCTCCACGCTGTCCTTGTAGAGCTTGCCGTAGTGGGCGAACGGGCCCGAGAACGGACCGATGACCCCCACCTTGATCGTCGCCGCCTGCGCCTGGGCGGCACAGGCCACCGCCGCGGCCGCGATGGCCCCGCCTATCAGCTTCCTCATGTCTCCTGCTCCTCGTCTCGTGGCGAATCTTTTGTGCAGTGAGGGCGATTCTGTGGCAAGAAAGTTGGTTAATCAACTAGTTGATTACCCTAACTTTCAGCTCGACCGTACGGGGCAGGTCCGCCGACGCGGAGGATCGCTCCGGGCGGCGCCGGTTTTGCACCTCGATTGATACCGATATATGCTTTTGCGCTTGCCGGCCGAGCCGCCCGCGAGCCACTCCCTCGGCCCCTTCCCTTTCGATGCCGGGCATGCGCCTATGCAGGCCTGCCCGACTCCCGCGCACGAAGACGCCCATGGCCCTGCCCCGCAACTTGTCGTCCTTCCATGTCTACCTGTTGACCGGCGCGATGGCCGCCCTGGTCTTCATCACGGACATCTTCACTCCCATCGGCTTCGTGGAGTGGATCCTCTATATCGCGCCGGTGACCGGCTGCCTGTTGTCCCGCGATCGCATGGCCCCCTACTTCGTGGCCATCGCCTGCACCATCCTGCTTGCCATCGGCTACGTCTGGTCGCCGACCAACGCCGAGCTGACGGCGATGGCGGCCATCAACCGGGTGATCGGGGCCATCACCCTGTTCGCGCTGGCGACGGTCGCCTCGCTGTACATCGACTCCGGCGCCAGGCTCCGGCGCATCGCCTGGATACAGGAAGGCAGGGTCAGGATGGCCACCGCGGTGCAGGGCGAGAACAGCGAAGCGGATTTCTCCACCGGCGTGCTGCGCGCGCTGGCGGACTATCTGGACGCGAAGGTGGGCGTGCTCTATTCCCTGGATGCCGGCAGGCTGCGCCGGGTCGCAGCCTGGGCGCTGCCCGAGGGCGAACGGGCGCCGGCCGAGATACCCATCGGCGACGGCGCCATCGGCCAGGCCGTGCTCGAGCGGCGGCCACTGGTCCTGCAGGGCCTTGCGTCCAGCCACCTGAAGATCGGCTCGGCGCTCGGCTCCACGGAACCGGCCGGCATCGTGGCGGCACCGCTGCTCGCGGACGGCGCCGTCGTCGGCGCCATCGAGCTCGGTTTCCTGGGAACGGATGGCGCCACGGCGGACGTCATCGACATGGTGCAGGCTGCCACGGAAGGCATAGGCGCCGGCCTCAGGGCGGCGCAGTACCGCACCCGCCTGGAGGCCCTGCTGGCCGAGACCAAGCGCCAGAGCGAAGAGCTGCAGGTCCAGCAGGAGGAACTCCGCGTTTCCAACGAGGAGCTGGAAGAACGGAGCCGGGCGCTCATGGATTCCCAGTCCAGGCTGGAGACCCAGCAGGCCGAGCTCGAGCAGACCAACCGCCAGCTGGAGGAATACACCGACAGCCTCGAGCGGCAGAAGAACAATCTCATCGCCGCGCAACGCGCCCTGGCCGAGAACACCCGCGCGCTGGAACGGGCCAACCAATACAAGTCCGAATTCCTGGCGAATATGTCCCACGAGTTGCGCACGCCGCTCAACAGTTCGCTGATCCTTGCCAAGCTGCTGGCCGAGAACCGGCACGGCAACCTGACCGACGAGCAAATCCGCTACGCGCAGACCATCCACTCGTCCAACACCGACCTGTTGCTGCTGATCAACGACATCCTGGACCTGTCCAGGATAGAAGCGGGCCATATCGACATCCAGGCCGAGCCCGTCACCGTCGACAGCATTCTGGATGCGATGCGGCGGTCTTTCGAACCTGTCGCCGGCCAGAAGCAACTGCAATTCCGCGTCGAACGCGGCCAGCATGCCCCCGAAGTCCTCGTGACGGACAACCAGAGGCTGCAGCAGATCCTCAAGAATCTCCTGTCGAACGCCTTCAAGTTCACCGAGACGGGCAGCGTGACCCTGCGCGTGGCGCCGGCCGGCGAGGAGCAGGTGCGCTTCGACGTGGTGGATACCGGCATCGGCATCGCGCCGTCGCAGCAAGGCGTGATCTTCGAGGCGTTCCGCCAGGCGGACGGCACCACCAGCAGGAAATACGGCGGAAGCGGCCTGGGGCTGTCCATCTCGAAGGAGTTCGCGCAATTGCTGGGAGGCGACATCACCGTTTCCAGCGAGGTCGGCGCGGGCAGCACCTTCTCGCTCACGGTGGCGATCCATGCGCCGCAGGAAGCCGCCTCCCCGGCCGGGCCTCCTGCGCGGAACGCCGCGCCTGTCCAGCCGACGCCGCCCGCAGTACCCGACGTGCCCGCGCAGCGCGCCTCGCCCGCCGCCCCGGAAGCGCCCGCGACACCGCGCCAGGACGCCATGCCTGACGATCGCCACCAGCTCACGCGGACAGGCAGGCTGATCCTGGCCATCGAGGATGATCTCGCCTTTGCCCGGATACTGTACGACCTGGCCCACGAGCTGGATTTCGATTGCGTGCTGGCCATGACCGCGGTCGAAGGCATGGAACTGGCCCGCAAGCTCCAGCCCTGCGGCATCCTGCTGGACATGGGCCTGCCCGACGATTCCGGCCTGAGCGTCCTGGAACGCCTGAAGCGCGATCCGGCCACGCGGCACGTGCCGGTCCACGTGGTCTCCGTTTCCGACTACACCGAGACAGCCCTGCAACTGGGCGCCATCGGCTACACCCTCAAGCCGTCGGCGCGCGAACAGCTGGCCGGCGCGATCCAATCGCTGGAAGCCCGGCTCAGGCAGCGCTTGCGCCGTATCCTCGTGATCGAGGACGACGCGGCGCTGCGCGGCAACATACAGCTGCTGCTGCAATCCCCCGGACTCGAACAGACGGGCGTCGGCACCATGGCCGACGCGCTGGAGCAATTGCGCACCAGGAGCTTCGATTGCGTCATCATGGACCTCGCGCTGCCCGACGGCTCGGGGTACGACCTGCTCGAGAAAATGGCCGGCGACGGTCCCTACGCCTTCCCGCCCGTCATCGTCTACACCGGACGCTCGCTGACCACCGACGAAGAGCAGCGGCTGCGCCGCTACTCGAAGTCCATCATCATCAAGGGCGCCCGGTCGCCGGAGCGCCTGCTGGACGAAGTCACGCTGTTCCTGCACAGCGTCGAGTCGGACCTGCCGCCGGAGCAGCAGCGCATGCTGAAGGAAGCACGCAGCCGCGACTCCGCGTTCGAGGGGCGGCGCATCCTCCTGGCCGAGGACGACATCCGCAACATCTTCGCGCTGTCGCAGGTCATCGAACCGCTCGGCGCCCAGATGGAAATCGCCCGCAATGGCCGGGAAGCGCTGGAAGCCCTGGCCCGCTCGAGCGACATCGACCTCGTGCTGATGGACATCATGATGCCCGAGATGGACGGATTGACCGCCATCCGCGAAATCCGCGGCCGCCCGCAGTTCGCCAAGCTGCCCATCATCGCGCTCACGGCCAAGGCCATGCCCGCCGACCGCCAGCGCTGCCTTGACGCGGGCGCGAGCGACTACATCTCGAAGCCGCTGGACGTCGACAAACTGCTCTCGCTATGCCGGGTATGGCTGCCTCAATAGGAAAGGACCAGGGAGCCCTCATGCCCACGGACAAGGATTTCGACCTGGAACTCGGCCTGCTGCTGGAAGCCATCTATCTCAAGTACCAGTACGACTTCCGCGACTACTCGCCCACTTCGCTGCGCCGGCGCATCGCGCAGGCGCTCCCTGCGTTCGACTGCAGGACGCTGTCCCAGTTGCAGGACCGCATCCTGCACGAACCCGAGGCGTTCCCCAGGCTGATGCAGTACCTGACCATCCAGGTCAGCGAGATGTTCAGGGATCCCGGCTATTTCAGGGCGCTGCGCGAGCACGTCGTGCCGGTGCTGAGAACCTACCCATCCATCAAGATCTGGGTGGCCGGCTGCAGCACCGGGGAGGAACTGTGGTCGCTGGCCATCCTGATGGAGGAGGAAGGACTGGGCGACCGCACGCTGTTCTATGCGACGGACATCCACCAGCAAGCCCTGCGCGCCGCGGAGGCCGCGATCTACCCCACCGAACGTATCGGCGAGTTCAGCCGCAACTACCTGGCCTCCGGGGGCAAGCGCTCCCTGTCGGACTACTACCATGCCGCGTACGGAGCGGCGTCGTTCGCCCGCTCGCTCAAGCCGCAGGTGGTCTTCGCCAACCACAGCCTCGCGACGGACAGCGTGTTTTCCGAGGTGCACCTGGTGTCCTGCCGCAACGTGCTCATCTATTTCAACCGCACTCTGCAGGACCGGGCCCTGGGCCTGTTCCGCGACGCGCTCGTGCGGCGGGGATTCCTGGGACTGGGCAGCAAGGAGAACATCCGGTTCACCGCCGCCAGCGAGGCATTCGAAGACTTCGTCCCGGCCGAGAAGATCTATCGGAAACAATGACATGGACACGGCGCCCTTCCCGTCGCACCTGGAGGCCATAGCCATCGGCGCTTCCACCGGCGGCATCGAGGCATTGAGCGAACTGCTTCCGGCGCTGCGCGACGGCCTGCCGGCCACGGTTGCCGTGGTCCTGCACATCGCCCCCGCCCAGCGCAGCATGCTGGCCGCCCTGTTCGCCGGCCGCTGCGCGCTGCCCGTGGTGGAGGCCGACGACAAACAGCCCGCCGAGGCGGGACATGTCTATTTCGCGCCGCCCGACTATCATCTGCAGGCCGAAGGCGACCGGACGTGGTCGCTCACGCAGGACGAACCGGTCAATCATTCCCGGCCGTCGATCGACGTGCTGTTCGAGACCGCTGCCGACGTCTACGGCCGCGGCCTGCTCGGCATCGTCCTGAGCGGCAACAGCAGCGACGGCACGGCCGGCTTGCTCGCCATCCGCCGCGCGGGCGGCATCACCTGGGCGCAGGACCCGGATACGGCGCCCGCTCCCATCATGCCACGCAGCGCCATCGAGGCCGGCGCGGCCGACGCCGTATTGCCACTGGCGGCCATGGCGGCCGCCCTGCGCAAGCTCGGCACGGCCCGGGGCGGCGCGCCGGCGGACCAGATCTAGAAGGAAAAACGCATGCCACGCTCAGTGAAGATTCTCGTGGTGGACGACATCGAGGAAAACATCGTCGCGCTGGAGGCGCTCGTGCAGCGTCCCGACGTGGAGCTGCTGCGGGCCAATTCGGGGCCGGAGGCGCTGGAGCTGCTGCTCGGACACGACGTCGCCCTGGCACTGCTCGACGTGCACATGCCGGGCATGGACGGCTTCGAACTCGCGGAGCTGATGCGCGGCAGTCCCCGTACCCGCCACGTCCCCATCATTTTCCTGACCGCCGCCGACCGCAGCACCCATCGGACGTTCCGAGGCTACGAAGCCGGCGCGGTGGATTTCCTCTACAAACCCCTCGACCCCCACATACTCCGCAGCAAGATCGACGTCTTCATACAGTTGCAACACCAGCGCCTGCAACTGGCCGAACAGCTCGACACACTGACGCAGTTGCTGCGCACCAACGAAATGTTCGTCGCCGTATTGGGCCACGACCTGCGCAACCCGCTGTCGGCCATCGTCAACATCTCGGAAGTCCTGGTCCAGACCGCCACGGACGACCGGACGCGGGACTGGGCGGGCCGCATCCGGAACAGCGGGACCCGGATGTCGCGCATGGTGGACCAGATGCTGGACCTCGCGCACATGCGCACGGGAACGCTCACCCTGGCCATCGGACACGAGCCGGTCGATCTCGCCGGTCTGTGCCGTGGCATCGTGCAGGAACTGGACCCGCTGGACGACCGGCGCGCGATCCGGCTGGAGTGCTCCGGCGACACGCACGGGCATTGGGACCAGGACCGCCTGCAACAGGTTTTTTCCAACCTGCTCGGCAACGCGCTGCAGCACGGCATACCGGGAGAGCCGGTGTCCATCAGCATAGACGGAACGAATGACGGCTCCGTCACGGTCAAGGTGGCCAATTCTGGCTCGCTCGACCCCGACGTCCGCACCCGGCTGTTCCAACCCTTCGCCACCACGGCGGGCCGGTCGCGGCCCTCCGGCGGGCTCGGGCTGGGCCTCTACATCGTCAAGGAACTGGTAGCCATCCACCAGGGCCGGTTGACGGTGAATTGCGACACCGAGGGGCTGACGGTCTTCGAAGTCGTCCTGCCGCGCCGATCCGGAACCGCCGGCGAAAACAAGGTCCCGGCCTCGCTGGCCGCGCCCTTGGCTCACCGCCGCTGAAGGGGCTCGTCCGCCCCGGGCCCCACCCGCCACCAGGCGGGAAAGAGCTGCCGCACCTCGGGCCGCCCGTACCGATCATCGATCAGCACCAGCACGCCTTCGTCGTGCTCGGTCCGTATCACCCGTCCGGCGGCCTGCACCACCTTGCGCAGGCCCGGATACAGGTAGGTGTAGTCATATCCCCGGCCGAAGCGGGCTTGCATGACGTCCCGCATGCGTTCGTTGACGGGATTGACCTGCGGCATCCCCAGGGTGGCGATGAACACGCCGATCAGCCGCGAACCCGGCAGGTCCACGCCTTCGGCGAAGGCGCCTCCCAGCACGGCAAAGCCCAGCCCCTGTCCGCCTTCGACGAAACGGGCCAGAAAGCCGGCGCGGCCGGCCTCGTCCATGTCCGGCGTCTGCACCCAGATGGGCCACTGCCCGCCATGCTCGCGTACGCCCTCGGCCAGGCGCCGCACGTAGTCGAAGCTGCTGGCGAACACCAGGTAGTTGCCGGGCCTGGCCGCGTATTGGCGCACGATCAGGCCGGCGATGGCCGGCACCGAGCGCTCGCGATCGCGGAAACGCGTGGAGATGTGTCCGGCGATCCGCACCGACAACTGCGTGGGCCTGAACGGCGCCCGCACCTCCATCCAGCCCGTGGACGCCGGCAGGCCCAGCGTATCGCGATAGAAGCCGGATGGCGCCAGCGTGCCCGAGAACAGCAAGGTGGCGTGCGCCGCCGCATGGCGGGGCGCGAGAAAGGACGCCGGCACCACGTTGCGCAGGCATAGCGTGGAAACCGGGCGGCGCCCGGGTGCAAGCGTCACGTCGAACAGGGAATGGGAGCCGAACTGCTCCGCCAGGCGGATGAAGTGCAGCGCATCGAAGTAGAAGCGCTGCAACGCCGGCGCCATTCCCACGGGCGTCTCGGCCAGGCGGTCGGTAATCGATGCCGTCGCTTGCTGCAACGAGGCCAGCCACGCGGCCGGCACGGCCGGATGGCATTGATAGGGAGCCGTCTGCAGGCGGTTCCATGCGCTCCACTGCCGGCGCACGGCATTCAGCGGGCGGCGCAGCGCGGGAGGCGCGGCGGCGAGCGCGGCCTGGAACGCGGACTGGTCGACGCACGCGCTGTACATGCCGCGCGCCCGCTCCACCAGGTTGTGGGCTTCGTCCACCAGTACGGCCACCCGCCAGCCCTGGGTAACCGTCAGCGCGTACAACAGTCCGTTGCCATCGTAGTAGTAGTTGTAGTCGCCCACCACGACGTCGCTCCAGCGCGCGAGTTCCTGTGCCAGGAAGTAGGGACATAGACCATGGGACAGCGCGATCTCCCGCACGCGCGGCCGATCCCAGCGGCCTGCGGCCGCGACCGCGTCGGCGCGCGCCGCGGCCAGGCGATCATAGAAGCCGCGGGCCAATGGGCAATCGTCGGGATGGCACGCGCGGCCTGGATGCTCGCAAGCCTTGTCGCGCGCCACCAGCTCCAGCGTGCGCAGCGGAAGCCTGCCTGCGGCGCCCGCGGCCAGCCGGTCGATCGCGTCGAGGGCCAGCGCGCGGCCGGAGCTCTTGGCGGCCAGGAAGAAGATCTTGTCCAGGCGTTGCGCCGCGCAGGCTTTCAGCGTGGGAAAAAGCGTGCCCAGCGTCTTGCCTATGCCGGTGGGCGCCTGCGCCATGAGGCACAGGCCGTCGCGTGCCGTCCGGAAGGCGGCCACCGCCAGTTCGCGCTGGCCGGTGCGCAAGCTGGCGTACGGGAACGCCAGCGACGCCAGGGCGCTGTCACGGTCCTGGCGATGCGACCGTTCGGCCAGCGCCCATGCCAGGAAACGTTCGCATTGTTCGTTGAAGAAGGCCTTGAGCTCGGCGGCGGAAAGCCGTTCCGTCAACACCGTCTCGCGCCGGCTGGCGACGTCGAGGTAGACCAGGGCCAGTTCCAGTTCCGTCAATCCCCGCTCGCGGCACAGCAAGTGCCCATACATCCGGACTTGTGCCCAATGCAGGGCGCGGCGGTGTCCGGGCAGCGCATCGAGCCGGCCACGGTGCGTCTTGATTTCCTCGAGCCGGTTCGCCGCGCGATCATAGCCGTCCGCGCGGCCCCGGACGCGCAGCACGCCGTAGTCCCCCGACAGCGCGATCTCGGCTTCGTAGCCGTCTCCACGCCGTCCCGCGACCAGGACGTGTCCCGCCTGGCCCTCCTGGGCGGTCGGCGCGGGCGTGTAGCGCAGGTCGAGATCCCCCTGGCGCGCGGTGAACTCGCACAGGGTGCGCACGGCCACGACGTACGCGGGCGACGGGAGCTCGTCCCGCACCGGGGCGGTCCCGAACGACTGTATATCCATACAGTAATCATAGCAGCCCGCCCGCCGCCGGCGGCGCATGCAAAAAGCCCCTCGTCCGTGGGACGAGGGGCTTCGGGTCCGGCCGGTGCCGGGCGCCGGCCTACTTGCGCATCGACGCGATGATGCCGTCGAGCTGCTCGAGCATCTGGTCGATCTCGTCCGTGGATACGTTCAGCGCGGGCATGAAACGCAGCAGGTTGCCGCGCGGCGCATTTAGCAGCAGGCCATTGGGCTCGAGCGTGCGTGCGCGCTCGACGATGGCCGGGCCGTCCTCGCGGTCCATGACCAGCGCCCGCAGCAGGCCGTTGCCGCGTTCGCCGGGCATGCCCCACTTGGCGGCCAGCTTCACCAGGCCTTGCGACAGGTACTGGCCGCGCTCGCGCACGCCTTCCATGAAGCCGGGCGCGGCCAGCGCGTCGAACACCGCCACGCCGATGGCCGTCATGAGCGGGTTGCCGTTGTAGGTGCCCCCCTGGTCGCCGTGCTTGAACACGCAGACCTCCTCGCGCGCCAGCATCGCCGCCAGCGGTGCGCCCCCGCCTATGCCCTTGCCCAGCGTCATGATGTCGGGGCGCACCCCGGCCTGCTCGTAGGCGAACATCGTGCCCGTACGGCCCATGCCGGTCTGCACTTCGTCCACGATCAGCAGCAGCTTGCGCGCGTCGGCCAGCTTGCGCAGGCTTTGCATGAATTCGGTCGTCGCGGGAATGACGCCCCCCTCGCCCTGCACCGGCTCCAGCATGATGGCCACGGTCTGGTCGTCGATCAGCGCCTCGACCGATGCCAGGTCGTTCAGCTCAGCCTTGGGGAAACCGTCGACCTGGGGCGCGAAGATCGTGCTCCAGCCCGGCTTGCCCGAGGCCGACATGGTCGCCAGCGTGCGGCCATGGAAGCTGTGGTTGAAGGTGATGATCTTGAAGGCGCCCTGCTTGTGGACCTGCCCCCACTTGCGCGCGAGCTTGATCGCGCCCTCGTTAGCCTCGGCGCCGCTGTTGGCGAAGAACACGCGGTCGAAGCACGAAGCCTGGGTCAGGCGCGTGGCCAGTTCGATCGACGGCAGGTTGTAGAAGGCCGGCGACGGGTTCAGCAGCTGGCGCGACTGGGTCTCCACGGCCTTGACGATTTCCGGCGGGCAATGCCCCAGGCAATTGACCGCCCAGCCCTGGATGAAGTCGAGATAGCGCTTGCCTGCATGGTCTTCCAGCCACGACCCCTGCCCTCGGACGAACACGAGGTCCGGGCGCTGCGTGATCTCCATGAGGGCGTTGACGTTGAACTGGCCGAATTCCATGACTCAAACTCCTTGCGTGCCCGAGGGCGAAAAATGGAAAACCCGCCGACGCGGCGGGTCGATAAACATTACACCGTGTTGCGGGCGATGTCTGCCTCGGACGTGAAAGAGTCCGCATAAAACTCGTCATCGGGCAGTCCGCACTGTTGTACAAAGTCCCTATGCGCCGATTCGACCATGACGGGCGCGCCGCAGGCGTACACCTGATGGCCGGAAAGATCCGGCAGGTCGTCCATCACCGCCTGGTGCACGAAGCCCGTGCGGCCGGTCCAGGCATCCTCGGGCAGCGCGTCCGACACCACCGGCACGTACCGGAAATCCGGGCGGGCCGCGGCCCACTCCCGGGCCACCTCGTCCATGTACAGGTCGCGCGGGCGGCGGCCGCCCCAATACAGATGGACCGGACGGCGGATGTCCTTGTGGATCATGTGCTCGACCATGGCCTTGATCGGCGCGAAGCCGGTGCCGCTGGCCAGCATGACGATGGGCTTGTGGCTGTCCTCGCGCAGGAAGAACGAACCGAACGGGCCCTCGAAGCGCAGGATGTCGCGTTCCTTCAGCTGGGTCGCGCCCGCGCCGAACACGTGGTCGGTGAAGGCGCCGCCGGGCAGGTGGCGGATGTGCAGCACCAGCCCGCCTTCCTCGTGGGGTGCGTTCGCCATGGAATACGAACGGCGCCGGCCGTCCTTCATGATGATCTCGACGTATTGCCCGGCGTTGAAGCGCAGTTGCTCGGTGGCCGGCAATTGCAGGCGCACGATCCGCACGTCCGGCGCCGCCTCGGCCAGCCCCTGGACGCGGCAAGGCATCTTGCGGATGGGGATGTCGGCGATGCCCATGACTTCGCGCGCCTCGATGGTGAGATCGGTCAGCGGGCGCGCCACGCAGAACAGGGTCAGGCCCAGCTCGGCCTCTTCGGGCGTCAGCGTCTGGGCCTGGTGGGGTCCGAGCTCGATCTCGCCCGCGACCAGCTTGCCCTTGCACGACGAACAT
Organism: Pigmentiphaga sp. GD03639; assembly: GCF_029845405.1. Lineage (NCBI taxonomy): Bacteria > Pseudomonadati > Pseudomonadota > Betaproteobacteria > Burkholderiales > Alcaligenaceae > Pigmentiphaga > Pigmentiphaga sp. GD03639. Next base: position 142,844 of record NZ_JAOCLR010000007.1, read on the forward strand.
GCCCCATTCTTGCAGCTATAGGGCAACATTACGCCTGCCTGCAGCGCCGCATCGAGCACGGTCTGGCCATGTTCGACCGTGAACCGATGACCGCTGGGCAGAACGGTGACCTGATGACTCATCACCTGGATCCTATGAAAACGGTGGAAATACGATGAACATCCCGCAGCCTGCGCATGCCGCGCGCCTGGGTCGCCCGCGCCTGCTGATCGTCGGCTGCGGCGACACGGGCATGCACGTCCTGGAGCGGCTGGCGGGCCGCAGAAGGGTCTTCGCGCTGACGTCCAGCCCGCAGCGGCTGCCCGAGCTGCGCGCCGCGGGCGCCATCCCGCTGCTGGGCAACCTGGACTGCCCGCGGCAACTGGCCCGCCTGCGCGGTCTGGCAGCCGACGTCCTGATGCTGGCCCCCCCGCCCGGACAGGGCGAAGGCGATCCTCGCTCCCGCAGGCTGGCGGCCGTCCTGCGGCGGCCGGCCCCGAAAGCGCGCGTCCGGCCGGCTGCGATGGGCCCCGGCCCACGGCAAATCCGGCATCCCCCCATTGTAGCCAAACCACGCCGCGGCGCCCTGGCCGCCGGGGCGCTCACGGTGGTCTACGCCAGCACCACCGGCGTCTATGGCGACGCCCGGGGCCGCCGGCTGCCAGAAACCGCGCCCGTGCACCCCGCGTCCCCCCGCAGCCGGCGCCGGGTGGACGCCGAGGCCGCCTGGCGCACGCCCGGCCCGGCCCGGGCTCGCCGGGCGCGCCTGGGCCTGGCTCCCTGGCGCGCCGTCGTGCTGCGCATTCCCGGCATCTACGGGCGCGACCGCCTGCCGCTGGAGCGGCTGCGCGCCGGCCTGCCGCGCCTGGCCCCCGGCGAGGACGTCTACACCAACCATATCGAAATCGGCGACCTGGCCCGAACCCTGGAGGCCGCCCTGTATCGCGGACGGCCGCAGCGCATCGTCCATGCCGCGGACGGCCAGGACCTGAAGATGGGCGACTACTTCGATGCCGTCGCCGACGCCGCCGGCCTGCCTCGCCCGCCCAGCCTGCCGGCGGCCGGCGTCCGCGCCGCGGTCAGCCCGGCGATGTGGTCCTTCATGCAGGAGTCACGGCGGCTGGACAACCGCCGCCTGGTGACCGAGCTGCGCGTGCGCCTGCGTCATCCCACCGTCCGGCATGCACTGGACGCGTGGTATCGGCCCGCCGGCTAGGCCCGGATGCGGGCCTCGTGCGCCTGCCCCTCGGCCTGCAGCCAGGCGCGCAACGTCGCGATGGCCGGATCGGCCGACCGCTGTTTGTCGTGCACGAAGAAATAGTCGTCGGCCGGCGCCAGCACCTCGGGAAACAGCGCCACCAGCCGTCCGGCCTCCAGTTCCTCCTGCATCAGGTAGCGGGGACCCATCACGACACCCAGTCCGTCGAGCGCGGCTTCGACCGCCAGATAGGTATGGTCGAAGCCCAGGCTTGCCCGCGGCTGCAGATGCGGCACGCCGGCCACCGCCAGCCAGCGCTGCCAGTCGTCGGGCCGCATGTCGGCCGTCAGCCAGGTTTCCCGCTCCAGCGAGTCGATCGAGGCGGGCCGGCGCCTGACCGGTCCGGCCCGCAGCGGCGTCACCGCCTCTTTCATGAAAGGTGTCTCGACCAGGTGCGGCTCGCCGCTGCGGCCGCGCCGGATCGCCGCATCGACCCCGCCCGGCAGCGCGTGCGCGCGATCGCGCCGGTTGTTCAGCTGGATCTGGATGTCGGGATACTGGCGCAGGAACCCGGTCAGCCTGGGCACGAGCCAATGCAGGGTCATGGTGGGCGGCGCGCTGACCACCAGCTTGCGGCCGGCCTCGGGACGGGCGCGCTCCACCGCGCCCGCCATGCGGTCGAACGCGTCTCGCAGTTCGCCCGCCAGCACCCGCCCTGCCACGGTGGGCTCGAGCCGGCGTCCGCGCCGGTCGAACAGCGCCGCGCCCAGCCAGCGCTCGAGATTCAGCACCTGCTTGCTGATGGCGCCGTGCGATACGCACAGTTCCTCGGCGGCGCGCGACTATTCGATGCAGTACGTCGTGGCCGTGGCGCTGCTCAAGGGGCGCCTCGACCACCATGATTATGACGACGCCACCGCTGCCGACCCCCGCATCGACCGCCTGCGCGCGCTGACCCGCCTGGCCGAGGATCCGGCCTATACCCGGGAGCACCACGATCCGGCCATTCGAAGTTGCGCCAATGCCGTGCGGGTGACACTGGACGACGGTACGGCGTCGCCCTGGATCGAGACGCGGTTTCCCGCAGGCGACCCGTCGCGTCGCGATCAGGCCCTCCCGCTGCTGGCTGACAAATTCCACACGCTTTCAGCCCGCCGATGGCCCGACGGACGCGGCCGCGACCTATGGATACGGCTGAACGACGCCGCCAGCGCTGCGAACTGGCCTGCCGACGAGTTCCTGTCATCGCTCACACGCCTCTGACTGCCAGGCTTCATGCCAGCGAGGCATCCCGCAGCCATGGCCGGGAGCATGCGTGGCCGCGGGATGCCTATTCCCACACGATGCGTACCGCCAGGAACAGGAAAATCAGGCCCGCCAGCCGGTCCAGCCATACGCCGACCTGCGGCCGGCGCCTGAGCAACTGCCCCAGCAGGCCGGCGAACCAGGCGATCAGGCAGAACACGACCGCCGCCTGGACCATGAAGATCACTCCCAGCCACAGCATCTGCCAGTCGGGATGCCCGACCCAGGGATTGACGAACTGGGGCAGGAAGACCAGGAAGAACAGCGTGACCTTGGGATTCAGCATGTTGGCCAGCACGCTCTGGCCGAAGATGCGCGCCAAGCCGAGCGGCGGCGGGCCGCCCGTGGGCGAGAAGCCGCCTCGGCTGCGCAGTACCTGCACCGCCAGCCACATCAGGTAGGCGGCGCCAGCCAGGCGGATCGCGTCGAACGCCATGGGCGACGCCCGGAGCAGCGCCGCCACGCCCAGTACGGCCAAGGTGGTGTGGAACAGGCAGCCCGAGGCGAAGCCCAGCGCGGCCGCGATGCCGGCGGCGCGGCCCTGGCTGAGGGAGCGGGCAAGTACCTGGAGGTTGTCCGGGCCGGGCGCGATGGTCACGCCCACCGACAGGGAAAGAAAGAGCAGCAGATCGGCCTGCATCGGCGCACCGGCAGGCTCAGGACTTCCGGATCACTTCTTTGATGCGGTTGTTCTCGTCGACCAGGACCACGATGGGCTTGTGCTCGGCAGCTTCCTCGTCCGTCATCGGGCCGTAGGTGCAGATGATCATCAGGTCGCCCACGTGGGCGCGCCGGGCGGCCGCGCCGTTCAGCGAGATCTCCCCGCTGCCGCGCTTGCCCTTGATGATGTAGGTGGAGAAGCGCTCGCCGTTGTTGATGTTGTAGAGCTCGATGCGCTCGTACTCTTTCATGCCGGCGGCATCGAGGAAATCCTCATCGATTCCGCACGAGCCTTCATAGTTCAGATCGGCCTGAGTCACCGCGACACGGTGAATCTTGGCGCGAAGCATGATGCGTTGCATAACTCGGGTGTCCTAGGAAGCGGCCGCAAACGGCCAGGTGCGTTTATACCCGATCCCGGCCGGACCGCACCAATGGCGGCCTGGCGCCGCCTCCAGCGGCAAAGGGCGCCCGCAGGCGCCCTTTGCCGGCCGGACCGACGGCGCGCCGTCAGACCGATCGCAGGTAGCCGGGCTCCACCGCCTGGATGGGCGCGAAGCTTTCGCGCGTGGCGATGAACTCCGGCCGCGGATTCAGGCCGTACCTGGGGGGGTTCAGGGTATTTTCCACGCTGTTATACACCATGAACACGTTCGATCGCGGATAGGGCGAGATGTTGCTGTTCGAGCCGTGCATGATGTTGCAGTCGAAGAACACGACCGAACCGGCGGGCGCCGACAACACGTCGATGCCGCCCTGGTCGACCAGCAATTGCAGGCTGACGGGGTCGGGCACGCCGTACTCCTGCTTCTTCAGCGACTGCTTGTAGTGGTCCTGCGGCGTCTCGCCCACGCACGAGACGAATTGGCGGTGCGAACCGGGCACCACCATCAGCGGCCCGTTGCTGGCGTCGTTGTCGGTCAGCAGCACCGAGCAGCTCAGCGCCCGCATGGCCGGCATGCCATCCTCGACGTGCCAGGTCTCGAAGTCCGAGTGCCAGTAGAACTCCTTGCCCTTGAAACCCGGTTTCATGTTGGCGCGCGACTGGTGGATGTAGACATCGGAACCCAGGATCTGCCTGGCGATGCCGACCAATCGCATGTCCTGCGACATCCGGCCGAGCAGCTTGCTCAGCTTGTGCACCATGAACACCGACCGGACGACGTCGGTGCCCTTCTCGGTAATGGCTTCTTCACGGCGGCGGATGGCGGGGTCGCGCACCAGCCGCTCGACCTCGCGCTTGAGCGCCTGGGTCTCTTGCGCGGAGAAGAAATTCTTCAGCAGGATATAGCCGTTGCGCTCGTAGCCGCCCAGTTGCTCGGCGTCCAGGCCGGTACCCGGCTCCACCTTGGCGCTGCCGTACACCACGGGGTCGCGCCGCTGCACGATGCCGGCGGCGCGGTCGGCGCGCGAGGAATAGATATCGCGTGCGGGAGTAATCATGGTTGTCCTCCTATTCTCATGGGCGCCGCCCCGCCCGCCGGCGGGCGCGGCCCCTTGCCGAGGGCCGTCAGGCGACCTTCGCTTCGTCCAGGGGATAGACGCCTTCGGCGTCGTGCACTTCCTGGCCGGTCAGCGGCGGATTGAAGACGCAGATGACCCGCAGCGGCTCCTTGCCGCCGCGCAAGTAGTGCTCGTCGTTGTCGTTGAGCGCATAGACCACGCCCGGGCCGAGCTTGTAGACCTTGCCGTCGGCGACGGTCTCGATCTCGCCGTCGCCTTCGATGCACCAGACGGCCTCGACGTGGTTCTTGTACCAGATGTGGGTCTCGGTGCCGGGATGGATGATGGTCTCGTGGAACGAGAACCCCATGCCGTCCTTCTTCAGCAGCACGCGGCGGCTGGTCCAGGTCGGCGTGGATACTTCGTTCTCGGTGCCTATGATGTCCTTGATGTCGCGTACGATCATCGTCCCTTTCCTCCAAATTTCAATACACGGGCATTCGATTGCTTCTGGGCCAGCTGCTCGGCGGCCACCACCTCGGCCACCGCGCGGTCCAGCACTTCCAGCGCCTGCCGGAGCTGGCCTTCCTCGATGGTCAGCGCGGGCAGGAGCTTGAGCACTTCGTCGTTGGCGCCGGAGGTCTCGATGACCACCCCGCCCTTGAACGCCTGGGCCGCGATCTTGTTGGCCAGTCCCGGCACGCCGCTGACCAGGCCCTGGATCAGGCCGCGTCCCCGCACCGACAGGTCCGCCTCCGGATGGCTGTGGACCATGTTCTCCAGCCAGTCGCGCACCAGCGTCTCCTTGGCCTGGATCTCGCGGGTGAAGGCGCCGTCGCTCCAGTAATGTTCCAGCGCCTGCCGCGCGGTCACGAAGGCCAGGTTGTTGCCGCGGAAGGTGCCGTTGTGCTCGCCGGGCTTCCAGATGTCCAGTTCGGGCTTGATCAGCACCATGGCCATGGGCAGGCCGAAGCCGCTCAGGGACTTGGACAGCGTGACGATGTCGGGCTGGATGCCGGCCGACTCGAAGCTGAAGAAGGTGCCCGTGCGGCCGCAGCCGACCTGGATGTCGTCGACGATGAGCAGCATGTCGTGGCGGCGGCACAGGCGTTGCAGCTCCTGCAGCCAGCGCAGCGTGGCCACGTTCACGCCGCCTTCGCCCTGCACGGTCTCGACGATCACCGCGGCCGGGGTGTCCATGCCGCTGCTGCGGTCTTCCAGCATGCGCTCGAAGTACGCCATGGTGTCCACGTCCGGACCGAAATAGCCGTCGTACGGGATGAAGGTGGTGTTGCCCAGGCTCACGCCGGCTGCCTCTCGGTACTTGGCGTTGGCCGTGGCCGACAGCGAGCCGGCGCTCACGCCATGGAAGCCGTGCGTGAAGGAAACGATGTTCGGGCGCTGCTTGACGCGGCGGGCCAGCTTGAGCGCGGCCTCCACGGCGTTGGTGCCGGTCGGGCCGGTGAACTGCAGCGTGTACTTCATGCCGCGCGGTTTCAGGATCAGCCGCTCGAACGCTTCCAGGAAATCTTTCTTGGCCGAGGTGGCCATGTCCAGGCCGTGCACCACGCCGTCCGCCTGGACATAGTCCAGCAGGGGCTGCTTCAGCACGGGGTTGTTGTGGCCGTAGTTCAGCGTGCCGGCGCCGGCAAACAGGTCGATGTACTGCCGGCCCTCTTCGTCGAACAGCAGCGAGCCCTTGGCCTTGCTGAAGACGACCGGAAACGAGCGTATGTAGCCGCGGACTTCCGATTCGAGACGGTCGAAGATCTTGAGATCCATGGTTTTTCCCTCCTGTTTTGCTTCTAGAAGCGTGAAAGACGTATAGGCGGACCCGGACGAACCGGGACGGATACGAGGGGCATCCGGCCTTTGCTAGAACGGGCCGATGCGCAGCAGCCGCTCGTCCTCGTGCTCGGCCTGGCCGAACAGTTCGGGCGGAAACATGGGCTGCTCCACGCACTGGGCGCCGCGATCCTGCGCCAGCGCCGCGAACATGCGCCGCGACGGCTGGTTGGATGGGGACACGGTGGTTTCGATGCTGTGTATGGGCTGCGGCAGCGGCCTGGCCAGCAGGTGCTCGAGCATGCGCTGGCCCAGGCGACGGCCGCGTGCCATGGGATGGACCGCAACCTGCCAGACGAACAACACGTTGGATTGCTTGGGCGGAAGGTAGGCAGAAACAAACCCTGCCAATTGCCCTTGCCGGGTGGCCACTACGCAGGTATCGCGAAAGTGCCGGCACAGAAGAAGGTAGGCGTAGGTGGAATTGACATCCAGCGGCGGCGATTCCTGTATGAGTCGCTGGATGTCCGCGGCATCTTCGATTTCAGGTGGCCGGAGATCGAAATTCTCCAGGGCCGGATTGAATACCGCTGGTTGGATGAGCGTGTCGTCGATCGCTTTCAGACTACGACCCTCCTATGTTTCGCACGCCGGCGCCTTGCGGCGACGCACTGGGTTTGATGGCTCCGGGTCACACCGCCAGGCCCGACTCCGGAGACGTATCCGATGCATTGATGTCCAGGATGGGCGAGGTGTCCGAACCCGGGTTCTCCATCAGGCTGACGATGCGCTCGAGCGAGAGCGTGATCGTGGCCTGTTCCAGTTCCGGCAGCGCGCCCAGGGCATCGGCCAGCGTCTTCTGCAGCGGCGACGGTGCCTGGCTGGCCACCTCGCAGCCGGCATCGGTGGCCGATACCAGGACCGTGCGGCGGTCTTCCCTGCTGCGTTCCCGCTTGACCCAGCCCTTCTCCTCCAGCCGGTCGAGGATGCCGACGACCGTGCTCGGGCTGACCGAGATTTCACGGCTGATGGCCGTGGCCGTCAGCGGCCCCGACTCGATCACGGCCAGGAGACAGACCAGCTGCGGCGCGGTGATGTGGCTGCACGCCGCCAACTGCTTGGAGTGCAGCGCGATGTTGCGTGTGATGCGACGCAAGGCTCGCAGGATGCGCAGGTTGTAGTTGACGCCCGTGTCCGCGGCCGAGCCGATGTGGTCCATGTCCAGGAAATCGAAAGTGCTTGGTGAAAAAAAATCACTGCCCACAAATCAATGTAGAGCAATGATTTCAACTCAAATCATTCTAGTCAGAAAGACTCGGGGTGTCAACCCTACAAACCCTGGATTCCGATGTCAACGGCTCCGAAATTACCCTTATCCGCTTCGATTCCGCCGACATCCCGCTGAAACATGAAAAACCGGGGTTCAGCCTTGCGCCACGCGCTTTCCGGCCAGTTCGGCAGGGTCGAAACTATCGACCTCGACGACGTCGGCGATGGCGCGTTCCAGGTCTTCGAACATCAAGGCTTGGGCCGCGTCCACCTTTCCGGCGCGCACGCCGTCGCGCCAGTCGCGGACACCGGCATGGCGCAGCTCGTCCAGCACCGGAGCGGCACGCGCCGCGAGATCGAAGGCCTGTGCCAGCCTGTCCAGCGCCTCGCCCGGACGTGGCCGGGCCAACCCGGGCAACAGGCGATCGCGTGCCGGCGACGGCTCGAGCAGCCGCTCGGCGCAGGCCAGGGTGACGGCATCGGCCGGGCCGCGCCGGCGCACGCCCCGGGGCAGGCAGACGAACCGCAGCACCCCCGCGGCCGCCCGCGCGGGCAGATTGGCCAGCACCGCGTCCAGGCTCGCCTCGATGGCGGCGAGGCCGCTTTCCATGCACCACTGCACCAGCGGCAGGTCGTCGGGTTGCCGGCCTTCGTCGTGCCAGCGCTTGAGGACGGCGGACAGCAGATACAGCTCGGCCAGGATGTCGCCCAGCCGCGCCGACAGCATCTCCTTGCGCTTGAGCGCGCCGCCCAGCGTCGCCAGCGTGACGTCGGCCACCAGCGCGAATGCCGAGGCATAGCGGCCCAGTGCGCGGTAGTAGGGGGCGACCGGACCGGCCGAGCGCGGTGCCGGCGCGAACCGGCCACCGGTCCAGGCGCGGCCGAAGGCACGGAGCGCGTTGGCCGTCGCGTGGCCGGCATGACGCCAGAAGGTACGGTCGAATTCCTCCAGGCCCCTGGCCGGATCGCTGTCGGCCAGCGCCGCCATCTCGCGCATCAGGAACGGATGCGCCCGGATGGCCCCCTGGCCGAAGACGATCAGGCAGCGGGTCAGGATGTTGGCGCCCTCGACCGTGATGCCGATGGGGATGGCGCGGTAGACGTTGGACAGGTAGTTGCGCGGGCCGTCGATCACCGCCTTGCCCGCGTGGATGTCCATCGCGTCGTTCACCGCGATGCGCATGCGTTCGGTGGCGTGGTATTTCATGATGGCCGAGATCACGGCGGGCTTGTGCCCCGCGTCCAGCGCCGCGCAGGTCAGGCGGCGCGCGGCATCCACCTGGTAGGCCAGGGCCGCCATCCGGCCCAGCTTCTCCTGCACGCCCTCGAACTTGCCGATGGGAATGCCGAACTGTTGGCGCACGCGCGCATAGGCACCGCTGGTATGCGCCGAGAATACGCACGAGGCCGCCGCCAGCGATGGCAGGGAAATGCCCCGGCCCGCCGCCAACGCCGTCATCAGCATCTGCCAGCCCTGCCCCACCCGCTCGACGCCGCCGATGACCGCCTCCATGGGGATGAACACGTCCTTGCCCTGGTTCGGGCCATTCTGGAACACCTGCATCGCGGGCAGGTGCCGCCGGCCGATCTCCACCCCTGGCGTATCGGTGGGCACCAGCGCGACGGTGATGCCGATGTCCTCGCGGTCGCCCAGCAGCCGGTCGGGATCGCGCAGCTTGAAGGCGAGCCCGAGCACGGTCGCGACCGGCCCCAGCGTGATGTAGCGCTTGTGCCAGGTCAGCCGCATGCCCAGCACTTCGCGTCCCTGCCACATCCCCTTGCAGACCACGCCGTGGTCCACCATGGCGGCCGCGTCCGATCCCGCCTCGGGGCTGGTCAGCCCGAAGCACGGGATGTCGCGGCCGTCCGCCAGCCGCGGCAGCCAGTGCTCGCGCTGGGCGTCGGTGCCGAAATGCAGCAGCAGCTCGCCCGGCCCGAGCGAGTTGGGCACCATGACCGTGACCGCCGCCGTCAGCGACCGGGTCGAGATCCGCCGCACGACTTCGGAATGCGCGTAGGCCGAGAATCCCAGTCCGCCGTACTTGCGCGGAATGATCATGCCGAAGAACTTGCGTGCCTTCAGGAACGCCCAGATGTCGGGGGGCAGGTCATGCAGTTCCCAGTTGACCCGCCAGTCGTCGACCATGGCGCACAGCTCGGCCACCGGCCCGTCCAGGAAGGCCCGCTCTTCGTCGCTGAGCCTGGCCGGCGGCATGTCCAGCAGGCGGCGCCACTCCGGATTGCCGGTGAACAGGTCGGCGTCCCACCACACGTCCCCGGCCTCGATGGCCTCGCGCTCGGTGTCCGACATGGTCGGCAGCGCCTTCGCGGCCCAGCGGAACAGCGGCTTGGACAGCCATTCGCGGCGCCATGAGGATGCGGCCATCGGGATGTCTCCTTGTCGACTATCTACCTCATATAGTAAGCCGGCCGGAAGACGCGACCGCGGCCGCGCGCGGCCCGGGCAGGCATGGTCTGGTTAAATAGGGGCTGCTCGTTCTTCACCCATTCCCATGCATCCTCCCCGCCTGGCCTTCGTCGACCTGGAAACCACGGGCACGACGCCGCGCAGCGACCGCATCACCGAGATCGGCATCGTCCAGGTGGATGCTGACGGCATGCGCGAATGGAGCAGCCTGGTCCACCCGGGCCGCCCCATTCCCCCGGCCATTCAGTCGCTGACCGGCATCACGGACGCGATGGTAGCTGGCGCCCCACCCTTCGAGGCCCTGGCCGACGACATCGCCCGGCGCCTGGACGGCTACCTGTTCATCGCGCACAACGCCCGCTTCGACCACGGTTTCCTGCGCGAGGAGTTCGACCGGCTGGACCGGCCCTTCCGGCCCGATGTCCTGTGCACCGTCCGCCTCTCGCGCAAACTCTACCCGCAGTACCGCAGCCATAGCCTGGATGCGTTGATCGCCCGGCACGGCCTGCATGTGCATGCCCGCCATCGTGCGCTCGACGATGCGCGCCTGCTGTGGCACTTCTGGCAGGACATCCACCGCGAGTTTCCGGCCGGGCAGCTCGGCGAGCTCGTCGATGCGCTGGCCGGCCGCGTGCCCTGGCCCGAATACCTGGACCCGGCCCTGCCCCGCCTGCTGCCCGACGCCTACGGCGTCTACGTCTTGCGCGACGCGAACCACCAGCCGCTGTATGTCGGGCGGGCCTCCAGGCTGCGGGACAAGGTGCTGTCGCATTTCCAGCCGGGCGCCTGGAAATCGGCCAAGGCACGGCGCCTGGCCGAGCAGGTCCGGCACATCGAATGGCTGGAGACGGGCGGCGCCATCGGCGCCCTGCTGCACGAGAACCGGCTGTTGCGGACCCTGGCGCCGTTGCACAATCGCCGCGCGCGCACGCCCGCCCTGGCCGGCGACGCGCACTGGCCCTACGAAGGTCCGGTGGGGATACGCGAGGCCCGCGTCATCCACGTCGTGGAACGCTGGCAGTTCCTGGGCAGCGCGACCGACGACCAGGCCCTGTACGGCCTGCTGGACGGCGGGCGCGCCGAATACGACCACGAAGTCCACCGCATCCTGCGCGATCGGCTGGCGCAGGTCCCGCTACTGAGGCTGGACCGCGCACGCACGGACTGAGGGCGCGGCGGCGGACCGGCGGCTATTTCCCTCCCGGTCCCGCCACGTCGATGCCGCTGCCCGACAGCTTGTTCGACCTGGGCGAACGGCCCAGGTCATCGGCGGAAGTATTCCGGTCGTTCTGGCGGGCCATCTGCTCTCGCTTGAGATCGGTCTCGGCGGCCTGCCGCTCCGGCTTGCGGGCGGGCCGGGCGGCCGGCTCGGAAGGCTTGGTGGACGAAGGTTTCATAAATGCTCCGGACGGCTTATCGTTGATCCGATCCACCCGCGGGTGGATCATCGCCGATCAGCACGAGACGTGCCCGACCACGACCGCCAGGAGAACGACATGCCCCCGTCCGCGCCCATGAACCGCCGCATCGTCATGGCCAGGCGCCCCGCCGGCACGCCGGTGGCCGAGGATTTCCGCCTTGAAACCGAGGCGGTTCCCAGTCCGGCCGACGGCCAGGTGCTGCTGCGCACGCTCTACCTCTCGCTCGATCCCTACATGCGCGGCCGCATGAGCGACGCGGCCTCGTATGCGAAGCCGCTGGACATCGGGGACGTCATGCTGGGCGGCACGGTGTGCCGCGTGGCCGAATCGCGCCATCCTGACTTCGCCGCCGGCGACCTGGTCCTGGCCGCCAGCGGCTGGCAGGACTACGCGCTGTCGTCCGGCAAGGGGCTCACCCGCCTGCCCGCGGACCTTGCCCATCCCTCATGGTCGCTGGGCGTGCTGGGCATGCCGGGATTCACCGCCTACGTGGGCCTGATGCAGATCGGCACGCCCAAGGCGGGCGAGACGGTGGCCGTCGCCGCCGCGACCGGAGCCGTCGGATCGGTGGTGGGACAACTGGCCAGGCTGCACGGGTGCCGCGTGGTGGGCATCGCCGGCGGACCGGACAAGTGCGACCATGCGATCCGCGAACTGGGCTTCGACGCCTGCGTGGACCATCGCGCGGCCAACCTCGCCCAGCGCCTGGCCGCGGCCAGCCCCAACGGCATCGACGTCTATTTCGAAAGCGTGGGCGGAGCCGTGTTCGACGCCGTCCTGCCGCTGCTCAACCGCCATGCCCGCATCCCGCTCTGCGGCCTGATCTCGCAGTACAACGCCGTGCCGGGCGTCGAGGCCCCGGACCGCCTGCCCATGCTGATGCGCCTGGCGCTGACCAAGAGCCTGCGCATCCAGGGCTTCATCGTCTCGGACTGGTACGGATCGCTCTACCGGGAGTTCACCCGCCAGATGTCGGACTGGATCGCCGACGGGCGCATCAAGTACCGGGAAGACATGGTGGACGGGCTCGAAAACGCCCCCGCCGCGTTCATGGGTCTGCTGGAGGGACGCAATTTCGGCAAGCTGGTGGTGCGGGTCGCCCACTAGATGGGGCGCGGCGTGCTACCCTAGGGGCGTCATCGAACAATTACAAGCAGGTCGCGCCACGGCGCAGTCCCGCAACAGGAGACTCGTATGACGTGCCAAGTGATTCCCCTGCGGCCACGCCGCGCCAAACGGCGGACGTTCACCGTGCCGGGCAAATCGTGGATGGTCGCGGTACCCGTGGCCCTGTCGATAGGCTGGCTGCTGGCCCTGCCCGGCATGCCGCATGCGCAGGCCGGCCCGACGGCCTCGGCCGAGCACCGGCTGGATTTCGCCATTTCCAGCGGCGACCTGCGCCCTGCGCTCGAAAAATATGCCCGCCAGGCGGGCATACGGCTGTCGTTCGATCCTGCCCTGGTGGCCGGCCTGACGACGCCCGGGTTGACCGGCCGCTACACGATCCAGGACGGGCTGGACACCCTGCTGCTGGGCACCGGGTATACCGCGGCCCAGGAAGGCGGACGCTACGTCCTGATTCCCGAGCCGCCCGCCTCGGCCGGCAAGCGGCCGCCCAGCGGTCCGCGCCTGGTGGGCGCCCTTACGCCTGTTTGAAGTCGTCGGTGCTCAGGCCCAGCCTGTGCATCTTGTCGTAGAGCGTCTTGCGCGGCAGGCCCAGCATCTCGCTGGCCGCCGCCGTGCGGCCCGAGCAGTTCTTCAGCGCGTCCTCGATCAGCAGGCGTTCGAAGCTGGTCATCTGCTCTTCCAGCGAGCGCCTTGCGCTGGCCGCCGCGCCGGCCGGGCCGTCCTTGGCCAGCCCCAGCACGTAGCGGTCCGCCACGTTGCGCAGTTCGCGCACGTTGCCCGGCCAGTGATGCGCCATCAGCGACTGCAACTGGGACCCCGACAGCACCGGCGCATCCCGCCCATAGCGCAGGGCCGCCTGCAGGATGAAATGCTCGAACAGCAGGGGGATGTCCTCGCGCCGTTCGCGCAGCGGCGGGATCTCCAGCACCGCGACGCTCAGCCGGTAGTACAGGTCGGCCCGGAACGCGCCCCGCTCCGATTCGGCCAGCAGGTCGCTCTTGGTGGCGGCCACGACCCGGCAGTCCATGGGCTGAGGCTCGTTCGACCCCAGCCGTTCGAACACCCGCTCCTGCAAGGTGCGCAGCAGCTTGATCTGCAACACCATGGGCATGGTCTCGATTTCGTCCAGGAACAGCGTGCCGCCGCGCGCATACTCGATCTTGCCGATGCGCCGCTTGGCCGCGCCCGTGAACGCGCCGGCCTCGTGGCCGAACACCTCGCTCTCGAACAGCGTCTCGGGCATGCCGCCGCAGTTCAAGGCCGAGAAATGGCGATCGCGCCGGTTGCTGTGGTCGTGCAGGCACCGGGCCACCAGTTCCTTGCCGGTCCCGGTCTCGCCCACCACCAGCACGTCGGCGTCGGTATCGGCCAGGTCCTGCACCACCTTCCTCAAGGCCACCATGGCCGGCGACCGGCCCAGCAGCGCGCTTTCGATGGCGAGGCGATTGTCCAGCTGCCGCCGCAGGGACTGCACCTCGAGCGTCAGCCCGCGCTTCTCCAGGGCCCGCTGTACCACCTCGCTCAGGTGCTCGGAGGAAAACGGTTTTTCGATGAAATCGTAGGCCCCCAGGCGCATGGCCTGCACCGCCATCGAGATGTCGCCATGGCCGGTCACCAGGATCACCGGCAGGCAGGCATCGATCTCCAGCGCGCGGCGCAGCAGCTCCATCCCGTCCATGCCGGACATCTTCACGTCCGTCACGAGCACGCCCGGAAATCCGGGCACGACGTGCTTGAGCGCCTGCTCGGCCGACTCGAACGCCTTGACCTCGAGGCCTGCCAGTTGCAGCGCCTGCTTGCCCCCCAGCCTGACCGCCGGGTCGTCCTCGACGAACAAGACTGTCAATCCTTCATGCATCCACTGTCTCCTCCAACTTCGCCGGCCGCAGTTGCAGCACGAATTCCGCCCCGCCCCCCTCGCGGTTGCAGGCGCGCAGGCTGCCGCCGAAATCGCGCACGATGCCCGCCGAGATCGCCAGCCCCAGTCCCAAGCCCACCCCCTGCTCCTTGGTCGTGAAGAAGGGTTCGAACAGCCGGCGCATCACCTCGTCGGGAATGCCCGGCCCGCTGTCCAGGACCGAGATGACGACCCAGCCCCCCGCCTCCGTGACCGAGATCTCCAGGCGCCGCTCGTCGCTGCGCGCCATCGCGTCGATGGCATTGCCCAGCAGGTTGACCAGGATCTGTTCCAGCCGGTTGCCGTCGCAATAGGCGCAGGCATCGTCCGGAACGCTCAACCGCAGCTCGACCCGCTCCTGCCGCAGCCGCTGCTCGAGCAGGAAACAGGCGTCGGCCACGGCCACCGCGATCGAGGTCGGCTTGAGCAGGGCCGGCGACTTGCGCGCGAACTTCTTCAACTGGCCGGTGATCTTGCCCATGCGGGCGATCAACTGGCCGATCATGGTCAGATTCTCTTCGGCATCGGCCTGGCGTCCGCGCTGCAGCAGCACCGTGGCATTGTCGGCCAACGTGCGCAGCGCCGCCAGCGGCTGGTTCAGTTCATGCGTGATGCCGGCGGCCATCTGGCCCAGCGCCGCCATCTTGCCAGCCTGCACCAGCTCATCCATGGTGGACTTCAGCACTTCCTCGGCGCGGCGGCGCTCCGCGATCTCGGTCTGCAGGTGACGGTTGGCGTTGCTCAGCGCCTGCGTGCGCGCCGCCACCTTGCGTTCGAGCTCGTCGTGCGCCCGCTGCAGGGCCGCGCTGGCCGCCAGGCTCTGGGCGATGGCGCGCCGCCGCTGCTGCAGGTACAGGCCCAGTATGGCAAGGAACCCCATGGCCAGTGCCACCGCGATGGCCATGTTGCGGGCGCGCGCGTGGATGGGGGCCATGTTGGACAAGGCCATGAGCTTCCATTGCGTGCCCGGTATCTGGCGGCTCTGCACGAGATAGGACGGCACCAGGAAGTTGCCGCCCTCGCCCTCGCGCGCCGCTTCGTTGGTGAACTGCACGATGCGCACGCCCTCGGGCTGTTTGCCGACCTCGGCCATGCCCAGCGGCTCCAGCGATCCCGCGCGGTGGTACTGGCGCGTCACCGCCAGCTTCTGGAGCGTGTGGGACGACAGCGGCGCCAGCGTCTTGAACTTCCATCCCGGTACCGAAGTCAGGAAGATGACGCCGTTCTCGTCCACCACCACCACCTTCTCGTCGGCACGCAGCCAAGCGTCGTCGAGCTTGTCCAGGTCGACCTTCAGCGCCGCCACGCCCAGCATCCTGCCGTCGTGGTAGATGCCGTACGAGAAGTAATAGCCCGGGGACTGGCTGACGGTGCCTATGCCGTAGAAGCGGCCCGACAGCCCCTTGGCCGCGTCGATGAAATAGGGCCGGTACGAGAAATTGCGGCCGACGAAGCTGGGCGGGCGGTTCCAGTTGCTCGCGGCCAGCGTCAGCCCCTCCATGTTCATGACGTAGATCTCGGAAGACCCGGCCTTGCGGTTGACCGTTTCCAGGTACAGGTTGACCCGGGCGATCCGCTCGGGATTGCCGGGATCCTGCAGCAGCGCGATGACGTCCTTGTTCAGGGACAGGATGCCCGGCAGGTAGTCGTAGCGCGTCAGCTCGCTCTGCACCCCGCCGGCATAGATGTCGAGCCTGTGCTCCACCCCCTGGCGCAGCACCTGGATGCCGGTTCGTTCGCCCCAGATGTAGGCCAGCATCACCGCCAGGGCGGCGGCGAACAGGCAGACGCCGCCCCACACCAGGCGGCGCTTGGAAAAACCGCGGGCAGGCGGGTTGACGCTCAAGTCCCCATCCATGATTTTCGTGTTCTAGTGTCCGCAATTTATCCCAGGCACGCCAGGAAAGACATCGGAGCTTGCGCCACGTGGCGGCGCAAGCTCCTTTGCGTCTAGTCGGCGTAGACGCCGGCCGCCCGGATGATGGGCGTCCACTTGGCGATCTCGTTGCCGAGATGCTTGCGCAGCGAGTCGGGCCGGGCCCGTTCGCCGGTCGCCGCCTGCGCCCCCAGTTCCTCCATCTTCCCGCGGAACACCGGGTCCTGGACCGCCGCCTGCAGCGCGGCCGACAGCTTCTCGACCACGGCCGGCGGCGTGCCCTTGGGCGCATACATCGCGTGCCAGATCTTGACCTCGATGCCCGGCAGCCCCTGCTCGGCCGCGGCCGGGATGTCCTTGAACGCGTCGATGCGCGTGGACTGCATCGCCACGTAGGGCTTGACCACGCCGGCCTTGATCTGTCCGGCGACGTTGGTGGTCTGGTCGCACATCAGGTTCACCTGGCCGCCGATGAGGTCGGTCAGCGCCGGCGCGGTCCCCTTGTAGGGCACCGTGCCCAGCTGCGTGCCTATGGTGCTCATGAACAGGAGGCCGCACAGGTGCGAGGCCGACCCGATGCCGGCATTCGCCAGGAACAGCTTGCTGGAATTGGCCTTGATGTAGGGCAGCAGGTCCTTGAAGTTGTCCGGCGGCAGGCTCTTGGTGCCCAGCAGCACCATCGGCACGTCGGCGATCTCGCCGATCATCTCGAAGTCCTTGAGCGGATCGAAGCCCAACTGGCGGTACAAGGCCGGCGCGGTGGACATGCCGATGTGGTGGATCAGCACCGTATGGCCGTCGTTGCGTGCGGTGGCCACCTTCTTCGCGCCTATGGTGCCGCCCGCTCCGCCTACGTTCTCGATCACGATCTGGCCCTTCAGGTGCCTGGCCATGACGGCCGTCACGTCGCGCGCCACCTTGTCGGTGGGGCCGCCCGCGGCGAACGGCACGACGGCGACGATGGGCGCGCTGCCGGGGAAGTCCTGCGCCTGGGCCGGAGCGGCCAGCGCCGCCAGGACGCCGAGCGATAACATGGAAAGAAACTTCATTTCTATACCTCCTTAAGGACGAGTGATGTCGAACACCAGATTCCGGGGGGACGGGCCGAACGAAAGCCACGTGCCCTTGAGCGGCTGCTGCTCCACGCCGGGCTTGCTCCAGTCGCACACGCCGCCGGGGAAGATCTGCCGCAGGCGCTCCAGCTGTCCGGCATTCAGCGTGACCTTGTAGTCGGCCGGATCGACGGCCTTGAGCTGGCACTTGACGATGTTGTCGGCCAGCGGCGCGCCAGCCACCAGGCGCGGCGTGATGCCTGCCGGGTAGAGCTGGTTGCAGCGTCCGTCGCCATAGGCCGTGGACGGTTCGACGATCTTGTTGCCGCCACTGTCCCAGCAGGCATCCGCCAGCCCCGCGGGCTTGTGCGAGACGACCTTGCGCGACCTGGGCTGGTCGGAGGCGTCGCCCACCACGCCCATCAGCCACTGGTCCATGAGCTGCAGCAGGTTGTCGCCCACCGGGCCCGGTCCGAGCATGACGTGGTTGTCGAAATGCCCGTTGGCGGCCTTCAGGCGCTCGCGCACCGAGTACGAGTGGATCTTGTTGTGGATGTCGCCGTTCACCGCGTTGTCGAAGTAGTCGCGGTGCTCCAGGATGGCGGTCGAGGCCAGGCCGCCCCCGCCATGGGTGATGCGCCCCGACTGGTAGGCGCGGCGGATCGCGTCGATGTCGCCGGTCGTGCGGGCCGCCGTGGGCTTCAGGTCCACGTCCAGGCCGCCGATGTTGGCGTTCAGGTCCAGGAACTCTTCCACCGTGATGGCGCCGTCGTTCAGCGCCTTCAGTCCGTACTGCACGCCCACGTTGTCGATCGGCCGCAGCGCGAAGCCCCGGCTGTCCTTGCCGTAGACGTTCACCGTATGGTCATACACGGTGGCGCGGCTGCCGCCGGGGTTGTTGACCGGGTGATACTTCAGGCTTTCCTGGAACCCCGCCGGGAACGAGACCACCGGATCCAGCCGGCCGGCGCTGCCGCTCATGTTGGCGATGTTGCCGACCTGCAGGTAGCCGGAGATCGCCTTCTTCTTCTCGTCGCTGTAGGGCAGCCCGCCGGCGCGGTTGAAGTAGTTGTTCAGCAGCCGGGAATCGAAGACCTTGAACAGCGTGGCCGAGGTGACGTCCGGGAACACCATGTTCACGATGATGCCGTCGAACAGTCCGGGATAGTTGTCCGAGGTCTGGAAGCTCTGATAGGCGCCGCCCGATCCGCCGGTGCCTATCGTGTAGACCGGCACGCCGTAGGCCTCGATGAAGCGCTCCTTGGTCATCGCGACGGTCTCCGACGACAGCAGGTCGTTGCAGTTGGAGCCGAAGATGTTCAGCGTGGACGTGACGGCCGCGTAGCCCTGCTTCATCCACTCGTCGACGATCAGGGTGCCGAAGGTCGCGCCCTGCGTGTACCAGCCGCCCTGGCAGCCGCCGCCCAGCGGATACATCAGCTTGCCGTTCCAGGCCTTCGAACGCTTGTTCGGGCCGATCTCGCCGTCGTTGAGCGGATCGTGCAGCATCGCCGACTGGTAGATGCCGCGGTTGATCGTGCCCGTTTCCAGCCGCACGAGATATGGCACCGTGCGCTCGGTCGGCTTGCCCTCGTCGATGGTGATGGTGGCCATGTCGGCCGGATAGACCGTGGGCGTGTTCCAGCGGCTGTTGCCGCCCGACTTGTTCCGGTAGAAGTAATCGACCCGCGTATTGGTGGAGCAGTGCTCGCCGAACGGCCCGTCCAGCGTGCCGCCGCCCAGCCGGCCGAAGGTGGTGGTGGTGCACAGGAAGGGCTTCTGGTGGGGGCCGGAGATCATCGGCCCGGTGATGGGATAGTTCGTGACCTCCAGCGTGGCGGTCGCGTCCCCGACCTGGGCGCGCAAGGTGTTCTTGCCCAGCGCCATGCCGCTCACCAGCCCCTGCCAGGTGCGATCGCCGATCTTCGCGAACGCCCGCGACACGTCGCTCTTGTCCAGCATGACCACCGGCGTGCCGCTGACGCCGGCCGGCACCTCCAGCCGCACCAGCGCGTCGTCGCCCGTGACGTAGTCCGGCAGCGAGGAAACCGTGCTCAGCTTGAGGGCCGGCGCCGGCGGCGGTCCCGGAGGCGCTCCGCCATCCCCGTCATCCCCGCCGCAGGCCGTGGCCAGCACCGCGGCGGCGCCCGCCGCCAGGGCCAGCCGGCCCATTCCATATCCATGGGCGCGCGCCTGCCGCCCCCGTGTCGTCTCGGGTCTCATTCCTGCCTCCTCCTGTCATGTGTCTTGAATCTTCTCGTTACAGCGACGGAGGATTAGCAACACCCATGCCAACACGGCCCCGGCACGCGAACATGCGGCAAGGGCCTGTTTTCATTGGCGTTTTCGGGAGCCGGCGGGCAGAGGGAGCGACACGGGCGGCCAGAATTCCGCCATGCGGGCCGCCCGCCGTTCCGGAATTCCGCAACGGCGGGCGCGAGAGGTCAGTTCCGGTCGGGAGAAGGCGGACC
The DNA here is from genome assembly GCF_029845405.1 of Pigmentiphaga sp. GD03639. Classification (NCBI taxonomy): domain Bacteria; kingdom Pseudomonadati; phylum Pseudomonadota; class Betaproteobacteria; order Burkholderiales; family Alcaligenaceae; genus Pigmentiphaga; species Pigmentiphaga sp. GD03639. The sequence goes on from NZ_JAOCLR010000007.1 coordinate 162,756, forward strand.
GTCTATCGACGAGAACAGGTCCCACACGGCCATGAACAGCGCGGCGATCAGCGGCCCGATCACGAAGCCGTTGATCCCGAACAGCGCCATGCCGCCCAGGGTCGAGATCAGCACCACGTAGTCGGGCATGCGCGTGTCCTTGCCGACCAGGATGGGACGCAGCACGTTGTCGACCAGGCCGATCACCAGGATGCCGTAAAGGGTCAGGATGATTCCCTGCAGCACGGCGCCGGACAGGAGGAAGTAGACGGCGACCGGCCCCCAGATCAGCCCGGCCCCCACCGCCGGCAGCAGCGACAGGAAAGCCATCACGACGCTCCACAACAGGGCGCCCTTGATGCCCAGGATCCAGAAGATCAGGCCGCCCAGCATGCCCTGGGTGATGGCTACCACGATATTGCCCTTGACCGTGGCCCGCACGACCGCGATGAACTTGCGGAACAGGTGGCGCTTGTGTTCCTCGGTCAGCGGCAGGGCCTGGCGGATGCGGGCGGACAGGTCCGGGCCGTCGCGCAGCAGGAAGAACAGCAGATACAGCATGACCCCCAGGCTGATGACGAACTGGAAGGTGTTCTGGCCGATGTTCAGCGCCTGGGTGGCGAAGAACTGGCTGCCCCGGGTCGCGACCTCGGCCAGCTTGTTCTGGATGCTGTTCACGTCCACCAGGCCGAACTTCTCCAGCAGGCTGCGCGCGGTCGGAGGCAGGGCCGCCATGGCCTGGTCGAGGTAGCCGCGGAAATCGATGTCGCCCGCCTTGATCTGCTCGTAGAGTCCCGCGCCCTGGCTGACGATGGTGCCTGCGATGAGCGAGACCGGGATGATCACGATGAGCACGCACACCGCCAGCGTGGCCAGGGCCGCCAGGTTGTTGCGGCCGCCGAACGCAGCCACCAGCCGGCGCTGCAAGGGGAAGAAGATGATGGCCAGGATGGCCCCCCAGAATACGGCGCCGAAGAACGGCCACAGCAGCCAGCCGAACGCCAGCGTGACCAATACCAGCAGGAGCAGGAAGGTGCGGTATTGCAGAGAGGTCTGGCTCATCGAGGACGTTCCTTCAATGTTCGGGAGGCGTTCTGGTCGTGAAGACGGGCAGGGTCAGGCTCCAGCGGATGGCGACCATGCGGAACAGGAAGCCGGCCACCAGCGCGATGGCGGTGGCATGATCGTGCCCGACGCCGTAGCGCTGCAGCAACACGTACAGCGTGCCGGTCGCCAGCGCGACGGAGGCGTAGAGGTCGCGGCGCAGGACCAGCGGCACCTGGTTGCACAGGATGTCGCGCAGCAGGCCGCCGCAGATGCCGGTCACCATGCCCATCAGCACCACGATGGCGGGATGCGCGCCCGCGGCCTCGGCCACGTCGCAGCCGATCACGGCGAAGGCGACCAGGCCCAGCGCGTCCAGCAGCAGGAAGGCCATGCGCACCCGATGCATGTACCGGACCAGGAGCGCCGCCGCCAGGGCCGCCCCCACGGTGAAGAATAGATATTCGGGATGGGCCACCCAGCCCAGCGGATAGTGGCCCAGCAGCACGTCGCGGATGGAGCCGCCCCCCAGGGCCGTGACCGTGCCGACGACGCAGACCCCGAACAGGTCCATGCGGCGCCTCATGCCCATGATCGCGCCCGAGGCGGCCTCGGCGGTGATGGCGACCAGATAGATCACTTGCAGCAACATAAGCGGGGCCGCTCGGCCGTCTCCTTTTCCCTGCGCGCCGGAGCGGCGCGCGAACCACGCGGATTATCGCATCCGGCCGGACCGCGGGGCGCCTGCTAGGATCCGACGGCTGGCAGGGCCTGCATCAGGGTCGCGCGGAAGTCATCCAGGACAGGCGGCCCCTTGAAACCGCGCCGCGTCACCTGATAGAGGTCCAGGCTGACCGCCGGCTTGACCAGCAGATCGGTGGCCACCCGGTGGCGGTGGCAGGCGACCAGCGCGAACGTGGGGATGACCGCCGTGCCCAGCCCGGCTTCGACCATGGAGATCAGGGTCTCGAAGAAGTTGAAGCTGGCGCGGTCCTCGTTGCCGCGGCCGATCTTCTCCAGGTGCGGCTCGATCAGCCGCTGGATGGGATTCGCGGGCGGCAGGCCGAGCAACGGCACCTCGCGCAGGCTGGTCCAGGCCGCCGTGCCCACCGGCCGGCCCGGTACCCCGTCCGTCGGTGCGACGCGCATCAGCCGGAATTTGCCCACCGGCGCGCGGTCCAGCCCAGCCAGCGGCTTGAAGAAGAACCCCAGTCCGATATCGGCCTCGCCCGCCGCCACCAGCGCCTCGACCTGCTGCAGATCGGTATCGGCCAGCCGCAGTTCCACGTGGGGGTGGGATTGCTTGAACAGCTGGAACACCCGGGGCAGGATGTTGGACGAGATCAGCGGCGTGGCCGCGATGCGCAGCGTCTGCCTTGCGCGCCGGCCGGCCACGCCCAGCTTGGACACCACCTCCTCCAGGTCCCCCACCACCCGCTGCGCCACGGGCAGCAGGTCGCGGCCGGCCTCGGTCAGCACCACCATCCGGGTCGTGCGGTCGAACAGCCGGCAATCGAGCTGCTTTTCCATCTCGCGAATCATGATGCTGAGCCCGGCCTGCGTCATATGGGCCTTCTCGGCGGCGCGGGTGAAATTGCCGATCCGCGCGACGTGCAGGAACACCTGCAACTGGCGCAATGAGAGATTCATAAAACTCTAATATGTATTCATATCATATCTAAACTTCAAAAATAATACGTTCTGGCGCCTAATACCAGCACCAGCGGATCCCTGGCCAGGGATCCGCAAGAGAAAGTTCATCACGAGGGTACGAACATGAGCAGCAAAGAGGACGTGGTCATCATCGGCGCCGGGATAGGCGGGCTGACGCTGGCCCTGAGTCTCCACCAGGCCGGCATCGCCTGCCGCATCTACGAGGCCGTGCCCGAACTGCGGCCGCTGGGCGTGGGCATCAACGTCCTGCCCCACGCGGCGCGCGAGCTGGCCGAGCTGGGCCTGCTGCCCGAGCTGGACAAGGTGGGCGTGCGTACGCGCGAGTCCATCTTCTTCAACGAACACGGGCAATTCGTGTTCCGCGAAGCCGCGGGCCTGGCCGCCGGCTTCGACTGGCCGCAATACTCCATCCACCGGGGCGACCTGCAGACCGTGCTGTTCGACGCCGTCAAGCAGCGCCTGGGCCCGGACGCCGTGGTCTGCGGACAGCGCTGCACCGGCGCCACGCAGGACGGGGAATTGATCACCGCGCACTTCGTCTCGCCCGACGGCGAACGCCTGCCCGACGTGCGCGCCCGCCTGCTAGTCGCCTGCGACGGCGTGCACTCGGCCCTGCGCAAGCAGCTCTATCCACAGGAAGGCGCACCCCGCTATTCGGGCGTCAACATGTGGCGCGGGACCGCGGTATGGAAACCGTTCCTGAGCGAGGCCAGCATGGTGCGCGCGGGCTGGCTGGACGTGGGCAAGATGGTGATCTACCCCATCCGCAACGACGTCGACGGCAAGGGCAGCCAATTGATCAACTGGGTGGCGGAAATCACCGATCCCAATCCGGCCATCCGCGACTGGAGCCGGCCGGGCAGGCTGGAAGACTTCCTGCCTGCCTTCGAGGACTGGCATTTCGATTGGCTGGACGTTCCCGCCCTGATCCGGTCCTCGGACTCGATCCTGGAATATCCCATGGTGGACCAGGATCCCCTGCCCACCTGGACCCAGGGCCGCCTGACGCTGCTCGGCGACGCCGCCCACCCCATGGTGCCGCGGGGGTCGAACGGCGCGGGCCAGGCCATCATCGACGCCCGCTACCTGGCGGGCCAGTTGAAGCGGCGAGGCCTGACAGAGGAAGCCCTGCAGGACTACGACAAGGTCCGGGTCGCGGCGACCACGCAGGTGGTGCTGACCAACCGCACGAATCCGCCCGACGCCATCCTGCGCGAGGTCTACGAGCGGACCGGCGGCAAGCGCTTCGAACAGCTCGAACCCATCGTCTCCCAGGCCGAGCTGCAGGCCATCTCCGACAACTACAAGAAAGTCGCCGGCTACAGCCCGGCCGCGCTGAAGGCCCGGCCCTCCTTCCTCTGACCCCGGCGCGGTCCGCGAAGGACCGCCCCGCCCTTTCCGAGCCGCCCTCTGGGGCGGCTTTTGTTTTTGCAAATTCCGAAATTATTGAAAAATTTTATCGGAAAAAAACCGCCATATTTAAATTAAAAGTATCTGTTATTGATACTTTTTCAAAATTCGCCGACAATCTCTGCCACATCATCGACAGCCCCCACCGCCCCCGGCGCCGGGGGCAGAAGGAGACACCATGGCAACGCTCGTTCCCATACAAGGCCTGCACCACTACGCCTACCGGTGCCGCGACGCCGAGGAAACCTGCCACTTCTACGAGGACCTCCTGGGCCTGCCGCTCGCGCACGTGATCCGGGCCGACCACGTGCCCAGCACCGGCGAATACTGCCCCTACGTCCACATCTTCTTCGAGATGCGGGACGGCTCCTACATGGCCTTCTTCGACCTGGGCGACGGCCAGGCAGCCGAACCTTCCGCCAACACCCCCGACTGGGTCAACCACATCGCGCTGCAGGTCGAGTCCGAGGACGAACTCCGCGCGGCCCGCGCCCGCCTGGAAGCGGCCGGAGTCGAGGTCCTGGGCGTCACGGACCACGGCTTCGTCAGGTCCATCTACTTCTTCGACCCCAATGGCATCCGGCTCGAACTGACGACCCGCACCGCGCCCGCCGCCAAGCTCGACGAATTCAAGGCCTCGGCCCATGCCGAACTGGCGGACTGGGTCCGCACCCGGCCCTCGGCCGCCCATCGCTAACCGCCCGCCCCGCAACCCACAAGGAAATCCGCGTCATGTCCACGCCGTCCAAGCACACTTTCGACCGCATCCCCGTCATCCTGCAATTCCGCGAGCCGGTCGAAATGGTGGAAACCTACGGCTTCAACGGCAGCCAGGGCTATACCGTGCTCGAAGGCCAGCGGCTGGTGCCCCGCAACGTCCAGTCCAAGGTCGTGTTCCTCTTCATGCATCCGGCCTCGACGCTGCAGCTCCTGCCCATGCCCGTGGCGCTGGCCGAATCCGGCATGCACGTGCTGTGCGCCGGCAGCCGATACGCCAAGAACGATTCGGCCCTGATCATGGAAAAAGTGGCGGCCGACCTGGGCGCCTATATGCGCTACGCACGCGAAGACCTGGGCTACGAGAAAGTGGTGCTGGTCGGCTGGTCCGGCGGCGGCGCGCTGTCGCTGTTCTACGAGGCCCAGGCCGAGGCGCCCTCGATCACCCACACGCCGGCGGGCGACCCCTATGACCTGACGCAGGCCGGCCTGACGCCGGCGGACGGGATCATCTTCATCGCCGCCCACCTGAGCCGGCCGGAAACCCTGACCGAATGGCTGGACCCTTCGGTGCGCAACGAACTGGACCCCGAGGACCGGGACCTGGAATTCGACATCTACGCCCCCGACTGCCCCAACCGCCCCCCCTTCTCGCAGGACTTCGTGGCGCGCTTCCGGGCGGCGCAGCTGGCGCGCAATCGCCGCATCAGCGCCTGGGTGCTCGATACGCTGGACCGGCTCAAACGCTCGTCCTCGGGCGAACGGGAACGCGGCTTCGTGGTCCATCGCACCATGTGCGACGTGCGCTGGCTCGATCCCGCGGTGGACCCGAACGGGCGCAAGCCGAACTGGTGCTATCTGGGCGACCCGCGCGTGGTCAACTCCGGCCCCGCCGGCCTGGCCCGGTTCAGCACGCTGCGCAGCTGGCTGTCGCAATGGTCCTACGACCACTCCAACATCAAGGGTCCGGTGAACGCCGCGCGGATACGCCGGGTTCCCGTCTTGCAGATCGAGAACGAAGCGGACGACGCCGTGCCCGCCACCCACAATCCCCTGATCCATGCGGCGCTCGGCACCCCGGACAAGGAATTCGTGCAGATCAAGGGCGCGACCCACTACTACCTGGGGCAGCCCCGGGAACTCGCGCAGTGCATGGAGACCATCATCGACTGGACCCGCCGCAAGATCGCGGCCGACTTCGAGGCTCCGGCCGCCGCGCAGCGCTGACCGGGCAAGCCGGTCCGGGATTGATTACCATCATGCCTGCGAACGCGCCGGCCGGCATGGCCGGCGCGCCGAATACCAAGGTGCATCGATCCCCCATGTCCCAGTTCGCCAAAGTCCTCCAGGTCCTGGACCTTTTTTCCGAAGCCAGGACCACGCTGGCGGCAGAGGAAATCGCCGACCTGCTCGAAGTCTCCCGGCCCACCGCCTTCCGCTACGTCAAGCAGTTGTGCGAGACCGGCCTGCTGGCGAAGATCGCGGGGCGATACGCGCTGGGCGCGAAGATCATCGAACTCGACTACCGCATCCGGCGGACCGAGCCCATCATGCTGGCCAGCCGCGCCAGCATGCGCGAGCTGGCCCAGCGCACGGCCACGACGGTCGTGCTGTGCAACATATACGGCGACGAGATCGTGCACAGCCACCATGAGCGCGTGGGCGAACTCGCGCCCATGAGCCTTGACCGCGGCCACCTGATGCCCCTGTTCAAGGGCGCCGCCCCGGCGGTCATCCTCGCCAACCTGCCGGCCGCGCGCCTGAAGCGGCTGTACGAGCGGCACAAGGCCGACCCCGACGTGCTTGCCATCGCCGGCGACTGGCCATCCTTCGCCCGGCACTACAAGCGCATTCGCAAGGATGGGCACTACATTTCGCGCGAGGAGATCGACCCGGGCGTCATCGGCATCGCGGCGCCCATCTTCAACGACGGGCGCCACGTCGTCGGGGCCACCACCCTGGTCTACGAGAAAAAGCGCGAAAAACTGGTGAACGAGGAAGGCTATGCCGAGCTGGTGCGGCATTGCGCGGCGGCGGTGACCCGGGAGATCGCCGCCGCCGCGCCGCAGGCTACTTGAAGTCGGCGTTCGGGTCCCTGCCCTCCTGGCCCGAACCGGGCGCGGGCTCTTCCCCGTAGGCGCCCCCGCCGCCATAGCTCTCGCCGTACGAGCTGTCCACCTCGATCTTGACGCTGCCCGGGTCCACCGCGGCCTGGTCGCCCTTGTAGTGCATCACCAGTCCCGGCATCAGCATCACGACGGCCACCATCAGCAACTGGATCACGATGAAGGGAATCGAACCCCAGTAGATCTGGCCGGTGGTGACCTTGGCGATGCGCTTGCCCGTGACCTTGTCCAGGTAGTCTTCCTTGGGCGCCACCGAGCGCAGGTAGAACAGCGCGAAGCCGAAGGGCGGATGCATGAACGACGTCTGCATGTTGACCGCCAGCAGCACGCCGAACCAGATCAGGTCTATGCCCATTTTCTCGGCCACCGGCCCCAGCAGCGGCACGATGATGAAGGCCAGCTCGAAGAAGTCCAGGAAGAAGGCCAGCACGAAGGTCAGGATGCTGACGACGATCAGGAAGCCCCATTGGCCGCCGGGCACCGAGGTCAGCAGGTGTTCGACCCACAAGTCGCCGCTGACGGCCCGGAAGGTCAGGCCGAACACGGTGGAACCGATCAGGATGAACACCACGAAGCATGACAGCTTGGTCGTGGTGTCCATGGCCTGCTTGAGCAGGTTCAGCGACAGGCGCTTGCGCATGAGCGCCATCGCGATCGCCCCCACCGCGCCCATCGCGCCGCCCTCGGTCGGAGTGGCCACGCCGATGAAGATGGTCCCCAGCACCAGGAAGATCAGGAACAGCGGCGGGATCATCACGAAGGTGACCCGCTCGGCCAGCGCGGACAGCCACCCCAGGCGCAGCCATTTGTTGGCCAGCGCGATGATGAAGGCCGACACGCCCCAGATCAGCATGGTCAGCACGATGCGCTCGTCCACCGGCGCGGTGTCGTGTTCGAGATAGTCCCCGACCAGCGCCGCGATGCTCGCCGAGACCAGCATCAGCACCAGCAGCGACCGGCCGCCGCGCGTCCCATTGGGCTCCTGGAAGCGCCGGGCTTCCTCGGGCAGCGCGGGCGCGCTGTCCGGCTTGATCAGCGAGGCCAGCACCACGTACACGACGTAGGCGCCGGCCAGCAGGAAACCGGGCAGCATCGCGCCCCGGTACATGTCGCCGATCGACCGGCCCAGCTGGTCGGCCAGGATGATCAGCACCAGCGAGGGCGGAATGATCTGCGACAGCGTGCCCGAGGCCGCGATCACGCCCGAGGCCAGTCTGCGGTCGTAGCCGTAGCGCAGCATGATGGGCAGCGATATCAGCCCCATGGAGATGACCGAGGCCGACACCACGCCCGTGGTGGCCGCCAGCATCGCGCCGACGAACACCACGGCGATGGCCAGCCCGCCCCGCAGGGACCCGAACAACTGCCCGATGGTCTCGAGCAGGTCCTCCGCCATGCCGGAGCGCTCCAGCACCAGCCCCATCAGGGTGAAGAAAGGCACCGCCAGCAGCGAGTCGTTGGTAATGATGCCGAACACCCGCTGCGGCAGCGCCTGGAACAGCACCGGCGTCAGCAGGCCCAGCTCGATGCCGATCAGCGCATACAGCATGCCGTTGGCGGCCAGCGCGAACGCAACCGGGAATCCCAGCAGCAGGAAAACCACCAGGTTGGCGAACATGATCGGCGCCAGGTTCGCTATCAGGAAGTCGATCATCATCGGCCTCCCTGCGTGCTGCCGTGGGCGGCGGCCTCGCGGGCCTGCGCCTCGCGGGCGATTTCCTCGGCCAGCTCCTCCTCGGCGCTCTTGCCCCGGTCCCGCTCCCGCGGATCGGGCCCCTTGCCCATCAGGAAGGCCACGCACTTGATCAGGTGCGAGAGGCCGGCCAGCACCAGCAGGCAGAAGCCGACGGGGATCAGGAGCTTGACGGGCCAGCGCACCAGCCCGCCGGGGTTGGAAGACTGCTCGTCGGTCACGAAGGAATCGACGAACACGGGCCAGGACAGCCACATGATCAGCACGCAGGCCGGCAGGAGGAAGAACACGACGCCCAGGACCTCTATCCAGATCTGCGTACGCTGCGACAGCTTCTGCGCGACGATGTCCACGCGCACGTGTTCGTTCTTCAACAGGGTATAGCCCGCGGCCAGCAGGAAGATGGCGCCGAATAGGTACCACTGCAGTTCGAGCCAGGCGTTGGAGCTGGTGTGGAAGACCTTGCGCACGACGGCGTTGCCCGCGCTGACGACCACCACCACCAGGGTCAGCCAGGTGACGGCCTTGCCGACCAGCAGGTTCAGCCTGTCGACCAGGCGGGAGAAAGCAAGGAGAGCATTCATGGTTGTAGACCGATGCTGAACGAAAAACGCCTGGCGCGTGGCCAGGCGAGCGATTCATGCTTCCTGTGCGTGGCGGGGAACCGGGTAGGTAGCGCCACGCTGGGGCCTGTCACTTGCGGATGGTGGACATGTAGCCGTCGAAGTTGCCTTCGGCCACCCGGAACCATGGCAGCACGTTGCCGCGGAAGGCGACCATGCTGTCATAGACCTTCTTGAACTCGGGGCTCTTGGCGCTCATCTCGGCGTATACCTTGTTGGCCTCGGCATAGCAGGCGTCCATGACCGACTTCGGAAAGGCCCGCAACTGCGCCCCCTGCGAGATCAGCCGGCGCAGCGCCGCGGGATTCTCGGCGTCGTACTTGGCGATCATGTCGTTGGTGGCGGCCGCGCACGCCTGTTCCAGCACGGCCTGGTACTGCTTGGGCAGCTTGTTGTAGGCGTCCTGGTTCACGTACAGCGACACCTGCAGCGTGCCTTCCCACCAGCCCGGGTAGTAGTAGTTCTTGGCGACCTTGTGGAAGCCCAACTTTTCGTCGTCGTACGGACCGATCCACTCGGCCGCGTCGATGGTGCCCTTCTCCAGCGCCGGGTAGATGTCACCGCCGGCGATCTGCTGCGGCACCACTCCCAGGCGGGACAACACCGCGCCGGCGAACGCGCTGACGCGGAACTTCAGGCCCTTCAGGTCCTCGACCGACTTGATCTCCTTGCGGAACCAGCCGCCCATCTGGGTGCCGGTATAGCCGCAGGGGAAATTGACGACGTTGTACTTCTTGAACACCTCGCGCAACAGCTTGAGGCCGTCGCCGTGGCGCATCCAGGCGTTCATCTGGCGCGTGTTGAGCCCGAAGGGCACCGCCGCGTCGAAGCTGAGCGTGGGGTCCTTGCCGTAGTAGTAATAGGAGGCGCTGTGCCCGCATTCGATGGTGCCGTTCTGCACGCTGTCGAGCACTTGCAGCGCGGGCACGATCTCCCCGGCGGGAAAGGCGCGGATCGTGAACTTCCCGCCGGTGGCCTCGGATACATACTTGGCCACGGCTTCGCCACCGCTGTAGATGGCATCGGCGCTGCGGGGAAAGCTGGAGGCGAGGCGCCAGGTGACGGTAGGCGCGTCCTGGGCGAATACGGGTGCTGCCAACGTCACGCCGCCGGCGGCGGCGCCCACGGTTGCCTTGGTCAGAAAGGAACGGCGGTGCATGTGCGGGTCTCCCGGGTGGTTGTAACCGACGGGCGGCACCGGTCCTGTCAAAGGGCGTCACGAGACTGCAACCGGTGCAAAACAAGTGCCACCCATAGGTAGGGCAAATACATGATAACGGGACGCTCGAGCACTGCGTTCCTAAGGGAAACCCTGATCCCCAAAACGGGAATTGACATGAAACCACCATCAGTCCGTGCCTATCCTGGCCTCCCGGACAACCCGCTTCCACTTGGCCAGCTCGGATCGCAGCAGCTCTCCCAGCTGCTCCGGCGTGCTGGGTTCGGCCAGGGCCCCCAGCGAGGCGAACTGCTGCTGGACCTCGGGCAACCGGAGGATGGCGGCGATCTCGTCGTGCAGGCGCGCGACGATCGCGGGCGGCATGCCCGCCGGGCCGAACACCCCGGTCCAGACATCGACCTCTCCCTCGGGCAGCCCCAGCTCGCGCAAGGTGGGAACGTCCGGCAGCAGCGGGCTGCGCCGGGCACTGGTGATGGCAAGCGGACGCACCTTGCCCAGCCTGGCCTGGGGCGCCGAGGTCAACACCAGGTCGAACATGGCGTCGACGTGCCCCCCAAGCAGGTCGTTCAAGGCCGGAGCGCTGCTCTTGTAAGGGACGTGCAGCAGCGGAATGCGCGCGGCGCTCTTGAGCAGTTCCCCCGCCAGGTGGTTGGACGTTCCCGCCCCGGCCGACGCATAGGTGATGGGCTGGGCGCGCGTCTTCGCCAGCGCCAGGAACTGCGAAAAGTCGGCCGCCGGCAGCGACGGATGGACCACCAGCACCAGGGGCAGCGAATTCACCAGGGAAATGGGCGTGAAGTCCTTGACCGGATCGAAGTCGACCCGGTTGATGAGCGGGTTCATGACCTGGGAACTGACGCCGCCGTACAGGATGGTATAGCCATCCGGCGCCGCCATCGCGGCATGCTTGACGCCGATCGCCGTGCTGGCCCCCGGCCGGTTCTCCACGATCACGGGTTGGCCCAGCCGCTGTCCGAGCTTCTGGGCCAGCGCCCGCGTGAGCACGTCTGCGGTGCCGCCCGGCGCAAACGGCACGATGAAGCGGATCGGCCTGTCGGGATAGGACTGCGCCCGTGCGCCGGGCAAGGCCATACAGGTGAGCGAAATCCCGATTGCCGCTTGCATGCATAGAGTGCGAATCATGGTCGTATCCTCGGCTGCCGTTGGACGGCGCGCAAGACGTCGGCATCGCCGGCCGGTCGCCCCTTGCGAAGCCGGCCGGCACGGTTCACAGCGTGTATTCGGGCAGGTCTATGCCCAGTTGAGCCGCCTTGCTCCTGATCTCGGCCAACGTGGACACGAAGGCCTCGTGCTCGATTTCCGGGGGCGCCGCTCCCAGGCCGGCCTTGGCCACGACGAGGTCGAGCCGGGCGAACAGATCCTGCTCTTCGTTGACGTTGGACGACGAGTGGAACCCGCCCAGTTCGATGTTCTCGATGACGTCGATCATGGCCGTCCTCACATTCTCGCGGACTTCGTCCGAAACCTGCGGCAGGCGATACGCCAGGTATTCCCAACCCATGCCGATGTGACGGACCTCGTCGGCCAGGATCCGGCCCAGGACGGCCCGCGCGACGGGATCGGTGGTGTGGTGATAGCGGACGCGGAATATCTCGACCGCGAAGTACTCGCTGACGCAATGCCAGCAGGCCAGCACGGCCTCGGGGGTGTAGTCCGGGTTCATGCCGCGCTCGCGCAGGCCCGCCACCAGACGCTTGCGCGGCGCGCCTTCCGGCGGTTCGGGCAGGTAGCCGCCCAGTTTCTCCGCCATCAGGTACGAGGCCTCGATGTGCTTGGCCTCGTCCATGAACTTGGTCGCCAGGGCCAGCTTGATCATGCCCGGCCGGCCGCCCTCGAAGGCGAACCGCAGCAGCACGGTGGGCGATTCAGCCAGGCCGGTGTATTCGCTCCAGGCGCGCCGGCTCCAGAACACCCGGGCGGCATACAGCTCCTCCGGGGTGTACTTGCCCAGGTCCAGCTGGCTCCAGGGGATGTCCGTGACCGGATCCCAGTTCGATCCCTTGGCGACGGTCCAGATACGTTCGACGCGGGGCAATGCCTCCCCCAGGTTCAGCGGAAACCGCTGCTCGCGTATTCCGGGAAAGCCGGTGACGGGAATGAAAGACGACGGCTGTGCGGACATCTCGGCTCCTTGTGATTCCGTTTTCCTTAACTAACCAACTGATTAGTTAATAGTCTAGAAATCCCGGGCAAGGCATGTCAAGAAGATTCTTTCCGCAATGGTCTTTGACATGATCGATAGCCGATGCTTAGAATTAACCAACCAGATAGTTACTTATAGAACAGGGAGACCGGCATGATCACCAAGACACCCCTGGGGCCCTCGGGCCGCCCCTACTCCCAGGCGCTGGAGGTGGCCGGCGGCAAACGCATGGTCTTCGTATCGGGCCAACTGGCGCGAACCGACCCGGAACATGCCCGCCATGCGGGCGACCTTGGCCGGCAGGCGCGGGAAATCTTCGCCAACATGGATGCGCTGCTGCGCGAGGCGGGCGGGTCGCTGGCCGATGTGGTCAAGATCACGGCCTTCCTCACGACGCTGGACGGCTACGCGGACTATTCCGCGATACGCCGCGAAGTCTTCACGGACCCGCTGCCCGCCAGTTCCACGGTGCAGGTCTCGTCCCTGGTTACGCCGGGATGCCTGATCGAGATCGAAGCCATCGCGATACTATGAACGGCATTGGCCGCCCCCTTCGTAAAGAATCCTCCATGGCATCACGCACTTCGTCACTCCGCCCGAGGGCTACCCCCACCCCGCGCAAGGCCGTGCGCGACAGCGTCGCCACCCGCAGCGCGATACTCGACTCGGCCGAGAAGATCTTCGCCCGCGACGGGCTGCGCAGCACCCGCACCGAGGAAATCGCCGCGGGCAGCGGCGTCACCAAGGCGATGATCCACTATTACTTCGACACCAAGGAAGCCCTGTACCAGGCGGTGCTCGACCGCGTGTTCCAGGACCGCGAACAGGGTATGGACTTCAATTCCCTGCGCAAGCTTCCGCCGGTCGACGCGCTGCATGCCTTCGTCGAAAGGCTGCTGCAGCAGATGGTCGCCAAACCCCATCTCGGACCGTTGTTCGCGCTGGAGAACATCCAGAACGATGGCGCGTTCTACAACCGCAACGGCGGCAAGCTGTACCGGACGCTGGCCGACATCCTCGAGCGCGGCGTGGCGGACGGCTCGTTCCGGCAGCAGGACCCCGGCCATGCGGCCGTCAATATCATGGGCGCATGCGTACACTTCTTCAACGTGTCCTCGAACATCCGGACCCTGTGGCCCAAGGACAAGGCCGACTCCACCGCATCGATGATCAGCCACTGGCGGGCCGTGGTCGAGTTCGTCATGTGCGCGGTGCTGGCCCCGTCGTCGAGCCCGCGCGCCAGGACGCCCCGCCAGCCGCGGCTGGCCGCCCTATGAACGCGGCTCGAACGGTGGACGCGCTGCTGGCGCGCATCGGCCCGGCCTGGGGCGACGATATCCGGACGCATCGGGACCTGGTGCTGGATGCCTACACCTCCTTGCTGGACACGACGTCCGCCGCGGGCCCTGCCTGCACGCGCAACGTCGCCTACGGGCCCGACCCGCGCCACGTCCTGGATATCTATCGCGATCCCGCCCTAGCCGGTCCCCTGCCTGTCGTCGTGTTCATGCATGGCGGCGCCTACGTGCGGGGAGACAAGGACGTCACCTCGCGTGTCTACGCGAATGTACCCACCTGGTTCGCCCGGCAAGGCTACCTGGGCGTCAACCTGGAATACCGGCTCGCGCCCGGCGCGCCCTATCCCGGAGGGGCCGAAGACCTGGGACGCGCGCTGGCGTGGATGGAAGAGAACATCGGCTCCCACGGCGGCGATCCGGGCAGGATGGTCGCGATCGGACACAGCGCGGGCGGCACCCACGTCGCCCACCATGCCCTGGACCCGCAGTTGCCCTATCGGGGCAAGGGACTGCGGGCGGCGGCCATCCTGTCCGGCCGGCTGCGCGCCGATGCGCTGGCGGCCAACCCCAACGCCGCCGGGGTGCGAGCGTACTTCGGCAACGACGAGAGCCGGTACGAAGCGCTGTCGCCGGTCAGCATGGTGACGCCGGACTCCCTCCCGCTTTTCGTGGCGATCGCCGAGTACGAGAACCCGCTGCTGGACGTCTACGGCGCGGAATTCTTCCACCGCCTGCGCGCCCGCGGACACCGGGCGAACCAGTTCCTCATGCTGCCTCGCCACAACCACATGTCCATCATGGCTCACTTCGATACGGGCGAGGACTTCCTGGGGCGCCAGCTTTGCGATTTCTTCGAGCGATACGGCGCCCCGCCAAACCATGCGCCACGCGCGATGGCGCCCGCATTGATGGCGCCGTAGACCACCAGCGCCAGCGCCTGGGCCGCGAAAACTCCCGCCAGCCCCAGCCCCGCCGCGATCGCGGCCATCCCGCCGGTTGCGCTCAGGATCAGGCGCACGACGCTGCCGGTCACCGGCCACAGCAGCCGCCCCGCGCCCTGCGATGCGAAGTAGAGCGCCAGCCCCGCGCCGAAGAATCCGTAGGCGGGCCCCACGATGCGCAGATAGAGCGATCCGGTGGCCAGCATGTCGGGCTCGCTGCCGAACATCGACAGCCAGGCATGGGGGAAACAAGCGGCCGCCAGGCCTATGGCCTCCGCCACGACGAAGGCGCATCCCGCGCCGACCCAGGCGATGCGCAGCGCCCGGTCGTGCCGGCCCGCCCCCATCGCCGCGCCGACCATGGCGACCATGGGGCCGCCCAGGCCGAACACCAGGGGCACGAGCAGGTATTCCAGGCGCGAACCGGTGCCGTAGCCCGCGATGGCGGCCGGGCCGAAATGGCCGGTCAGCGCGGTGGCGATGCTGATGGCGATGTTGATCGCCACCGTGGAAACCGCGGCGACCAGTCCCACGCGAAGGATGTCGCGGAAAAGCGGCCAGCGCAGCGCCCAGCCCTTCCAGGTCAGGCGGACGATGCCGCGGCCCGAACAAAGAAAGGCCAGCAGCGCGGCGCTGCCCGCGGCATAGTAGACCAGCAGCGCGATGGCCCCGCCGGCCACGCCCAGGCCCGGCAGCGGTCCCCAGCCGAAGATGAGCAGGGGCGACAGCGGCACCAGCATGGCTGTCCCCGCGCAGGTGACCGCCGCGGGCAGGTTCATGTTGCCAGTGCCGCGCACGACCGACGCCAGCGAATTGAACAGCCACACCAGCGCCGACGCGCCGAAGATCCAGCGCGAATACTCCAGCGCCGCCTCGAGCGAACCGCCCGAGCCGCCCATGCGCCCGTACAGCCAACGGCCGCCCGCCAGCCCGGCCACCGTAAAGAACAGGCTGAACAGCAATCCGACCACGATCGCGTGGTGGACCAGCGAATCGGCGTCCTCGCGCCGGCCGCTTCCCAGCGCCCGGGCGATCGACGAGGAAATGCCGCCTCCCACCGCGCCGCCGGACAGCATCTGCATCAACATGACGGTCGGGAACACCAGGGCCACGCCGGCCAGCGCGTCGGTGCCGAGCCTGCCGACGAAATAGGTCTCGATGATGCCCGCGCTGGCCTGGGCGGCCAGCACCAGCGTGTTGGGCACCGCCAGCCGCAGCAGCGTGGGGACGATGGGAGCCTCGATGAGGCGGCGCGTGCGCGGATCGATGGACATGCGGCCGGCTCCGTCAGGCGGACCGCGCAGCGGCGGGCGCGGGCACGGGCGCCCGCCGGCGAATCAGGAAAACGACCAGCGCGGCCACCAGGCACGCCGCGCCCGCGGCATACAAGGCCGGCGTGTAGGTCAGCATCTGCGTGCGGACCAGCCCCGCGCCGTACGCGGCGATCGCGCCGCCGATCTGGTGGCCGGCGAACACCCAGCCGAACACCATGCCCGCCTTCTCCTTGCCGAATTCGGCCGCCGCCAGCTTGACCGTGGGCGGCACGGTGGCGATCCAGTCCAGGCCGTAGAACATCGCGAACAGCGACAGCCCATACAGCGTGAACTCCGAATGCGGCAGCCAGAACAGCGACAGGCCGCGCAGGCCGTAGTACCAGAACAGCAGCTTGCGATTGTCGTAGCGGTCGGACAGCCAGCCCGAGAGGATGGTGCCCACGAAGTCGAACGCCCCCATCATCGCCAGCACCGAGGCGGCCGGCAGCGCGGCCAGTCCGAAGTCGCCGCACAACGAGATGAAATGAGTCTGGATGAGGCCGTTGGTGCTCAGGCCGCAGACGAAGAAAGTGCCGAACAATACCCAGAACGTCCGGTTGCCGGAGACGGCGCGCAGCACCTGAAGAGGAGCCAGGAACGAGGGACGCGCCGTGGCGGGCGGCGCCGCCGCGGCGTGGGGATCGGCGCCATAGGGCGCGAGGCCGAGATCCTGCGGACGATCGCGCGCCAGCAGGAACGCCAGCAGCGCCACGGCCAGACAGCACGCCACCACCGGCGCCACCGCCATGCGCCAGCCGACATGTTCGATCAGCCAGGCCGCGGCCGGCAGGAACACGAGCTGCCCCGTGGCCGCGCTGGCCGTCAGCATACCCAGCACCAGTCCGCGACGCTGGTCGAACCAGCGCGTGGCGACCACCGCCCCCAGCACCACGGCCGTCAGGCCGGTGCCGAACCCCAGCAGCAACCCCCACAAGGCGACCAGGTGCCAGACCTCGGACATGCGCGTGGCCAGCAGCAGTCCGAAGGCCACCAGGACCATGGCCGTGCACATGATGCGGCGCAGCCCGTAACGTTCCATCAGGATGGCCGAGAACGGCCCCATCAGGCCGAACAGCGCGAACCGCACGGCCAGGGCCGACGAGATCTGGTCGACGTTCCAGCCGAACTCGCGGGACAGCGGTTGCAGGAAAGCGCCGGGCAGGCCCAGCGCGGCCGACGACGACAACATGGTCAGGAAGGCCAGCGCCACCATGACCCAGGAAAAATGGATGCCTCGCCGGGCCAGCCAGCGCGATACGGGATGGGCGAACACGATGCGGTCCTGTCAGGGCGTGGGAGAGGTATCGTCCGCGGGCAGCAGATGCCTGCGGGCCGCGTCCAGGATCTGGTCGGAAATGGGGTCGGCCGCCGTGGCCCGCGCCATCAGCAGCGCGCCCACCATGAGAGACAGTTCGACCAGCGCGCGCTCGCGGTCGGCCGCGGCATCACCACTGCCGTACAGCGCGGCCAGCGAGGAAACCAGCCCCTGGATGCCGTCGACATAGCTCCGGCGCACCGGCTTGTCGGCGGATTCCCGGGCCACGTCCACCGCCAGCGAAGCCGCCGGGCAACTGCTGCCGGCGTTGTCGCGTGCCCGCGGCGACAGGTAGGCTTCGACGATGACGCGCAGCGCCGCGGATGCGTCGGCCATGCCCGCTGTCCGTTCCCGCCAGCGTTCCCGCGACGCGGCGAAGGCCTTGGCGCAAGCGGCTGCGGCCAGCGCGTCCTTGGATTCGAAGTGCCCGTAGAAGCCGCCGTGGGTCAGCCCGGCCGCCGCCATGAGGTCGGCCACGCTGACTCCCTTGATGCCTTGTTCCCGGATCAGCCGCGCCGAGGCTTCCTCGATGGCGGCGCGGTTCTTCTCGGCCTGCTGTCGCGATACGCGGGGCATGTCGCCCTCCTGTGCATGAAGGGCGAATAATAAATGATGACTATAATTTATTCAATAGATGTCATTCATCATCTATTCTCCTCTCCATGCGCCTGGCGTCGGTAGGCCAGCCGGTACAGCGTGGGCAGAACCAGCAGGGTCAGGGCGGTGGACGAAATGATGCCGCCTATGACCACCGTCGCCAGGGGCCGCTGCACCTCCGCGCCAGTGCCGGTCGCCAGCGCCATGGGCACGAAGCCCAGCGATGCGACCAGCGCGGTCATCAGCACTGGCCGCAGCCGCGTGGCGGCGCCCAGGCGGACCGCCTCGTCCAGCGGATGGCCTTCCGCCCTGAGCGACCGGATGAAGGACAGCATCACCAGCCCGTTCAGCACCGCCACGCCCGAGAGCGCGATGAAGCCCACGGCCGCGGAAATGGACAGCGGGATGCCTCGCAGCCACAGGGCCAGCATGCCCCCGGTCAGCGCGAAGGGGATCCCGGTGAACACGATCAAGCCGTCGCGCAGGTTGCCGAACATGGCGAACAGCAGCGCGAACACCAGCAGCAGCGAGATCGGCACGACCCATTGCAGGCGCTCGGTGGCGGACTGCAACTGCTCGAACGTGCCTCCCCACGCCGTCCAGTAGCCGGGCGGGATGCGCACCGACGCCTCGATGCTGTTCTGGGCATCCGACACGAAGGAGCCCAGGTCGCGGCCACGCACGTTGGCGCTGACCACGATGCGCCGCTTGCCGTCCTCGCGGCTGATCTGGTTGGGACCGGGCGCCAGTTCGAAACGGGCCAGCTCGGCCAGCGGCACGAAGGCCACGCGGGCCTGGCCCTCGCCCCGGGGCAACGCCACCGGCAGTCGCTTGAGCGCCTCGATGTCGCCCCGCACGTTGTCGGGCAGCCGCACCAGGATGTCGAACCGCCGGTCGCCCTGGAAGAAGATGCCCGCCTCGCGCCCGCCCACCGCGGTGGCGATGGTCTCCTGCACCTCGGCCAGGCTCACGCCGTAGCGCGCGGCCTTCTGCCGGTCGACCGCGATGGTCAGCATGGGCAGGCCGGCGGTCTGCTCGGCCTTGACCGCATCGGCGCCCGGCAGGCGCGCCATGACCGCCGCGATCTCGGCCGCCGTGCGTTCCAGCTGTGCCATGTCGTCGCCGAAGATCTTGACGGCGACGTCGCTGCGCACGCCCGAGATCAACTCGTTGAAGCGCATCTGGATGGGCTGCGTGAACTCGTAGTTGTTGCCCGGCACGCCCTCCACCACTTTCCGGATGGCGGCCACCACTTCCTCGTGGGAACGGCGCGGCTGCGGCCAGGCATCCTGCGGCTTGAGCATGACATAGGTGTCGGCGATATTGGGCGGCATGGGATCGGAGGCGATCTCGGCCGTCCCGATCTTGGCGAACACCCGTTCCACCTCGGGCACCTTGGCGACCTGCTTCTCCAGCTCCTCCTGCATCGCGATGGCCTGGGACAGGCTGGTGCCGGGTATGCGCAGCACCTGCACCGCCAGGTCGCCTTCGTCCAGGTTCGGGATGAACTCCGCGCCCAGCCGCGTCGCGACGGCCAGCGCCAGTGCCACGGCCACCGCGCCGAAGGTCAGCACCACCGGCGTGTTGGCCAGCGAGCGGCTCAGCAGCGGCTCGTACAGCCGGCGCGCGGCGGCCATCAGGCGGTTTTCCTTTTCCTGGACGCGGCCGTCCAGCAGCAGCGCCACGGCGGCCGGCACGAAGGTGATCGACAGGATCATCGCGCCCAGCAGCGCCAGCACCACGGTCATCGCCATGGGATGGAACATCTTCCCTTCCACGCCGGTCAGGGCGAAGATCGGCAGGTAGACGATCATGATGATGAGCTGGCCGAAGATCAGCGGCCGCCGCGCCTCCTTCGAGGCCTCGAATACTTCGCCGAAGCGTTCGGCGCGCGTCAGCGCGCGGCCCGCGGCGGCCCGGGCGTGCGCGATCCGCCGCACGCAGTTCTCGACGATGACCACCGCGCCGTCGACGATGATGCCGAAATCCAGCGCCCCCAGGCTCATCAGGTTGGCGCTGACCTTGTAGGACACCATGCCCGTGAAGGTGAACAGCATGGACAGGGGAATGACCATGGCCGTGATGAGCGCCGCCCGGATGTTGCCCAGGAACAGGAACAGCACGACGATGACCAGGATCGCGCCTTCCAGCAGGTTCTTCCTGACGGTGGCGATGGCCTTGTCGACCAGCGTGGTGCGGTCGTAGACCGTCACGGTCTTCACGCCCGGCGGCAGGGTCTTGTTGATGGCCGCGAGCCGTTCGTCCACGGCGCGGGACACGGCGCGGCTGTTCTCGCCGATCAGCATGAACACGGTGCCCAGCACCACTTCCCTGCCGTTCTCGGTGGCGGCGCCGGTGCGCAGCTCGCGGCCCATCTGCACGTCGGCGATGTCCCGCACGCGTATGGGCTGGCCCTGGGCCTGGCTGACGATGACCTCGCGGATGTCCTCCATGGACCCGACCTGCCCGGGCGCGCGCACCAGGTACTGCTCGCCGCCCCGCTCGATGTAGCCGGCGCCGACGTTGACGTTGTTGCGGTCCAGCGCCGTCACCACGTCCGCCAGCGTCAGGCCGTGGGCGGCCATGCGTTCCAGGTTGGGCGCGACGAGATACTCCTTCGCGTAGCCCCCTATGGTGTTGATGTCGGTCACGCCGGGCACCGTCCGCAGTTGCGGGCGTACCACCCAGTCCTGGATCTCGCGCAGGTCCGCCAGCGTGTAGGGGCTGCCGTCCGGCTTGCGCGCGTCCAGCGCGGCCTCGACCGTCCACATGTAGATCTCCCCCAACCCGGTCGAGATCGGCCCCAGCGTCGGCGTGACGCCGGCCGGCAGGGCCTCGCGCGCTTCCTGGATGCGCTGGTTGACCAGTTGGCGGGCGAAGTGGATATCGGTGCCATCGCGGAAGATGACGGTCACCTGGGACAGGCCGTAGCGGGACAGCGACCGGGTCTGCGCAAGGCCGGGCAGTCCCGCCATGGTGGTCTCGACGGGATAGGTGATGCGCTGTTCGGTCTCCAGCGGCGAATAGCCCGGCGCGGACGTGTTGACCTGCACCTGGACGTTGGTGATGTCGGGCACCGCGTCGATGGACAGGCGGGTGAAGTTGTAGAGGCCCAGCGCGGCCATGCCGAACACCGCCAGCATGACCAGCCATCGTTGCTCGATGGCGAACCGGATGATCCGTTCGAACATGAGTGTCTTCCTGTCTGTCCGGTCTAATGGGTATGCTCGGCGCTGGCCTTGCCCAGCTCGGCCTTGAGCGTGAAGGTGTTGGTCTCGGCGTAGCGCGCGCCGGGAGCCAGGCCCTCGAGCACTTCCACCCGCATGCCGTCGCGGCGGCCGGTCTTCACCGGCTGCGCCTTGAAGCCACCGGGCACAACGGTAAACACCACGCTGTCATCGCCCACGGTCTGGATGGCATCGGCGGGCACGGCCAGGGCAACGGCTTCCTCGCCGCGCAGTACCTTGACGGTGATGAAGAGCCCCGGACGCCAGGCCATGCCGGGATTGGCGAGCGTGACGCGGGCGGTGGCCGTGCGGGTCTGCGCGCCCAGCAGCGGACCGACATAGGACACGGTGCCTTCGGCCGTCTCGTTCAGGGCGGAAGAGGAAATGCTGACCTTCTCGCCGACGCGTACCGCCGCCAGGTCCTGCGGGGCGACGATGAACTCGGCCCAGACCGTGCCCAGGTCGGCGATGGTGAACACGGCGGTGGTGTCGCCCACTGCCTCGCCCATGGCCATGTGCTTCTCGACCACCGTGCCGTCGAAGGGCGCGCGCAGCTCGTACTGGTTCAGCGCGGGCGCCTGGCTCGTCGCGCCCACGGCCCGGAGCTTCTGCGCGGCGTTCTGCACCGCGATCCTGGCCTCTTCCCGCGCGGTGCGCGCCTGCAGGTAGTCCTGTTCGGCGGACACCCGCTCCTCCCACAGCTTCTTTTCGCGCGCGAAGGTTTCCTCGGCCAGGTCCTCGCGCTTGCGCGCGGCCAGCAGTTCGCTGCGCAGGTCCGACAGCGACGTGCTGGCGATCACGGCCAGCACCTGGCCCTTGCGGACCTGCTGCCCCAGGTCCGCCGACACACGTTCGACGACGCCTGCCAGCCGCGGCACGACATGGGCCGTGCGGTCCTCGTTGAAGCGTATCTCGCCCGGGAATTCGCGGGTCGGCCGCAGTACGCCGGGGCCGGCCTCGGCCGTGCGTATGCCGGCCGCCTGGACCTGGGCCTCGCTCAGCCTCACCAGGCCGTCCTCGGCATGCTCGTCGGCGGAGGCGCCGGCCGGCGCCTGGCCACCATGGCCGTGGCCGTCGCCCTCGCCATGCGGAGCGGGCCAGAACAGCACGCCTGCCACCGCCAGCGCGCCCGCGATCAGGATGGCCGCCATCGCGGCCTTTTGTTTGCTTGTCGTCGACATGACAGGATTCCTTCAGCGGCCCAGCACGCGATCGATCGCGATGGCGGCCTGGTAGGTGTCGGCCAGCACGGCCAGATAGCGGATGCGGGCCTGGAACAGCGTGCGCTGGGCGTCCAGCACATCCAGGAAGCCGGACTTGCCGGCCTCGAACCCGCGGGTGGCTGCTTCATAGGCCTCGCGAGCGCCGGGCAGCACCGTGCCGCGCAGCGCGTCGGCGCTCTTGCGTGCCAGTTCCAGTTGCGCGGATGCCTGGCGCAGTTCCTGCGCAAGCCTGACTTGCAGGGCACGATGCACGTCGCGCGCCTGGTCGGCCCGCACGGTGGCCTCGTACAGGTTGCCCTGGTTGCGGTCGAACAGCGGCAGCGGAATCGACACCCCCAGCAGGGTCTGGTTGCGCCCCAGTTCGTTGTTGCGCTGCGTGCCTGCCGTCAACCTCACGTCGGGATAGCGCTTGCTGCGCTCGACCCCGACCACGGCGTCGCGGCGTTCGATCTCCAACCGGTGCGCCGCCAGCTCGGGCGCCTGCTCCAGCTCCCGCAACAGCGCATCGACGGGCGCGCGCGCGGGGAGTACGTCCAGGCTGCCCACGGCCTGGCCGAAGCGCGGATCGGGCTCGCCCCACAGCGACCCCAGCGCCCGCCTCGCTTCCTGCAAACGCGCCCGCGCCGCCTCGACCTCGAGGTCGGCGTTGGCCCGCTCGACGCGAGCCCGGGTCTCCTCCAGCGGCGGGACTTTGCCGGCCGCCACCCGCCGGGCCGCGATGTCCGCCGCCCGGGCCGCCACCTGCGCCGACCCGTTGGCCAGCGCCACGCCCTCCTGCGCGATCAGCAGGTCGAAGAAGGCGGCCACCGTGGCCGCGCGCAATTGCGCCCGGGCCCGCGTGAACTCGGCCACCGCCACGGTCTGCGCCCGCTCCGCGGCCAGGATGCGCGCGGAGCGCTTGCCGCCCAACTCGATGGGAATGCCCAGCTCCACGCTGGTGGTGCGCGAATCGCGCCGCGTATCCTCGACGGCGAAAGCGATGTCGGGATTGGGCAGGACGCGCGCCTGGACGACGCCGCCCTGCAAGGCCTCGGCCTCCTTGGCGGCAGCCGCCAGCGCCGGGTTGCCCGCGGCAGCCATGGCCAGCGCGGACTCCAGTGTCAGCGGACCGCCGGCGGCGGGCACCTGATCAAGAACGGGAACGGAAACGGGAACGGGAACGGGCCGCGGCCATCGGGCTGGACAAGGCGGCCGCCAGCCCGAGCGGCCATAGAAGTCTGCGCATCGAATTGCACCAGGGAAACGGTTGCGTGAATTCGGCGAGACGAAAGCAACGAGTGGAACGGCTGCGTCTCGCCGGCTAGACGAGCGCACGCCATTGGGGGCGTTCAGGCAGCGAGACGGGCGCCGCGGCCAGGAAGGCTGGCGACGCGGGAGAAAGGGCGTGGGCGATGCCTGCCTTGGGCAGGTCCGGCGTGCCGGCCAGGACGGCCTGCAGCGCGATCATGTGGCAGACCACACAATCGGGATGCACGGCTTTCTTGGCGTCGCCCTTGTCGCCGGTGTCCTGGTGGACGTGTTCGTGGTGGCCGAAGTGGGCCTGGGCCACCGTGCCGGTTTCGTGCTGGCAATAGGCGGCCGCCGCCGCCCAGGTGAACTGGAACGGCAGGAAGGCGATCATCAGCAGGATGAACAGGCGGCGCATCTGGCCATTGTAGCCTCTGGCGCCGCTGCACGCCTGCGGCCGCTTGTCGCGGGCCGGGCCTGTTCCCGCCGGGAAGAGCCTCGCGCAGGCCGGAAACAGCCCTAGCGCAGCAGCCGGCTGCCGCTGTTGCGCGAGCCGGAACGGTCTCCGGTTCCCTGGGACTGCGTGCCCGTCGAGGAATCGCGCCCGCCGGAACCGGTGGCTCCACGGTTGGGCGGCTGGTTTTGCGCGCCGCCCTGCGTGGTGCTGCCCGGATAGCCGGCCCCATCGGTGCCCTGGCCCTGCTTGCCGGCGGACGAGCCGCTGCTCTGGGCGTTGCCCGACGATCCCGACGGTCCGCTGTTCGCGCTGCCTCGCGTCGGGCTGTCGGAGCTGGACCCGCTGGGCGCATTGCTGCCGCCGCTCTGGCTGCTGCTGCCGCCCTGGCTGCCGCCGGCACCAGGTCCCGCCTGGGCCATGGCCAGCGGCGCCGCCAGGGCCATGCCCATGCAAAGCAGGATCTTTCTCGTAATGGGATGCGTCATGTCGTTCTCCTGAAAGCCCCTTTTCCAGCAGAAAACATGCCCGCCCTTCCTAGGGCCTGTTCACGCTGAAAGGAAGCGTGCACAGGCCGGGAATGGGCGCTAGAGGCCCAGCACGCGCTCCGCATTGGCGTGCATGACTTTCTCCATCACCGCGTCGCTGTAGCCCAGTTCCTCCCACTCCTTGAGAATGCGCGCATAGGGCAGGCTGGGGTAATCGCTGCCGAACATGATCTTGTCCTGCAGACGGCCGCGGATGTCGACCTTGAGGTTGCCCGGGAAGTGCTTGGGCGCCCAACCCGACATCTCCCAATAGACGTTCCCCTTGTGCAGGGCCACGGCGGTGGTCTCGTCCACCCAGGGCCAGCCGGGGTGCGCCATGATGATCTTCAGGTTGGGGAAATCGGCCGCCAGGTCGTCGATGGCGGCAGGATGGGCATGGCGTATGCGCGCGCCCATTCCTCCCGGCAGGCCGGCCCCCATGCCCGTGGTGCCGACGTCTATCATCACGGCCGCGCCCAGCGAGGCGATTTCCTCGAACAACGGGTAGTAGCGCGTGTCGTTGACCGCGAAGTGCTGCATGATGGGGTGGAAGTGAAAACCCATGAAGCCCAGTTCGCGCACCGCGGTTCGGGCCTGGCGTATCGCGATCTCGCCCTTGGCGGGCTCCAGCGCGCCCCAGCACTGGATGATGCGGCCGGGATGGCGTTTCCACATGCCGTGCACGTACTCGTTGGTGCAGGGCGGCGTGGCCACGGTGGTCTCCAGGTCCAGCGCGACCAGGCAGGCATCCACGCCGGCCGCGGCGAACTCGGCCACTACCTCGTCCTCGGGCTTGCCGACCCAGTTCCGCTTCCAGTAGGTGGCCAGGGCCTCGACGTACGGACCCTGGGCGTCGATCCAGGTCTGGGTGCCCGGATAGCAATGCAGATCGATGATGCGCATCTCGCGTCTCTCCTTCGCTCAGGCCGCGGCCGCCCTGGAGGCCACCATCTCGGCCAGGGATTTCTTGGACACCTTGCCGAAGGTGGACACCGGAAAATCGTCCAGCACCTCCAGCCGCTCGGGCAGCTTGAACTTGGCGATCTCGCGCGCCTTCAGGAAATCCACCAGCTCGGGCAGCGTCAGCGATGCGCCCGCCCGCAGCACCACGCACGCGCACATGCGCTCGCCCATGTCGGGGTCCGGCATGGGGACGCAGGCCACGTTCTGCACCGCGGGATGCATGAGTATCAGGTTCTCGATCTCTTCCGCGCTGATCTTCTCGCCGCCGCGGTTGATCAGGTCCTTCTTGCGGCCCTCGACGATGTAGTTGCCCGAGGGGTGCTGGCGCATGAGGTCGCCGGACCGGTAGAAGCCGTCGGGCGTGAACTGCCTCGCGTTGTACTCGGGCACGCCGAAGTAGCCGCGCAGCGTGTAGGGCCCCCGGCAGGACAGCTCGCCCACCTCGCCCGGTCCGACCTCGCGTCCCTCGTCGTCGATCAGCTTGATTTCGTCGTCGGGGCAGACCGGTCGGCCGCACGTTTCCATCATCACGTCCTCGGGATCGTCGTGGCGCACGAACATCAGCACGCCTTCTGACATGCCGAAGTTCTCCTGCACCAGCGCGGACGGAATGAGGCGACGGGTACGCGAGCGAACCTCGGGCTGCATGCGCTGCCCACCGCTCTGGATGAGCCGCAGCGAGGACAGGTCGTGGCGTCCGATGTCCGGATCGTTGATCAGGCGGATCAGCAGCGCCGGCACCACCTTGAGGTGCGTCACGCGGTGCTTCTCGATCAGCGCGAACATCTCGGCCGGACGGGTGTTCGCGTGCAGCACCACCTTGGCGCCGTTCAGCAGGAAGCCCTGTATGCCGGGACACGCCAGCGGCAGGTTGTGCGCGATGGGCAGCACCAGCAGCAGCACGGAACTGCCGTCCACCCGCGTGACCTCCGACGCGACCTTGGAGTTATAGGCGTAGTCGTTGTTGGTGCGCGGGATCAGCTTGGGGATGCCGGTCGTGCCGCCCGACAACTGGAAGATGCAGGGGTCCTCGGGATCGATGCGTATGTCGCGCAAGGCGGCCCGGTCTCCCGGAGCGGGGGTCTCGATCAGTTCGGGCAGCGAGTGCTCTCCCGGGCCCGCCGGGCCCAGCACCAGCCGCAGCCGCAGGCAGTCGTTCTCGTGCTGGATGCGGTCCACCACCGGACCGAAGGCGAAGTCGCCCTGCGACACGGGATAGACGCAGCAGCGCGCCTGCGACAGCCTGACGAACTGGCTGATCTCCTGGTAGCGATGGGTGACCAGCGCGGCGATGGGAATGGCGCCGATCTTCTGCAGCGCGAAATACAGGATCACGAACTCCGCCACGTTAGGCAGCGTGGGCACGACGCGATCCAGCGGCTTGAGCCCGAGCGCCAGCAGGTGCAGCGCCAGGTTGTCGCTCAGCCTGTCCAGGTCGGCGTAGGTATAGCAGCGGTCGCCGTCGACCAGCGCCACCTTTCCCGCATGGCGCGCGAACGCCTGCGCGAATTCCTGCGCCAGAGAACGATCCTGCCAGTAGCCTCGCTCGCGGTAGCGGCGGGCGAACTCGGGCGGAAAAGGAACGAATCCCTCGAGCATGGCGTCTCCTCAGGTCGAGCTGGTGTAACCGCCATCGATCACGACGATCTCGCCGGTGACGAAGCGGTTCGATTGGAGCAGGTTCAACATGGTCTCGGCCACGTCGTCGGCGGTCACGCAACGGCGCAACGGCGTGGCGCGGGCACGCTTGCCCATGAGATCGTCGTACCGGTCTCCCAGCATGCGCTGCATCCAGTCGCCTTCCATCCAGCCTGGCGCGACGGCGTTCACGCGGATATCCGGTCCCAGGTTCCAGGCCAGGGTCTTGGTCAGGTTCACGACCGCCGCCTTGCTGGCGGCATAGGGCAGGGGCTGGGGCCCGGGCCTGAGCCCGACGATGCTGGCCGTGTTGACGATGGCCGGATCCGTGCCCTTCCTGAGCAGCGGCACCGCGGCGCGCGTGACCTGGAAAAGCCCCCGCACGTTCACGGCGAAGGTGCGGTCCCACTCGCCCATGTCCAGGCTGTCCAGGTCGCGGACCTTCCAGGCCGCCGTCGTGCCGGCATTGTTGACCAGGGCGTCCAGGTGGCCGAACCGGTCGCCGACGGCGCGCATCATCTCGCGCACCGCGGCATCGTCGGCCACGTCGCACTGGAGCAGCATCGTGCGGGCCCCCAGGGCAGCCGCCTCGCTGGCCACTTCGCTGGCGGCCTTCGCGCTGGATGCATAGTTGATCGCCACGTCGTACCCGGCGCGCGCCAGGGCCAGGACCGCGCTGCGGCCGATACCGGTCGCGCCGCCGGTGACCAGCGCCTTTCTTCTCTCGTTCATCTGCATTTCCATCGTGGTTTGATCGGACGGCCAGGCCTATTGCGGCTGAATCGCCAGTTCCTGCACCGTGTTCTTCCAGACCGCCTGCTGGCCGCGCACGAAGGCCTGGAGATCGGCCGCGCTGCCATGCATGGGGTAGACGCCCAGGTCGGCCAGGCGCGAGACCAGCTCCTTGTCATCCAGCAGGCGATTGATGTCGGCATTGATCCGTTCGACGACCGGGCCGGGCGTTCCGGTGGGCGCGAACAGCGCGAACCAACCCAGCGACTCGAAACCCGGCAGGGTCTCGGCCACCGTGGGCACCGACTCCAGGCCCGGCAACCGCTGCGGCGAGGTCACCGCCAGGGCTCGCATCTTGCCGGCCTTGACGTGCTGGACCAGGGCCGGGATGCCGTCGATGGTCAAGGCCGCCTCGCCCGCCAGCACCGCGTTGATGGCGGCCGGCGACCCCGCATAGGGCACGGTGAAGAGCTGGAAACCGCCGGCCCGCGCCAGCATCTCGCCGGTCAGGTGCGGCACCGAGCCAGCCTGTGCCGCCGCGAAATTCAACGTTCCCGGCCTGGCCTTGCCTTCCCTCGCCAGGTCGGCCACCGAACGGATGGCGGACGTGCCGGGCACCACCACCATCATGGGGCTGGTGCCCACCGCGGCCACGGGCACGATGTCGCGATCCACGTCATACTGCGGCTGCTTGTAGAGCAAGGGCGTGAGTACCGCCGCAGCGGCGGGCACGAACCCCACCGTGTAGCCGTCGGCCGCGGATCGCGCCAGCGTCGACATGCCCGGAATGCCACCGGCGCCTGGCTTGTTCTCGACATACACCGACTGCCCCCAGGCGTGCGAGAGCCGGTCCGCGACCAGCCGTGCCACGACGTCGGGCGCGGCCCCGGGCGGGAACGGCACGATCATCCTGACCGGCTTGACGGGCCAGGTCTGGGCCCGTGCATCCTGAATCAACGACAGGGCGACGGCGAACCCTGCCGCCCATGCCAGCAGCCGGCCGTGCCGGCCCAAGGCCATGATGCGTTGCATGCTTGTCTCCTGCGCGTGCTATCAAGTTTTTCTGGTGAACGCGAGGTGACTGTAGAGAAGTGGCGGTGCTACGGACAAGATGTCAAAATCCCATGAGTGATTCGATTTTGATATCCATGAAACTCAATCAACTGCGGGATCTCGTGGCCATCGTCGAACATGGCGGATTGCGCGCCGCCGCCCGCCGGCTGGGCGTGGCGCAGCCGCTGCTCACCCGCAGCGTGCGCGGCCTGGAAAAGGAACTGGGCACGCCGCTGTTCGAGCGCCAGGCGCGCGGCATGGTCCTGACGCCGCTCGGCCGGCTGTTCCACGAACGCGCGCGCGGCATGGTCAACGAACTGCGCCGGGCGCGCGACGAACTGGCGCAGGCCCAGGGTTCGGGCGCCGGCACGGTCATCGCCGGCCTGTCCATCATGCCGCACATGGGCCTGCTGCCCCGCGCCCTGCCCGCCTTCCGGCGGCGCTATCCCCAGGTCTACCTGCAACTCATCGAAGGACTGTTCCCCGACCTCGAATCGCAGTTGCGCAGCGGCGCCATCGACTTCTACCTGGGCGCCGCGCCCGGCACCGTGCCGGCCGGCTTCATCGTCGAACGACTGTTCTCCAATACCCGCGCCGTGGTCTGCCGCAAGGGGCATCCGCTGGCGCGCTCGCGTTCGCTCAAGGCGCTGGCCGGCGCCGAATGGGCCCTGCCCTCGACCGACTACGACAATCAGGACGACCTGGCGCGGCTGTTCCAGGAATACGGCCTGCCTTCGCCGCGCGTGGCGCTCCAGGCCCGCACAGCGCTGTCGATGATGGTCGCGCTGGCCAACAGCGACCTGCTGGCGCTGCTGCCGGTGCAATGGCGGGAATTCGACCTGACGCGCGATTCGCTGCAGGTGATCGCCGTGCGGGAAAGCCTGCCCGCGCCCGACATCGTGCTGATCCGGCGAGCGGAGATGCCCATGACGCCGGCGGCCGAGCACTTGTGCGATCTCATGCAGCGCAATGCGCCATCCCTCCAGCCCACGCGGGGCCGCGCATGATACGCAGGCACATCGAAGCGCAGGTGCTGGGCCTGACCGGACTGGCGCTGGGCGGCATCGACTTCGAGCATCCGCGCGGCGATCCTGGCCTGTTCGGCCCCGGCTCGGCCTGCTGGAAGGTGCACGGCGATTTCACCTCCATGCTCATCGGCGGCATCGCCGCGCTGCTGATGCAGATGCTGCATCCCCTCGCGCTCGCCGGCGTATGGGATCACTCCAACTTCCGCCAGGACATGCTGGGCCGCCTGCGCCGGACCGGCCAGTTCATCTCGGGCACCACCTATGCCGCCACGGCGGATGCGGAGCGGCTGATCGCGCGCGTGCGCGGCATCCACGAACAGGTGCGCGGCACGGCTCCCGACGGCCGTCCCTACGCGGCCGACGACCCCGACCTGCTGACCTGGGTCCACGTGGCCGAGGTCAGCAACTTCCTGGCGGCGCACCTGCGCCATCGCGACCCCACGCTGTCCGGCGCGGAACAGGACCGCTACTACGACGAGATCGCGCTGATCGCGCTGCGCCTGGGCGCCCGCGAGGTCCCCCGTTCACGCGCCGAAGTGGTCGCCTATCTCGCGCGCATGCGGCCACAACTGGTGTGCGACGACCGCACCCGCGAGATCGCCCGTATCCTGTTGTCGCATCCCCCGGCCGTCAGCCCGCTGGCGCGGCCGGTAAGCCGGTTCATGATGGAAGCCGGCACGGCCTTGCTGCCCGGCTGGGCCGCCGACATGCTGGAACTGCGGCGCCCCGCATGGCGCGTGCGGGCGGCCGGCGCCGCGATCGGCGGCATCGCGCCGGTCCTGCGCTGGGCCGTGCGCAACGGCTCGGCGCACCGGGCCAAGCGCCGCATGGGACTGCTTCCTCCCTCCTCCGACGGGCTTTGACGGGCGGCACGCGAATGTCTAACATATATTCCATATAGAAATTTGCTTATTTCTTTAAGAAATATATGATCTTCCGCCAGTTCTTCGATGCCGACTCCAGCACCTACACGTACCTCCTGGCATCCCGCCGCGGGGGCGAGGCGCTGATCATCGATCCGGTCAAGGAACGCCTGGACCACTATCTGCAAGCCATCCGCGAACTGGACCTGCGCCTGGTTCACGCCATCGACACCCACACCCACGCCGACCACATCACCGCGCTGGGCGACCTGCGCGACGCCACCGCCTGCACCACCATCATGGGCGAACGCTCGCGCGCCGAGTGCGTCTCGCGCCAGGTCGGCGACGGCGAGCTGCTGCGTGTCGACGGCATCACGCTGCAAGCGCTCTATACCCCCGGACACACCGACGAATCCTTCAGCTTCGTGCTGGAACCGACCGCGCCTCGTGCCGTCTTCACCGGCGATGTACTGCTGATCCGCAGCACGGGCCGCACCGATTTCCAGGCCGGCGACGCCGGGCTGTCCTGGCACTCCATCGTCGACCGCCTGTTCGCGCTGCCCGACGACACCACGGTCTACCCCGCGCACGACTACAAGGGCTGGACCGCCTCCAGCATCGGCGAGGAAAAGCGGCACAACCCCCGCCTGGCGGGCAAGACGCAAGCCCAGTATGTCGAGATCATGGACAACCTGAACCTGCCCAACCCGCGCCTGATGGACGTCGCCATACCGGCCAACCTGGCCTGCGGCCAGGCGCCGGCCGCCTGATCCGCCGGCTGGCGTCCCGGAGCCGGGCGATCCAGGGCCCCGGGGGCCGTGCCCCCCATGCCCATCCCGCAGGGCATCCATGAAGGCCTATCATGGGATGTCAACCGATCGAGTCCCATGACCACGCTGCTCGTCCACCATGAACTCAACCGCCACGGCCGCGACTTCGCGGTCGGGGACATCCATGGCCATTTCACGCGGCTGCGAACCGCGCTGGACCATGCCGGCTTCGATCCCGCCATCGACCGGCTTTTCAGCGTGGGCGACCTGGTCGACCGGGGGCCGGAATCCGAGCAGGCGCTGGACTGGCTGGCCCTGCCCTGGTTCCATGCGATACGCGGCAATCACGAAGACATCGCGATACGCTACGCCAGGGGCAACCCCGTCGACCAGACCAACTACATCGCCAACGGCGGAGCCTGGTTCGTGACGCTGCCCCTGGCGCGGCGCCGGATCTACGCCGAGGCCTTCGCCCGCCTGCCGCTGGCCAGGGAGATCGAGACGCCGGCGGGGCTCGTGGGCATCGTGCACGCGGACAGCCCGGTGCGGGACTGGAGCAGGCTGCGCTGGTCGCTGCGGCTGTGGCGCGCGGCGCGGGACCGCGCGATGTGGTCGCGCGCCCGGCTGCAAGACGAAGATGTCGGCGGCGTTGCCGGACTGCGCGCGCTGGTGGTGGGCCACACTCCGGTGGAAGATCCCGTCGTGCTCGGGAACGTCCATCACATCGACACGGGCGGATGGATGCAGGACGGCCGCTTCACGCTGCTGGACCTTGCCACGCTGCGGGCCCCGGCCATGCGCTAGACTGGTTCCTGCCGGACGCCGTACGGCGACAGGAGGGCATCCATGCAGTCGACGACTCCCTGCCCCTATTCCTTCGAGGCCTTCCCGCCGGGCATCGCCCCGCAGACCGGAACACGCGCGGCCATCACCTCGGATTACCGGCGGGCGGAACACGAGATGGTCGGACGCCTGCTGGACGAGATCGGCCCCTCGTCCGACGACGGACCGGTCATGGATCTCGCGTGGCGGCTGGCGTCCACGCTGCGCGACGAGTCGGCACGCCAGGCGACCGAAGGGCTGGCGCAGATGCTGCTGCAGGAGTTCTCGCTCTCGTCCGAGGAAGGCATCGCGCTGATGTGCCTGGCGGAGTCGGTCCTGCGCATACCGGACACCGCCACCCGGGACGCGCTCATCCGCGACAAGATCAGCAAGGGCCGATGGTCGGCCCACCTGGGGCACAGTCCGTCGCTGTTCGTCAATGCCGCCGTCTGGGGGCTCCTGCTGACCGGCCGGCTGTATGCCGCCCACCAGGGATCGGGCCCGCAGGCGGCGCTGGCCGGCCTGGTCGAGAAAGGCGGCGAGCCACTGGTACGGCGGGCAGTCGATGCCGCCATGCGCCTGCTGGGCGACCAGTTCGTCGCGGGCCGCACCGTGGAACAGGCGCTGGACCGCTCGCGCGCCCAGGTGGCACGGGGCTACACCCATTCCTATGACATGCTGGGCGAGGCGGCCATGACCGAGGCCGACGCCCTGCGCTACACGGCCGCCTACGAACACGCGATCCACCGCATCGGCGCCTCGTGCCGGGACGGCACGCCCTACGAAGTCCCCGGCATCTCGATCAAGCTGTCGGCCCTGCACCCGCGCTACGCACGCAGCCAACAGGCACGGGTACAAGGCGAACTCTACCCCCGCCTGCTGTCGCTCGCGCGCGCGGCGCGCGGCCACGGCATGGGTCTCAACATCGACGCGGAAGAGGCCGCGCGCCTGGATCTGTCGCTGGACCTGCTCGAACGCCTGTGCGGAGAACCGGACCTGGAAGGATGGAACGGCCTGGGCTTCGTCGTGCAGGCCTACCAGAAGCGCAGCCTGCGCCTGATCGAACACCTGGTGGCCCTGGCACGGCGCGGCGGCCGCCGGCTCATGGTGCGCCTGGTCAAGGGCGCGTACTGGGACAGCGAGATCAAGCTCGCCCAGGTCCAGGGCCTGCAGGACTACCCGGTGTTTACGCGCAAGCCCCATACCGACATCGCCTATCTCGCCTGCGCGCGCAGGCTGCTGGCGGCGCCCGACGCGGTGTTCCCGCAGTTCGCGACCCACAACGCCCATACCCTGGCGGCCGTCTACCATCTGGCCGGGCCGCAAGGCTTCCGCCCCGGACAATACGAATTCCAGTGCCTGCACGGCATGGGCGAGCCCCTGTACGACCAGGTCGTCGGCGCGGCGCGGGATGGCGGCCTGGGGCGTCCCTGCCGCATCTACGCGCCGGTCGGCCCGCACGACACGCTGCTGGCCTACCTGGTGCGGAGGCTGCTCGAGAATGGCGCGAACACCTCGTTCGTCCATCGCGTGGCCGATCACGACCTGCCGCTGGAAGCCGTGATCGTGGACCCGGTCGCGGCCGCCCGCGACATCGGCGCCGGGGGCGGCTCCGTGGGTGCGCCCGACCCGCGCATTCCCCTGCCGCCGAACCTGTACGGCGCCGAACGCGTCAACTCGCGCGGGCTGGACTGGTCCGACGAAGCCTGCCTGTTGCAACTGTCGCATCGGCTGGCGGGCGCGGCCGGACGCACCTGGCTGGCCCGCCCCCTGCTGGACGACCAGGCCGCGCCCGGGCCCCTCCTCGAGATTCGCAGCCCCGCCCATCGCGGCGATCTGGTCGGCCATGTGCAGGAAGCCTCGCCCGCCGATCTCGAACTCGCGCTCGTGCGCGCCGGCCATGCCGCACGCCTCTGGCGCGACACGGCCCCCGCCGAGCGCGCGGCCATCCTGCGCCGCGCGGCCGACGGCATGGAGGACGAACGCGAGGCGCTGGCAGCACTGATGGTGCGCGAGGCGGGCAAGACCTTGCCCAACGCCTTCGGCGAAGTGCGCGAGACCGTCGACTTCCTGCGCTACTACGCCGCGCGCGCCACCGACGGCTTCGACGGCGCCCTTCACCGGCCGCTGGGTATCGTGGCCTGCATCAGTCCATGGAACTTCCCGCTGTCCATTTTCACCGGACAGGTGGCGGCCGCGCTGGCGGCCGGCAATACGGTGGTGGCCAAGCCGGCGGAACAGACTCCCCTGATCGCCGCCGAGGCCGTGCGCATCCTGCGCGCGGCGGGCGTTCCACCGGGCGCGCTGCAGATGCTGCCGGGGCGCGGCGCATCCATCGGCGCCGGCCTGGTCGCCGACGCGCGCGTGCAGGGCGTGCTGTTTACCGGGTCGGTGGAAGTGGCCCGGGACATGCGGCGCGTGCTGGCCGAGCGGCTGGGCAGCGACGGCAGGAGCATTCCGCTGATCGCCGAGACCGGCGGACTGAACGCCATGATCGTCGATTCGTCCGCCCTGCCCGAGCAGGTGGTCGCCGACGTGATGGAATCGGCATTCGACAGCGCCGGCCAACGCTGCTCGGCCCTGCGCCTGCTGTGCCTGCAGGAGGACGTTGCCGACCGGATCCTGGCCATGTTGCGCGGCGCCATGGACGAATACCGCATCGGCCGGCCCGACCGCCTCGAGACCGATGCCGGGCCGGTCATAGACGAAGCCGCGCGGGACGACATCGAGCGCCACGTCGCGGCCATGCGCGATGCCGGCCGCCCGGTCCACCGCTCGGGCCGCCTGGACGCGGAAGAATGCCGGCAGGGATGTTTCGTCGCGCCGACGCTGATCGAGCTGGAACGGCCGGACCAATTGCGCCGCGAGGTGTTCGGGCCGGTACTTCACGTGGTGCGCTTCGCGGGGCGGCATCTCGACAGCCTGCTGGAACAGGTGAACGACCTGGGCTACGGTCTCACGCTGGGCCTGCACACCCGCATCGACGACACGGTCGCGCGGGTGCTCGACCGGGCGCGCGTGGGCAACGTCTACGTGAACCGCAACATGATAGGCGCCGTCGTCGGCGTGCAGCCCTTCGGCGGCGAGGGCATGTCGGGCACCGGCCCCAAGGCGGGCGGGCCGCTGTATCTTCCGCGCCTGTTGTCCTCGGCCCCGCCAGACATCGCGATACGCGCGCTGGCCCCGCATCCTCCGGCTCCCGCCTGGCTGCAACCCACCCGCCCCGCCCGGCCGCTTGCCGCCCTGTGGGACTGGGCCCGCGACCAGGGCATGGCGGAGCTGGCCGACCGCTGCGCGACCTACGCCGCGCGGCTGCCCGAGATCGCCGCGGCCACCCTGCCCGGCCCCACCGGACAACTCGACGTCTACGCGCTACGTCCGCGCGGCAGAGTGTTGTGCATCGCGGACGAGACCTCCGACCTGCTGGCCCAGCTGGCGGCGGCGCTGAGCACGGGCAATGAAGCGCTCTGGCAGGCCGGCCACCAGACGGCAGCATTGCACGCGTCGCTGCCGGCCGGCGTCGCCGGCCACGTGGCCGTGGCCGATCCCGCCGCATCGTCGTTCGACGCGGTCCTCGTCCATGCCGTGGGCAATCGCCTGAAATCCATCTTGCGCCAGCTTGCCCGCCGCGCGGGCGCGATCGTGCCGGTAGTGGACCTGGCTCCGGGAGACGCGGCCATTCCGCTCGAACGTCTGCTGGTCGAACGATCGGTCAGCATCAACACCGCCGCGGCGGGCGGCAATGCCAGCCTGATGACGATGGGTTAGGGCCGAGGGCTCAGGCGCGCATGTAGGCCCAGCCCTCGGCCTGCCGCCGCGCGATGTGCAGCACCGCGGCCTCGACCACGGCGATGCCGGCCGGCGCCTCCAGCCCATTGGCCGCCAGCGTGTTTGCGCAAAGCCGAAGATGGACGTCGGTGGCATCGGGCTGGCCCAGGGCGGCCGCGACGGCGCCCGCGTTGGCCACCAGTTCGACCTGGGCCTGGCCGTCGGCCTTGAGCAGGTTGGCCAGGTTGCGCCGCCCCCGCTCCAGCGCCGCGGGCGTGGGCGCATGGATGACGAGCCTGAGGGCCGGCATGGTCAGTCCACTCCCAATTGCGCCGACAAGTGGGCCACATAGCGGCCGAAGTCGGCATGGCCGCGGTCGCGCGACCTGGGCAGGTCGATCACCAGGTTCTCGGCCACGTTCGCGGGACGCCCTCCCAGCACCACGACGCGGTCGGCCAGGAACACCGCCTCGTCGATGTCGTGGGTGACGAACATGATCGCCGCGTGCGTGGACTGCCAGATCCGCATCAGTTCGGCCTGCAGGTGGCGGCGGGTCAACGCGTCCACCGCGCTGAAGGGCTCGTCCATCAGCAGGATGTCGGGCTTGACCGCGAGCGCGCGCGCGATGCCCACGCGCTGGGCCTGGCCGCCGGACAACTGGTGCGGCCAGCGGTCGGCGAACTCGGCCAGCCCCGTCATCCGCAGGGCCTCGTCCACCCGGCCGCGCTTTTCGTCGGCATCGATGTCCAGGGTCTCGAGGCCATAGGCCACATTGCCGGCCACGGTGCGCCAGGGCAGCAGCCGGCCGTCCTGGAACACCACGGCCCGGCGGCGCCGGCCCGCGCGCTGCGGCAGGCGGAAGTGCATCTGCCCCGCCGACGGCGCGATCAGGCCGGCGGCGGTGCGCAGCAGCGTGGACTTGCCCACGCCCGAGCCGCCGACCACGGCCAGGAACTCGCCCTTGGCGATGTCCAGGGACAAGTCCTGGATGACGGGCCCGGGCGCGCCGGGATGGGTATACGAGAAACGATCGAATTCGATTACGGCCGCCACGACAGCACCCTTTTTTCCAGCCACCCGTAGCCCAGGTCGCAAATGGCGTAGACCAGCGATATGGCCAGCATGTAGACGACGACCGCCTCGTAGGCGCCCACGCCCGCCGCGGCGTTCATTTCCTGTCCCATGCCCGGCACCCCCAGCAGTTCGGCCGCGATCAGCGTCATCCATGCCTGGCCGATGCCGGTGCGCACGCCCGCCAGCGTGCCGGGCGCGATGGCGGGCAGCGTGATGCTGACAGCGCGCCGCCAGTAGCTGCCCTGCCCGAAGCTGCGCGCCAGTTCATAGAAGCGGGGATCGATGTTGCGAACCGCGCTGTAGGTGGCGAAGTAGTTCACCCAGAACACGCCGATGGCGATGACGAAGGCGGCGCCGGCGTGGCTGACCTTGAACCAGGCGATGGCGAACACCACCCAGGCCAGCGGCGGAATGGGCCGCAGCACGCGGGCCAGGTAGGCCTGGAACAGGTCGAAGCGCCGTATCGTCGCAGCGGCCAGGCCGACGGCGATGCCGGACACGGTGCCCAGCGCCAGGCCCCAGAAGTAATGGATGAGGCTGGAGCCGACGGCGGGCAGCAGGCGGCCCGAGGTCCATTCCTGCGCCAGCGCGTCGGGCAGCGCGAACGGATCGGGCAGCGTACCGGGATTGACCCAGCGGAACACGCCCGCCGCCTTCCACAACAGCACGAAGACGACGATGCCCGCCACGCCGTAGGCCGCGCGCACCGGCCACCCGGGATTCTTGACCATCATGGACGGCGCGCCGGGTTAGCGCTTGCCGGCGACGGCGTCATAGAAACGCGTGTCGAACAGCTTGGTCACGTCCACCGCGGGCCCCTCCAGCGTGCCGGTCTCGGACTGGAACTTCTGCAGCACCAGCGTCGCCGGCACGATGACATTGGGATCGGCCTCGAACTGCCCCTTGGAATTGCGGATCGACTTCTCGACCAGGTCCACCGGCAGGCGGCCGCCGCCCACGTATTTCTGCACCAGGGGCGCGGCCTTGGCCGGATCGGTATCCAGCAGCCGGGTCGCCGCGACGTGGGCGGCCACCAGCGACTTCACCAGTTCTGGCTTCTCGCTGATCAGCTTCTCGCGCACCAGCAGTACCGCGCCGGGCTGGCGCGGGAACAGGTCGGAGCCGCGCGCGACGACGCGGGCCTTGGGCGCGCGGGTCAGCACGGTGGTCACGGTGGGTTCGAGGATCACGGCGCCGTCCACCGCGCCGGTCAGCAGGGTCTGCTGCATCTGCGCCTCGCCCTGGTAGATCAGCTTGAAGGACGCGGGATCGACCTTGATGCGATTGCGCAGCCAGTATTGCAGGGCGGCCTCGGGCACCGCGCCCTTGGGATAGCTGGCGATGACGGGCTGGCGCCCCTTGTCCTTGGCGAAGCGGGAGAAGGCCGTGGCGGGATCGCCGGAGGCGAAATAGGGGGCGAGATCGCCCATGGCGACGAAGCTGACCTGTTCGACGATGTTGGAGGCGACGACCTTGATGTCGGCGCCCTTGCCGCGCGCCACCAGGGCTGGCCCGATGCCGACGTAGGCGATGTCGAGCTGCCCCGCCAGCAGGGCCTGCACCAGCGCCGGTCCGCTCTGGAACTGGACCAGCTTGGCCGGACCGCCGTCGGCCGGCAGGGTGCCCTGCTCGCGCGCGATGAACAACTGCGCGTCGGGCAGGATGGGCAGGTAGCCGATCTCCAGCGGCGCGGCCGCCGCCGTCTGGAGAGAAGCCGAGGCGAGGCCGACGGCCAGCGCGGCGGATGCGAAGAAACGTTTCATGGTGTTCAGAACCCGGAGTGATATCGAGCAGATTCTATATATTGTATTTAAATGTTTTTGACTGACTTAACAACTAAAAGAAATAAGCTTAAGCCCCTGCCGGCGTGGTATGTTGTGCTCATCACGCACCTTCTACATGCGGCCCCGCGCCGCTCGGGAGGAGGAAAGCCGGCCTGCCAGCCAGGCCGCGCCGACCGATGGTATGAACGCGAAGGCTCGCACAGCGCATGCTCCTGCCGGCCCGCCCACCCGGGCCGCGCGACCATGCTTCGGCCCGGGCCGCGCCGCCGCCTCCTCCAGCCTGCCGCCTACCCCTTTCGCCGTTACGCGGCCCGTCCATCCGACCGGGCCTTCAAGGCGCCATGCGGACGCCATCCGCCGCCCCGCGCGGCCGGTTGCCCCGCGCTACCCCCTTGCGCGCCCAACCCTGGACAGCGAGTGCATCATGAGCGCACATCCCGTCGAGACCGTCCTGACCCTGGACGACAAATACACACGGCCGCGCGGCCGCGTCTACATGACCGGCACCCAGGCGCTGGTGCGCCTGATGCTGGCGCAGAAGCAGCGCGATGAAGCGGCCGGGCTGAACACCGCGGGCTTCGTCTCGGGCTACCGGGGCTCGCCGCTCGGGTCGGTGGACCTGGAGATGTGGAAGGCCGCCCGGCACCTGGAGGCCCATCGCATCAAGTTCGTGCCCGGGCTCAACGAGGAACTGGCGGCCACCGCGGTCTGGGGCACGCAGATGGTCAGCCTGGACGCCCGGGCCACCGCCGACGGCGTGTACGCGCTGTGGTACGGCAAGGGCCCGGGCGTGGACCGCTGCGGCGACGTGTTCAAGCACGGCAACATCGCGGGCTGCTCGCGCCATGGCGGCGTGGTGCTGGTGGCCGGCGACGACCACGCCTGCAAGTCGTCCACCCTGCCCCACCAGAGCGAACACGCGTTCATCGCGGCCATGATCCCGGTCCTGAATCCGGCGGGCGTGCGCGAGCTGATCGAGTTCGGCCTGCACGGCTATGCGATGTCGCGCTACTCCGGATGCTGGGTGGGGCTGAAAGTCGTCAGCGACACGGTGGAGTCGTCCACCTCCATGGACATCGATCCCATGGCGGTCGACATCCGCGTGCCCGACACCTATCCCATTCCGGAAGGCGGCTTCCACATCCGCTGGCCGGACCCGCCGCTGGAACAGGAGAACCGCCTGCAGCGCGAACGCCTGTACGCGCTGCTGGAGTACGTGCGGCAGAACGGGCTGAACCGCCAGGACTGGTTCGTTCCGCGGGCCAGGCTGGGCATCGTGACCACCGGCAAGAGCTACCTGGACGTGCGCGAGGCCCTGGCCATGATGGGCATCGACGAGGAAGCCGCGCGTTCCATGGGGTTGCGGCTGCTGAAGATAGGCGTGTCCTGGCCGCTGGAGCCCGAGTGCATCTGCGAGTTCGCCGAAGGCCTGGACGAGATCCTGGTGGTCGAGGAAAAGCGCCAGATCATCGAATACCAGATCAAGGAACATCTCTACAACGCCTCCATTTCCGCCCGCCCGCGCGTGGTCGGCAAATACGACGAGACCGGAGAATGGGTGCACGTGCCGCACGACGGCATCCTGCTGTCGCCCAACGGCGAGCTGACGCCGGCCGCCATCGCCGGCGTGATCGCCTCGCGCATCGCCAAGGTGATCGGCCGCGAGGCCCTGGACGCCCGCGCGCTGCCCTACCTGGACGCGCGCAAGCCGCCGGAGGGCTACACCCGCGCGGCTCCCGGCGCGCCGCAGCGGCTGCCCTACTTCTGTTCGGGCTGCCCGCACAACACGTCCACCAGGGTTCCCGAGGGCTCGCGCGCGGTGGCGGGAATAGGCTGCCACTACATGGCGCAGTGGATGAACCGCCATACCGAGACCTTCACGCAGATGGGCGGCGAAGGCGCGACCTGGATCGGCCAGGCCTTCTTCACCGACACGCCCCATATCTTCGCGAACCTTGGCGACGGCACCTATACGCACTCCGGGTCCCTGGCCATCCGGG
The DNA here is from genome assembly GCF_029845405.1 of Pigmentiphaga sp. GD03639. Taxonomy (NCBI): domain Bacteria; kingdom Pseudomonadati; phylum Pseudomonadota; class Betaproteobacteria; order Burkholderiales; family Alcaligenaceae; genus Pigmentiphaga; species Pigmentiphaga sp. GD03639. The sequence continues at coordinate 203,983 of NZ_JAOCLR010000007.1, forward strand.
CCGCGCTCGCGGCCGGCGTGAACATCACCTACAAGATCCTCGTCAACGACGCGGTCGCCATGACCGGCGGCCAGCCTGTCGAGGGCGCGCCCACCGTGCCGCAGATCCTGCAGCAGATGGTGGCCGAGGGCGTGCCCCACATCCATCTCGTGAGCGACGAACCGGATGCGCTGCGCGAGCTTCCGGGCCTGCCGGCGGGCATCGCCATCAGCCATCGCGACCGCATGGACGACATCCAGCGCGAACTGCGCGAGAAACCCGGCGTGTCGGTCATCGTCTACGTGCAGACCTGCGCCGCCGAGAAGCGCCGCCGCCGCAAGCGCGGCAAGCTGGCCGACCCTGCGCGCCGCGTACTCATCAACGAGGAAGTCTGCGAGGGGTGCGGCGATTGCGGCGTGCAGTCGAACTGCGTGTCCATCCTGCCTCTGGAGACGCCGCTGGGCCGCAAGCGCACCATCGACCAGAGTTCGTGCAACAAGGATTTCTCGTGCGTGAAAGGGTTCTGCCCCAGCTTCGTCACGGTCGAGGGCGGCGCGCTGCGCAAGCCGGCGGCGCGGCAGGTGACACCGCCGCGGGACCTGCCGGCACCGGACCTGCCCGGACTGGAACAGGCCTGGAACATCGTCGTGACCGGCGTGGGCGGCACCGGCGTGGTCACGATAGGCGCGCTGATGGGCATCGCCGCCCACCTCGAGGGCAAGGGCGTCATCGTGCTGGACATGGCCGGGCTGGCGCAGAAAGGCGGCGCGGTGATGTCGCACGTGCGGCTCGCCGCCACCCCCGCCGCGCTGCACGCCACGCGGGTTCCCGCCCGCCAGGCCGACGTCGTGCTGGGCTGCGACCTGATGGTCGCCTGCGGCCAGGACGCCATCGACATGATGGCCAGGACCCGCACCCGCGCGGCGCTGAACCTGGACGTATCGCCCACCGGCGCCTTTACCCAGGACCCCGACTGGCACGCCTCGCCCGAGGCCATGCTGCAACGCGTGCGCGATGCGGCCTGGCAGACCGACGCGGTGGATGCCACCGAGATCGCCACCGGCCTCCTGGGCGACGCGATCGCCACCAACGTCTTCATGCTGGGCTATGCATGGCAGAAGGGCTGGATCCCCCTGCGCGAGGACTCGCTGATGCGGGCGATCGAACTGAACGCCACGGCCGTGGAGATGAACAAGGCCGCGTTCGCATGGGGCCGGCAGGCCGCGCTGGACCTGCCGGCGGCCAGCGTCGCCGCCGGGCTCAAGCGGCCCGGCACGGTGGTAATGATGCCGCCCCGGCCGTACTCGCTGGATGCCCTGCTGGCCGACCGCACGCAGCGGCTCGCCCGCTACCAGAACGCCGCCTATGCCGCCCGCTACGAAACCTTCGTGCGCGAGATCGCCGCCCTGGAAGAGGAACGGGTCTCGGGCAACCGGCTGGCGCGCACGGTCGCGGCCAGCCTCTACAAGCTCATGGCCTACAAGGACGAGTACGAGGTCGCCCGGCTGTTCGTCGAAACCGGCTTCGCCGAACGCGTCGCGCGCCAGTTCGAAGGCGACTACCGCCTGCGCTTCCACCTGGCGCCGCCTCTGTTCGCGCGCCGGGACGCGCACGGCCATCTGGTGAAGCAGGCCTACGGCCCATGGGTGCTGACGGCCTACAAATGGCTGGCCCGGGCGCGCCGGCTGCGCGGCACGCCTTTCGATCCGTTCGGCTACCTGCCCGAGCGGCGCGCGGAGCGGGCGGCGATCGGCTGCTACCAGGCCTTGATGCGGGAGATCGCCGCCACGCTTACTCCCGAACGCCTGCCCGTGGCGCTCGAACTGGCCCGGCTTCCGCAGGAAGTGCGCGGCTTCGGACACGTCAAGGAGGAGAACGCGCGCGTTGCCCGCATCAAGCAGGAGCGCCTGCTGGCCCGGTACGCCGAGCCCCCCGGCTCGACCTCGCCGCAGGAGCGCCGGGTCCCCCACGCCGTGGCCTGACACATCCTTCCCGCAGCAAGACAAGAACCGGAGAACCTCCATGATCCCGCTGCCTTCCCTGGACTTCGGCGTGAACGACACCACCGAGATGCTGCGCGAGGTCGTGCGCAGCTTCGCCTCCAACGAGATCGAACCGCGCGCCGCGGCCATCGACAAGGACAACGCGTTCCCCCGGGACCTGTGGAAAAAAATGGGCGACCTCGGGCTGCACGGCATGACGGTGGGCGACGACTACGGCGGCATCGCGCTGGGCTACCTCGCGCACGTGGTGACCATGGAAGAGCTGTCGCGGGCGTCGGCCGCGGTGGGCCTGTCCTACGGGGCACACTCCAATCTTTGCATCAACCAGTTGCACCGGCATGGCACGCCCGAGCAGAAGGCACGCCACCTGCCGCCGCTGGTCGCCGGGGATCACGTGGGCGCGCTGGCGATGAGCGAGACGACATCCGGCTCGGACGTCGTGTCCATGCGGCTGCGTGCCACGCGCAAGGGCGCGCGCTTCGTGCTGAACGGCTCGAAGATGTGGATCACCAACGGCGGCGACGCCGACACCCTGATCGTCTACGCCAAGACCGACCCCGACGCCGGGCCGCACGGCATCACCGCCTTCATCGTCGAGAAAGGCTTCCCCGGCCTGGCCTTCGGCGAGAAGCTCGACAAGCTCGGCATGCGGGGCTCCAACACCTATCCTGTGTTCTTCGACGACTGCGAAGTGCCGGAGGAAAACGTGCTGGGCGGCGTCGGCAACGGCGTGGGCGTGCTGATGAGCGGACTGGACTACGAACGCGCGGTGCTTGCCGGCGGACCGCTGGGCATCATGGCGGCCTGCATGGACGTCGTGCTGCCCTACGTGCACGAGCGCAAGCAGTTCGGACAGAGCGTGGGCGAGTTCCAGCTGATGCAGGGAAAGCTGGCCGACATGTACACCACCTGGCAGGCCTGCCGCGCATACGTCTACGCCGTGGCCCGCAGCTGCGACCGGCCCGGCCACGGCCGATCGCTGCGCAAGGATGCCGCGGGCGCCATCCTGTATGCCGCCGAGAAGGCGACCTGGATGGCCGGAGAAGCCATCCAGGCGCTGGGAGGCAACGGCTACGTCAACGACTATCCGACGGGACGCCTGTGGCGCGACGCCAAGCTGTACGAGATCGGCGCGGGCACCAGCGAGATCCGGCGCATGCTGATAGGCAGGGAACTCTTCGCCGAAACCCGCTGACCCCTTGCCCAGGAGCCAGGCCATGCATGCCCACACCAGCCGGCTGGATACCCGTTCCCCGGAATTCCAGGCCAATGCCGATGCCATGCGCCGCCTCGTGGCGGACCTGCGCGCGCGGGTGGCGCGGGCCGCGCTGGGCGGCGGAGACGCCGCCCGCGCCCGGCACGCCGCGCGCGGCAAGCTGCTGCCCCGCGAGCGCATCCGCCTGCTGCTGGACCCCGGTTCGCCCTTCCTGGAAATCGGCCAACTGGCCGCGCTGGGCCTGTACGGCGACGAGGCCCCGTGCGCCGGCCTGATCGCGGGCGTCGGCCGCATCCAGGGCGTGGCCTGCATGGTCGTGGCCAACGACGCCACGGTCAAGGGCGGCACCTATTACCCCATGACGGTGAAGAAACACCTGCGGGCCCAGGAAATCGCCGAGACGAACCACCTGCCCTGCGTCTACCTGGTCGACTCCGGCGGTGCCTACCTGCCCTTGCAGGACGAGGTCTTTCCCGACCGCGAGCACTTCGGCCGCATCTTCTACAACCAGGCCAACATGTCGGCCCGGGGCATCGCGCAGATATCGGTCGTGATGGGGTCCTGCACCGCCGGCGGCGCCTACGTCCCCGCGATGAGCGACGAAACCGTGATCGTGCGGGACCAGGGCACGATCTTCCTGGGCGGACCGCCGCTGGTGAAGGCCGCGACCGGGGAAATCGTCAGCGCCGAGGACCTGGGCGGCGGCGACGTGCACACCCGCGTCTCGGGCGTGGCCGACCACCTGGCCGAGAACGACGCCCACGCGCTGCACCTGGCCCGCCGCATCGTCGGCAATCTGAACCGCCCCGCCGCGCCCGCGCTGGCCGACGGCGACGAACCCGCGCACGATCCCGAGGAACTGTACGGCGTCGTGCCGCAGGACGTCCGCAAGCCCTGCGACGTGCGCGAGATCGTCGCCCGGCTGGTGGACGGATCGCGCTACGACGAGTTCAAGGCCCGCTACGGCCCCACTCTCTTCACCGGCTTCGCGCGCCTGTACGGCATGCCCGTGGGCATCGTCGCCAACAACGGCATCCTGTTCTCGGAATCGGCGCAGAAAGGCGCGCACTTCATCGAGCTGTGCGCCCAGCGGTCGATCCCGCTGATCTTCCTGCAGAACATCAGCGGCTTCATGGTGGGGCGCAAATACGAGAACGGCGGCATCGCCAAGGACGGCGCCAAGATGGTGACGGCGGTCGCCACCGCCCGGGTACCCAAGCTGACCGTCATCATCGGCGGCAGCTTCGGCGCGGGCAACTACGGCATGTGCGGCCGCGCCTACGGCCCCCGCTTCCTGTGGATGTGGCCCAACGCCCGCATCGGCGTCATGGGCGGCGAGCAGGCCGCCTCGGTCCTGGCCACGGTGCGGCGCGACACCGCGCAGTCGCGCGGCGAGGCCTGGAGCGACGAAGCAGAGGAAGCCTTCAAGGCGCCCATCCGCCGCCAGTACGAGACCCAGGGCCATCCCTATTACGCCACGGCCAGGCTATGGGACGACGGCATCATCGATCCCGCGCAGACGCGGCGCGTGCTGGGCCTGTCGCTGGCGACGGCATTGAACGCTCCCATGGAGCCGACCCGCTTCGGCCTGTTCCGGATGTAGCGCCCTTCAAGGAAAGCCCCATCGTGTTCGACAAGATCCTGATCGCCAATCGCGGAGAAATCGCCTGCCGGATCATGGCCACGGCCCGGCGGATGGGCGTGGCGACCGTCGCGGTGTACTCGGACGCGGATGCCGGCGCGCGGCACGTCCGGCAAGCCGACGCGGCCCGGCGCATCGGCCCCGCCCCGGCGCGCGACTCCTACCTGCGCGCGGACGCGCTGGTCGAGGCCGCGCTGGCCAGCGGCGCGCAGGCCGTCCATCCGGGCTACGGCTTCCTGTCCGAGAACGCGGCGTTCGCCGAGGCCTGCGAACGCGCGGGCCTGGTCTTCATCGGGCCGCCCGCCGGCGCGATCCGCGCGATGGGCTCCAAGTCCGCCGCCAAGGCCCTGATGGAAAGGGCGGGCGTGCCGCTTACCCCCGGCTATCACGGCGACGACCAGGATCCCGCGCTGCTGGCCCGCGAGGCCGCCCGCATCGGCTATCCGGTGCTGATCAAGGCCAGCGCGGGCGGCGGCGGCAAGGGCATGCGCCGCGTGGACCGGGCCGAGGACTTCGATGCGGCGCTGGCCGCCTGCAAGCGCGAGGCCGTGGGGGCCTTCGGCGACGATCGCATGCTGGTCGAACGCTACGTCCTGCGCCCGCGCCACATCGAGATCCAGGTCTTCGGCGATCGCCACGGCAACATGGTCCATCTGTTCGAGCGCGACTGCTCGGTCCAGCGCCGCCACCAGAAGGTACTGGAAGAGGCGCCCGCGCCGGGCATGACCGCCGCGCGTCGCGAGGCCATGGGCCGGGCCGCCATCGACGCCGCGCGCGCCGTGGGCTACGTGGGCGCCGGCACGGTGGAGTTCATCGTCGATCCCGGGGGCGCCTTTTATTTCATGGAAATGAACACGCGGCTGCAGGTCGAGCATCCGGTCACGGAAATGATCACCGGGCTCGACCTGGTCGAATGGCAGTTGCGCGTGGCAAGCGGCGAACCGCTGCCGCGGGACCGCCGGCCGACGGCCCCGTCCGGCCATGCGCTGGAAGCGCGTCTTTACGCCGAGGATCCCCATCAAGGCTTCCTGCCCGCGGCGGGGCGGCTGCGGCGCTTCGTGCCGCCTCCCGCGGCCCCCTGGCTGCGCCTGGACGCGGGCGTCGACGAAGGCGACACCATCTCCCCGCACTACGATCCGATGATCGCCAAGCTCGTCGTCCATGGCGCCGATCGGCGCGAGGCACTGGCCCGCATGCGGCAGGCCTTGTCCGCCTGCCGCATCGTGGGCCTGCCCACCAATCTCGCCTTCCTGTCGCGGCTGGTCGCCACGCCCTCGTTCGAACAGGCGGACCTGGACACCGGCCTGATCGAACGCGAACACGATCGCCTGTTCGGGCCCGACGAACCGCCGCCCCGGGAAGCGTGGCTACTGGCCGCGCTGGCCGAAATGCGGCACGTCGCCGGCACGACGCCGGCCGGTTCGCCGTGGCGCGCGGACGGCTGGCGCCTGAATGGCGACGCCGCCACGGCATTCCTGTTCGCGTGCGGCGGCGATCGCCGCGAAGTCTCGGTCAAGCCCGGGCCCGGAGGAATGATCGCCGTGCTGGACGGCTCGACGGTCTCCGTCTGCGTGCGCGGGGAAGATCCGCGACTGGAAGCGGCCCTGCCCGATCGCACGCTGCGGGCGGACGTCTACCGGGACGGGGCCCACCGCATCGTGTATTGCGACGGCTCGGCATGGACGTTCACACGGGTCGATCCGCTACTGGCCTGGAAGCAAGGAGCAGACACCGGCGGCGCCCTGACCGCGCCCATGCCGGGCCGGATGGCTGCGCATCTGGTGCCACCCGGCGCACGGGTAACCGCCGGCACGCCGCTGCTGGTGCTTGAAGCCATGAAGATGGAACACACGATCGGCGCCCCGTCGGACGGGCGGGTGAAGGCCTTCCGCTTCGCGGTGGGCGACGCGGTGAACGACGGCGACGAACTGGTGGACTTCGAGACCTGACATGCCACCGGGTTCAGGATGCGCCCTCACCCTGCGGCCCCGCCTTGTGCCGTTGCCTGGCCGCCAGCACGGCGCCCCACGCCAGCCCCGCCGTGGCCGCCACGGCCGATGCCGTCAGCACGCCCAGCTTCGCCGCCCCCAGCAGACTTTCGTCGCCGAACGCCAGATTGGCGATGAAGATGGACATCGTGAAGCCTATGCCCGCCAGCAAGCCTACCAGCACGACCCCGCCCCATGTCGCGCCGGCAGGCAACCTGCACCATCCCAGACGGACCGCGATCCAGCTGGCAGCGACGACGCCCAGCGGCTTGCCGATCACCAGCGCCGCCGCCACGCCCAGCATGACGGCCTGCGACGAGGACACCGACAGGTCCACGCCGTCCAGCGTGACGCCGGCGTTGGCCAGGGCGAACAGGGGCATGACGACATAGGCCACCCACGGATGCAGGGCCATCTGCACGCGCGTCACGGGCGCGACCAGCTCGCGCTGCGCCCATCGCAGCCGCCGCGCCTGCGCCGCCGTGCCACCGGTATCGGCGGCGCCCTCGCGCACCAGGAAATCCGCCGCGCGGCGCACGATGTCCAGCGGATGTTCGTGGCGCGGCGCGGGCAGCACCGGCGTCATCAGCCCCAGCACGACCCCCGCCAGTGTGGGATGCGCGCCCGTCTGCAACAGGCCGATCCACAGCACCGCGCCGGGCAACACGTAGGCGTAGGCGGTCCCCACGCCCATCCGTTGCAGGGCCAGCACCATCACGATGCCCACGGCGGCCACGAGCAATCCGCTGAGGTCCAGCCCGCCGGAATAGAACATTGCGATGATCAGCACCGCGACGATGTCGTCGATGATCGCCAGCGCCAGCAGGAAGATGCGCACGCTGGCGGGAATGGACCGGCCCAGCAGCGCCAGCACGCCGACCGCGAACGCGATGTCGGTGGCGGTGGGCACGGCCCAGCCCTGGCTTTGCGGCGCCTGGCCGTTGAACGCAAGATAGATCAGCGCGGGCACCGCCACGCCGCCCAGGGCGGCCGCCAGCGGCAGCGCCGCCTGGGCCAGGCTGGCCAGCGCGCCCTCGTGGATCTCGCGCCGTATCTCCATCCCGACCACGAGGAAGAACACCGTCATCAATGCGTCGTTGATCCAGAAATGCAGCGACTGCGAGACGACGTGGCTGCCCAGGCCGAAAGTCAGCGGCGCATGCCACAGCGCGTGGTAGGCGGAGGCGTAGGAGGAATTGGCCCAGACCAGGGCGGTGGCGGCGGCCGCCAGCAGCACGATGCCGCTGACGGCTTCGATGTGAAGAAATCTTTCCACCGCGAGCAGGGCTCGAGCGGCAAGATCCTGGGCGCGCGGAACGGGCCGGCGAGGGGCGTGTCGGTTCATCTGGATCATCCAAGAATCCCGCACCGGCGGCCCGACCGGTGCCCAGAACCTGCCCCCGCGTATACAGCGAGGACACCCGGCGTTATTTTATACGAACACGCGCCACATCCATCCTGCCCAGGAGAGTCCCTCATGAAAGCCGTTGTGCTCGGAGCCCCAGGCGGGCTCGACCATCTCCAGTTCGTCGACCTGCCCGACCCCGGATCCCCGGCGGCCGGGGAGATCCGCGTGCGCCTGCACGCGAGTTCCCTGAACTACCACGACTACCTCGTCGCCCTGCGCACGGACGAGCGCTACTTCGGCCGCATTCCGATGGCGGACGGCGCCGGCGTGGTCGAGGAGGTGGGCCCGGGGGTCGAGGAGTTCGCGGAAGGCGACCACGTGGTGTCCACTTTCTTCCCGCACTGGCTGGACGGCGAGGCGCGGGTGGGCAATTTCTCCACGGTTCCCGGCGACGGCGTGGACGGCTATGCGCGCGAGGCCATCGTCCGCCCGGCGACCTGGTTCACGCACGCTCCCCGCCATCTGGACCACGCCGAATCGGCCACGCTGACCACGGCCGGACTGACCGCCTGGCGCGCGCTGGTCGGCGACGGCCGGCTCAAGGCGGGCGACACGGTGCTGGCGCTGGGCACGGGCGGCGTCTCGATCTTCGCGCTGCAACTGGCCAAGGCCATGGGCGCGTCCGTCATCATCACCTCGTCGTCGGACGAGAAGCTGGCGCGCGCCCGCGCGCTCGGCGCCGACCACGTCATCAACTACCGCGACGATCCGCAGTGGGGCGACACGGTGCGCAAGCTTACCGGAGGCGGCGTGGACCACGTCATCGAGGTCGGCGGCCCGGGTACGCTGGCGCAATCCATCAAGGCGGTGCGCGTGGCGGGCCACATCTCGCTGATCGGCGTGCTGACCGGCGGCAGCGGCGAGATTCCCACGGCCGCGCTGATGGCCAAGCAGGCTCGCCTGCAAGGCCTGATCGTGGGCAGCCGCCGGCAGCAGCAGGAGATGGTGCGCGCCCTGGAGGCCATCGGCCTGCATCCCGTGATCGACCGTCGCTTCCCCCTCGAGAAGATCGCCGACGCCTTCCGCCACGAGGCCGCGCACGCCCATTTCGGCAAGATCTGCCTGGAGTTCCAGGCGCAAGACACGAAGGAGCCCGCATGACCTACGAGTTCTGGTACTGGAACGGCATACCCGGACGCGGCGAGTTCGTCCGCCTGGCGCTGGAAGCCGGCGGAATCCCCTACCGGGAATGCGCGCGCGAGCCGGGCGTCGATGCTTCGGACCTGGTGGCCGACATGCGCGCCGACCGCGACAGCCCTCCCTTCGCACCGCCGTACCTGGTCGCAGGAGACATGACGATCTCGCAAACGGCCAACATCCTGCTCTTCCTGGGAGAACGCCACGGCCTCGCGCCGAGCGACCTGGCGGGTCGGCTGTGGATCAACCAGATCCAGCTGACCATCGCCGACATGGTGGCCGAGGCCCATGACGTCCATCACCCCATCGCCTCCGGCCTGTATTACGAGGAGCAGAAGGCGGAAGCGCTGCGGCGCGCCAGCGATTTCCGCGCCCAGCGCATGCCCAAGTTCCTGGGCTACTTCGAACGCGTGCTGGCCCGCCGTGGCGACTGGATCGGCGGCGGCGGCCGCTGGACCTATGCCGACCTGTCGCTCTATCACCTGGTCGATGGCCTGCTGTATGCGTTCCCCCGGCGCATGACGACCCTGGCGCGCGACCATCCACGGGTGATGGCGCTGCACGCGCGCGTCGGCGGCCTGCCGGAACTCCAGGCCTACCTGGGCAGTGGACGGCGCCTGCCCTGGGGTGACGGCATCTTCCGCCACTACCGGGAACTCGACGGCGATTGAGGCGCGTTTGCGGAGAAACGGCGGCAGCCTGTACGCTTGGGGCGATGTCTTCTCCCGCCCTTCCCATGCCCGCCATGCTTGCCCGTTGCCTGCTGTGGACGGCCGCCCTGTGCGCCGCCTTGCCCGCCCATGCCGAAAGCTTCATCACCCGTCTTCTGAACAAGCCCGTGCCCGGCGGCGTGGCCGTGATTCCGCTGGGGGACGGCCCCGCCGCCCCCGTGGCCACCTATCTGGGCCGCAGGACGATGGTGCTGCGCGACGACGGCGGGCAGTGGATCGCCGTCGTCGGCATACCGCTCGGCACCAGGCCGGGCACGCAACGGCTGGCGGTGCAGGAGGAAGCGGGAACGCGCACGCTGGATTTCCAGGTGGGCAGCAAGACCTACGTCGCCCAGCACATCAAGCTCAAGAACAAGCGCCAGGTCAACCCGGACCCGGCCGACCTCGCGCGCATCGAGAAGGAAACCGCCGAACAACTGGCCGCCTACCGCGCCTTCCGCCCCCAGGGCCCCAGCAACGTCATGCTGGACCGCCCCGTTGCCGGCGGCCGGCTTTCCAGCCCCTTCGGCCTGCAACGCTTCTTCAACGGCGAACCCCGCAACCCCCATTCCGGCCTGGACTTCGCCGTGCCCGCGGGCACGCCGGTCAAGGCTCCCGCCGCGGGACGCGTGGTCCTGGTGGGCGACTACTTCTTCAATGGCAGGACGGTATTCGTGGACCATGGCCAGGGCTTCATCAGCATGTTCTGCCATCTGTCCGAGATCGGGGTGCGCGTGGGCCAGGAAGTGGCGCGCGGCGAGCAAATCGGACGAGTCGGATCGACCGGCCGCGCCACCGGTCCCCACTTGCACTGGAACGTCAGCCTGAACGACGCGCGGGTGGACCCCGCCATCTTCATCGGCGCCTTCAAGCCCTGAGAAGGCGCAACACTTCATTACACATCTTCCGCTTGCGCGCCGGCCGGGCGTATGGGATGAATACCTGGATCGCCCACGCCGTCCAAGGAGGTTCCATGAGCAAGGTCCTGGTTCTCTATTACTCGTCATACGGCCACATCGAGAAAATGGCCGAGGCCGTCGCCGAGGGGGCGCGCAGCGCGGGCGCCCAGGTGGACATCAAGCGCGTGCCGGAAACCGTGCCGCCCGACGTCGCCAAGAATGCCCACTTCAAGCTGGACCAGGCGGCTCCCGTGGCCACGGTGGCCGATCTCGAGCACTACGACGCCATCGTCATCGGCACCGGCACGCGCTACGGGCGCATGTCCTCGCAGATGGCGGCCTTCCTGGACCAGACCGGCGGCCTGTGGGCGCGCGGAGCGCTGAACGGCAAGGTGGGGGCCGCGTTCACCTCCACCGCCACGCAGCATGGCGGCCAGGAGACGACATTGTTCTCCATCATCACCAACCTGCTGCATTTCGGCATGGTGGTGGTGGGCCTGCCGTACAGCTACCAGGGCCAGATGACCCTGACCGAGATCGTGGGAGGCGCGCCCTACGGCGCGACCACCATCGCGGGAGGCGACGGCTCGCGCCAGCCCTCGGCGGCAGACCTCGCCGGCGCGCGCTTCCAGGGCGAACTGGTGGCCCGCACCGCCAACAAGCTGTTCGGCTGACCGCGCGCGAACATCGCGGGCATGCGCCCGCGATGCCTTACTTGGCCATGTCGCGGGCGCGCTGGGCCAGGCTGGGATTCTGCTCGACGGCCTGGCCGATGCCGTTGAACTCGTCCACCGTCAGGCCTTCGCGGTGCACGGCGTCGACCATCTTGTCATCGGCCTCCTTGTGCACCTGCTGCTGCGACGCGGCGTCCGTCGCGGCGTTGAGCCGCGGCGTGTACTCCTGCGAAATCATGGCCACCTTCTGCGCGGCGCTCACGAACTTGCGCAGTTGATCGTCCGACACATTGGCCGCGGGCTGGGGCTGCGTGGGCATCGCGCCCTGCGCGGGATCCGGCGCGGGCGCCTGCTGCGGGGCCTGCGCCATCGCGGCCGACGCCATCGCGATCAGGCAGGCGCCCACGGCGGGGACATAGCTTCGTTTCATGGCAATCTCCAAATGGGGTTCCTGGTGCCACCATCCTGCCAAAATCAGGCCGGGCGCCGGGTTGCCGTATGTATGCGAGAAAGCGCCACGGGCCTCACAGGCCGTAACATCCACGCCCCGCGCGGCCGTCATCCTTGCCATGGACGAGCCCCGGTGTGCCGCCGCACCAGGGTCTGGGGCCGGCACCTTCCGACGCCCCCGGCGCCGATGCGGGCCGCCGGCCGCGATGCCGACGCTTACATCTTGGCGGCGGGACGGCTCGCGCGTCCCACGGTAGTGGGCGGTATCCAGACCGTGGCGGCCATGACCAGCAACGAGATGACCAGCACCGCCCAGAACGTCATGTGCAGGGAGTCCTGCATGGCGGCCTGGATGACGGGATTGGCGCCGGCGGATTCCAGCGCGCGCTTGAGCTGCTCCGAGGAGATGGGCGCATCGCTGGTGGCCCGGGCCAGTCCGAAGTTGAACACCGCGCCCAGCGCGGTCGCTCCCAGGGTGCTGCCCAGGTTGCGCGCGAAGATGTTGGAGGCGGTCGCGCTGCCGCGGTCGGACACGTCCACGATCTCCTGGATCAGCACCAGCGAGCAAACGCCCATGAAGCCCATGCCCAGGCCCACGATCAGCGAGCCCGCTCCCGCCAGCACCGGCGAATTGTCCGGCGACAGCAGCAGGAATGCGCAGGCCCCGATCGGCACCAGTATGCTGCCCAGGAGCAGCATGGGGCGCAGGCCGTAGCGGGGAAACGCCTTGGCCGCCACGGTGGACCCCAGCGGCCAGCCCACCATGATCATAGTCAGCGCCAGCCCCGCCACCACCGGCGTGCGGTGCTGCACGCTCTGCACGTACATGGGCAGGAAGGTCGTCAGTCCCATGATCACCATGCTTCCCAGCAGCATCGCCACGTTCGCCGCCGCCACCGGACGCCGGCTCCACAAGGCGAAGGACACCACGGGATGCTCGGCGCGCCGCTCCTGCAGCACGAACAGGACCAGGCAGACGACGAAGGCGCCGGCCGCCATCCACGCGCGCGAGGCCTGGCCGTCGCCGGCGTCGGTCAGGGCGATCATCAGTGCCGCCACGGTGGCCGTGAACAGCGCGGCGCCGGTCACGTCGATGGACATCGGCCGCCGCTCACGCTGTTCATGCAGGAAGAACACGAAGCCCGCCGTGGCCAGGAGGCCCAGCGGCACGTTCATCCAGAAGATCCAGGCCCACGAGAACTGGTGGATGATGAGCGCCCCCAGCATGGGGCCCAGCACGCCGGAAATCGCCCATACGCTGGCCAGGTATCCCTGGACCTTGCCGCGCTCGCGCACCGGATACAGGTCGGCCACGATGGTCATGCCCACCGGCTGTATCGCGCCCGCCCCTATGCCCTGGATGAGCCGGAAGACGATCATCGAGGGCATGGACCATGCGAAGCCCGCCAGTATCGAGCCCAGCAGGAACGCGGCGATGCCGGCCAGCATCATCGGCTTGCGGCCATAGATGTCGGAAAGCTTGCCGAACACCACGGTCATCGCGGTCTGGGTCAGGAGGAAGGACGCGAACACCCAGCTGTACAGCTTCAGTCCGCCCAAGTCCCCGGCTATCTGCGGCATGGCGGTCGCCACGATGGTGGCCTCGATGGCGATCATGAACATGGAGGCCATCACCGAGGCAATGACGAGGGGGCGCGAGGAACGTGATACGGCGGAAGACACGATGCGGAATCCGTTGCGTAAGAGGTGGCCCGGTCGGGCCCGACGAGTGTAGAGCACGAGGCTGGATCCCGGAAATGCGGCATGTCAGCCGCTTGTCAGGATCGTGATCGGCAACCCGTTGTCAGCAGCGGTATCGGCCATTGGTTCGCGTCGCCAACCTGGTATACGCTTGAGCAGCATCCGGCGAGCGGCCCCGGCCCTTCACCGGACCATCCAAGCCGTCAAGGAGATCAAACATGTCGACCGCTGCCCCCCCGTCTTGCCGCCATCGCCCTGGGCCTGTTCCTGGGAGCCTCCACCTCCGCCCAGGCCCAGCTTCTGGATTCCGTCAAGGGCGCGCTGGGCGGCGGCGGCCAGCAATCGTCGGGCGGCGGAGGATCGCTGCTGGGCGGCCTGGGCGGCGCGTCCATGCCCTCGCTGGGTTCGGTCGGCACCGGCAACATCACGGGCATCCTGACCTATTGCGCGAAGAACAATTATCTCGGCGGCGGCGCGTCGTCCGTCAAGGACAAGCTGCTGGGCAAGCTGGGCGGCGAACAGCAGGCCCAGTCCGATCCCGGCTATCGCGAGGGACTGAGCGGCATCCTGGGCGGCAACAGCGGGCAGAAGATGGAGCTGGGAGGCGGCGGGCTCAAGCAGCAGATCACCGAAAAGGTCTGCGACCAGGTGCTGGAATACGGCCAGTCGCTGCTGTAGGGCCGGCACGAAAGGCCTGCTCCATGCCTTGACTCACGCCGAGGCACGAAAAATGCGGGAGGGCGCGGCACCATCCCGCATGACTCGTCCCGGAGCCGGCCGTCAATGGAACATGCCTGGCAATTCTTCCGCGCGGGCGGCGTCGATCAGGTATCGATCCGCTCGGGCGCCGATGTATGCCATCTCGATCAGCTGGATCAGAAATTATGGGTGGCGCTGGCCTGCCCCACGCGCGGCATCGAGTTCGACCCCCGCACCCTCGACCTGATCGATACCGATGCGGACGGCCGCATCCGCCCCCCCGAATTGCTGGCCGCGTGCCGGTGGACATGCGAGCGGCTGCGTGATCCGGACCGGCTGCTGCAAGGCGGCGACACGCTGGCGCTGGACGCCCTGTCCAACGGCGAAGCAGGCATACAACTGGCCGAGGAAGCCCGCCACATCCTGCAATTGCTGGGCAAGCCGGGCGATACCATCGGCCTGGCCGACGTCGCCGATCGCAGTCGCCTGCTCGCGGCCATGCGCTTCAACGGCGATGGCGTCATCACGGAAGACACGGCGGAAGCGCCCGCGGTCCGCGCCGCGATCCGCCGCATCATGGAGACCCATGGCGGCGTAGAGGGGCTGGACGGCAAGCCTGGCACGGACCGGGCGCGCGCCGACGCCTTCTTCGCCGAGGCCGCGGCGATCCGCCAATGGCGCGACAAGGTGTCGGGAGACCGCTCCGTCGTGCCGCTGGGCGACGACACCCCTGCGGCGATCCAGGCCGTGAACGCGGTACAGGCCAAGATCGAGGACTATTACGCGCGCTGCCGCCTGGCGGGCTACGACCGCCGGGCGGCTTCCGCACTGAACCCCTCGCAGGAGGAATACCGCAAGCTGTACGACGAGGCGCTGACCCTGGGTTCGGATCACATCGCCCGCCTGCCGCTGGCGGCCATCGCGGCCGATCGTCCGCTGCCGCTGCGCGACGGCGTCAATCCCGCCTGGGCGCAGGCACTCGAGACCTTCCGTACCCGTGCCGCGGAACCCCTGCTGGGCACGCCGCTCGACACCCTGCCGGAGCCGGCGTGGCGGCAGTTGATGGCGCGGCTGGAACCGGCCCGGAACTGGCTGGCCGCCAAGCCGCAGACACGGCTCGACGCCGTGGCCGTGGCCGACCTCATGGCCATGCTGGAGGACGGCACCGAAGCAGCGGTCAAATCCCTGCTCGACGCCGACGAGAAGATCGAGCCGCGCACCACGCGCATGGGCGATCTGGAAAAACTGCTGCGCTTCCAGCGCGACCTCGCGCACCTGCTCGACAACTTCGTCTCGTTCAAGGACTTCTACCGCCGCGAAGGCGCGATCTTCCAGGCCGGCACCCTGTACCTGGACGCGCGCAGCTGCGAGCTGACGGTGCGCGTCGAGGACGCGGCCCGCCATGCGGCCCTGGCTGGCCTGGCCAAGGCCTACCTCGTCTACTGCGATTGCCGCCGCCAGGCGGAGAAAATCACCATCGTCGCGGCGGTCACGGCCGGCGACGTGGACTTTCTTTTCGTCGGCCGCAACGGCGTGTTCTACGACCGCCAGGGCCGCGACTGGGACGCCACCATCGTCAAGATCATCGAGAACCCCACCAGCATCGCGCAGGCCTTCTTCTCTCCGTACAAGAAGTTCGTACGCATGATCGAGGAACAGGTCGCCAGGCGCGCCGCCGCCAGCGACGAGGCGGCGCAGGGCAAGCTGGGCTCGCTCGCGGCCAACCTGGTCACCGCCGACAGGAAGGACGGGACGGCACGGCCAGCCACGCCGGGCAAGGTCGACGTGGGCACCGTGGCCGCGCTGGGCGTCGCGCTCGGCAGCATCAGCACGGTCCTGGTGGCGGTCTTCACCAAGTTCGTGGACCTGGGCTGGTGGATACCGGTGGCGCTGCTGGGCATCGTCCTGAGCATCTCCGGCCCCAGCGTGCTCATCGCCTGGCTCAAGCTGCGCCAGCGCAGCCTGGGCCCGCTGCTGGACGCCAGCGGCTGGGCCATCAATGGCCGCATGAAGATCAACGTCAAGCTGGGCGGCTCGCTCTCCCGCATGGCGCGCATCCCGCCGGACGCGGGACGCAACCTGCGCGATCCCTTCGCCGAGCGGCACGGCAAGGCCTGGGGCCTGGCCATCGTCCTGGCCCTGGTCGCGCTGGCCTGGCTGGCCTGGCGCGCGGGACTGCTGGATACGGTCCTGGCGATATAAGCTTATTAGTAACAATACGTTGATGTTTTATTGACGAAAGCATAACGTTTACCTCCATCCACAGCCCCGCCGGCCTTCGCGCCGCCGCGGAGCCGTTCCTCCACCATCGACCCGAGAACCGACGTGCCGACGCGACTCCCCTTCCGCCGCCTGCTGGCGGCCACCGCTGCCTCCGGCCTGTTGTCCGCCCCCGCCCTGGCCGCGGAACCGCCGATCACCGTCGGCCTGTTCACCCACTTGTCCGGCAACTTCGCCGAATACGGCGCGAGCTTCAAGAACGCCATCGAGCTCTATCTGGACAAGGTCAATGCCGACGGCGGCATCAATGGCCGCCCGATCAGGCTGGTGGTCGAGGACGACCGCAATTCGCCGCAGGAAGCCGCCACCGTGGCGCGCAAGATCGTGGCCACGCCCGGCGTGGTGCTGGCCATCGGTTCCTGGTCGACCACGGCGTCGCTGGCGGCGGCGCCCATCTTCACCGAGGCGAAGATCGCGCAGATCAGCCCCACCTCGTCGCACCCGGACTTCAGCAAGCAGAGCCCCTACCAGTTCCGGCAGAACAATACCGACGACGTGCTGGCCCAGTACAACGCCGACACCATCCACAAGCAGCTCAAGGCCAACCGCATCGTCATCCCGTATTCGCAGGACGACTGGGGCCTGTTCACCGTCAAGGCCACCTCGGCCGCCATCGAGAAGGACGGCGGCAAGGTGCTGCTGACCGAGGCCGTGATGCCCAACGCCCGGGACTTCCGGCCGCTGGTCAGCAAGATCAAGTCGCTCAAGCCCGACGGCGTCTTCCTGGCCCTGCCCTACCAGGAAGCCTCGATCTTCATCCAGCAGCTGCGCCAGGCCGGCGTCGACATTCCGGTGGGCGGCGGCGTGCCGCTGACCTCGCCCAAGTTCATCGAACTGGCGGGCAAGGCCGCCGAGGGCGTGGTCGTGCACAGCATCTTCTTCGCCGGCGATCCGTCCAAGAAGGCCTTCGTCGACGCCTACCGCGCCAAGTACAACCGCACGCCGGACCAGTTCGCCGCGCTGGCCTATGACGCGGCCGGCGTGGGTGTGGCCGCCATCCGCCGCGTCGTGCAATCGGGCAAGCCGCTGACCGGGCAGAGTGTGCGCGACGAACTGGCGGGCGGCCCCGCCTACGAGGGCGTCACCGGCGTGACCAAGTACGAGAACGGCAACGTGCGCAAGGCGCCCACTTTCCTGGTGATCCGCAACGGCGAATTCCAACTGAACAAGTGATTTCCTTCAGCGCCTGCCGCCGGCCCGCCTCACGGCGCGGCCGGCGCAGCCTTTTCCGGCCACCGCACCCATACCCATGCTCGAATTATTCGCCAGCCAGATTCTGAACGGCCTGGCCATCGGCCAGGTCTACGCGCTGATCGCGCTCGGCTTCTCGCTGGTGTTCGGCGTTTCCAATCTCATCAACTTCGCGCAGGGCGCGCTGTTCATGCTGGGCGCCTTCATCGCCTTCACCGGCGTGGCCGTGCTGCAACTGCCGCTGCCCGTCGCGGCCACCGGCTCGGTGCTCATCGTCGCGCTGCTGGGCATGCTGCTCGAACGGGTGGCGCTGCGGCCGCTGGAGAACGCGCCGTACATCGCCCCGGTGCTGTCCACGCTGGCGATCAGTCTCATCATCGAACAGCTGGCCGAGATCGTCTGGTCGCCCGAGAGCCAGTCCTTTCCCGTATCGTTCGATGAAGCCACCTACTACTTCGGCAACGCCTACATCACCAGCACCGACCTGCTGATCTTCGGTTTCGGCGCGCTGGCCACGCTGGCCCTGACGCTGTTCCTGTCGCGCTCGTGGTGGGGCCGCGCGCTGCGCGCCACCGCGCAGGATCGCGATGCCGCGGCGCAACTGGGCGTGCGTACCGGCAGCGTGCGGCAACTGGCCTTCGCCCTGGCCGGCGCGCTGGGCGCCTTGAGCGGCGTGCTGGTCGCGCTCTATTTCAAGAGCGTGTTCCCGCAGATGGGGCTGCCCTTCGGCCTGAAAGGCTTCGCGGCGGCGCTGCTGGGCGGCTTGACCAGCACGCCGGGAGCGGTGCTGGGCGGCCTGCTGCTGGGCGTGGTCGAAACGCTGGCCAGCGCCTACATCGGCGAAGGATCGCGCGACCTGGTGGCGTTCTGCCTGGTGCTGGTCTTCCTGGTGTTCCGGCCGCACGGGCTGCTGGGCGACCGTCGCCTGGACGCGCTGGGCGGCGCCAGCGGCGCGGCGGGCGCCATGCCGACCACCAGCGTGCTGGCCTCGTCCTCCAGCCAGCGCGGCGCCGTGCGCGCCTGGGAACTCCCGCCCTGGGGCTTCCTGGCGGCAGCAGCCGTGCTGGCGCTGCTGCCGGCGCTCACGCAGAACGCCTATTTTCTGCAGGCCGTGGTCTACGCCATGATCTTCGCCCTGCTGGTGGCCAGCGTCACGCTGGTCTCCGGGGCGCTGGGCGTGCTGTCCATCGGACATACGGCCTTCTACGGCGTGGGCGCCTACGCGGTCGGGCTGCTGGCCCGCAATGCCGGCTGGCCGGCCGAGGCCGCGCTGATCGGCGCCGCCGCGGCCACCGCCTGTGTGGCGGTGGTGGCTGCCCTGCCGCTGCTCAAGCTCAGCGGCCACACGGCCGCGCTGGGCACGCTGGCCGTCGGGCAGATCGGCTATCTGGTGTTCATGAGCTGGCTGGACGTCACGCGCGGCCCCATGGGGTTCATCGGCATCCCGGCGCCCAGGCTGGCGCTGCTGGGCGGACTGCCGCTGCCGAGCCTGGCCGGCAAGTTCTGGCTGGTCGCGGCCGTGGCCGGGATCGCCCTGTTCCTGGCGCAGCGCCTGCTGGACTCCGGCGTGGGCCGGGCCTGGCGCGGCATACGCGAGGACCGGCTGGCGGCGCATACCGCCGGACTGCCGGTGCGCCGCTACCTGCTCGTGGGCTTCGCCTGTTCCGGCCTGCTGGCGGGCCTGGCGGGCGGCCTGTTCGCCTACGTGCAGAGCGTGGTCAGCCCCGAGAGCTTCACCGTCAGCGCCTCCATCCTGCTGTTGACCATCGCGGTGCTGGGGGGGCTGGGCAACCTGACCGGCGCGGCGCTGGCCGGCTTCGCGCTGACCCTGCTGCCGGAACTGCTGCGGCCCTTCGCCGAATGGCGCATGGTCGCCTACGGACTGGCGCTGCTGATCATGCTGCGCCTGCGTCCCCATGGCCTCCTCGGAGCAAGATGAAACCCACCCCCTACGCGCTACGCGCGCCCCCTCAAGGGGGCGGCACTGGCGGACCGGCAAAGCCGGATCCGCTGTGCCCTCGATCGAAACACGCGTCGCAACGGACTCCTCTTTGCCATGAACGACTGATATGACGACTCGCGATGAACAACGAGGACTGCGGGTGGAGCGCCTGAGCCGCCATTTCCGCGGCGTCAAGGCGGTGGACGACGTCAGCTTCGCCGTCACCCCGGGCCAGACCGTGGCGCTGGTGGGCCCCAACGGCGCCGGCAAGTCGACCCTGATCCAGTTGCTGAGCGGAGTCGAGAAACCTTCGTCGGGACATGTCTTCCTGGATGGCCGCCGCATCGACGGACTGGCCCCCGAGCGCATCGCCCGGCTGGGCCTGGGCCGCAGCTTCCAGACTTCGCGCGTGTTCCCCGCCCTGAGCGTATGGGACAGCGTGATGCTGGGCACCCAGGCCGGGCTGCTCGGCCGCGCGGGGTCCGCGCGGCTGGTCGATCCGCTGACCGAGATCGCCGGCGAGCTGCTCGGCCTGCCCGCCTGGCGCCGCCGCCGGGCCGAGGCAGAGGAACGCGCCCGCGCGGCCCTGCAACGCTTCGGCGAACGGCTCTGGCCGCGGCGCGACCAGCCGGCCTACAGTCTTTCGTACGCGAACCGCCGGCGCCTGGAACTGGCGCGCGTGCTGGCTGCCCGGCCGCGCTTCGTGCTGTTCGACGAACCGGCCGCCGGCATGAACCCCAGCGAAACCGCCGAACTCACCGATCTGTTGCTCGCGCTGCGCGCGGAACAGCCGCAGCTCGGCATCCTGGTCGTCGAGCACAAGCTGTCCCTGGTCCGGCGCATCGCCGACCAGGCCATCGTCCTCAATCAGGGGCGGATACTGGCCACCGGCACCCCGGCCGAGGCGCTGGACCATCCCGAAGTCGTCGAAGCCTACCTCGGCCGCGCGCGCAGGCGGCCGGTCAACTCGGATGCCCATCTTGGCTGAGCTGCCCTCTTCCTCCCCCCTGCTGCAACTGGACGCGGTCGACGTGCACTACGGCGCCGTCCAGGCCCTGTTCGGCGTCAGCCTGCGTGTCCAGGCCGGAGAAGTGGTCTCCGTGCTGGGCGGCAACGCGTCGGGCAAGTCCACGACCCTCAAGTCGGTGCTGGGCCTGGCCCGCCCGTCCAACGGACGCGTCCTGCTGGACGGCCGCGAGATCCAGGGCCTGGCGCCCGCCGAGGTCATCGGGCTGGGCGTGGCCAGCGTACCCGAGGGGCGCCGTGTGTTTCCGGACATGACGGTGCGCGAAAACCTGCTGCTGGGGGCCTACCCGCGGCGCCACGACAAGTCCGCCGTGGCCGCCGACCTCGACGAGGTGTTCCAGGCCTTCCCGCGCCTGGCCGAGCGCCGGGGCCAGCTGGCCGGCACGCTGTCGGGCGGGGAACAGCAGATGCTGGCCCTGGGCCGGGCGTGGCTGCGGCGCGGGCGCCTGGTCTGCATCGACGAGCCGTCGATGGGCCTGTCGCCGAAATTCGTCGATGCGGTCTACGAGGTGCTGTTCCGCTGGAAGGCGTCCGGCCAGACCATCCTGCTGGTGGAACAGAACGCCCGCATCGCGCTGGAGCTGGCCGACCGGGCCTATGTGCTGCAGCACGGCCACGTGGTGCTGCAAGGCAATGCCGCCGATCTCGCGGCGGACCCCGCCGTGCAGCAGGCCTACCTGGGCGCGGAAGCCCCGGCCCGCGAATTGGAGGGGGCGCTGGCCCCCAACGGAGAATGAACATGTCCCATCCCACCCTGCACACGCTGGAAACCGACGTGCTGGTGATAGGCGCCGGCGGTGCCGGCATGAGCGCGGCCATCGCCGCCTCGCAGGCCGGCAAGCGGGCCCTGCTGGCCGACCGCAGCCTGATCGGGCGCGGCGGCGCCACCATCATGGCCCAGATGACCGTGGCCGCCGCCCTGGGCGAACAAGGGCCGGACCACTGGCAGCATCACCTGCGCGACACGCTGACGGCGGGCCGCGGCCTGTGCAGCGAACCCCTGGCCCGGCTGCTGTGCGAGGAAGGCGTGGACGCGATCCGCCTGCTGGACCGCTGGGGCGTGGGCTGGGCCCGCGACGGCGAGCGGATGGCACAGACCCGGGCCCCCGGCCACGACCGCCCCCGCTGCGTCTACGTCGACTACCTGAACACCGGCCCCGCGGTGGCCAAGACCCTGCGCGCGCAGGCCGCGCGCGAGCCCGGCGTGCGGCGCGTGGGCGACCTGCTGGTGGTGGAACTGCTGCGCAAGGACGGCCGCGTCACCGGCGCCGTGGCGCTGCACCTGGGCTCCGGCGACCCGGTCCTGATACGGGCCGGCGCCACCATCATCGCCACCGGCGGCCTGACGCGCCTGTACCGCCGCAACAGCGCCTCGCTCAACATGGGCGGCGACGGTTTCGCGCTGGCCCTGCGCGCGGGCGCCCGGCTGATCGACATGGAGTTCGTGCAGTTCTTCCCCATCGGCCACCTGGCGCCGCGCCTGGT
Organism: Pigmentiphaga sp. GD03639; assembly: GCF_029845405.1. Classification (NCBI taxonomy): domain Bacteria; kingdom Pseudomonadati; phylum Pseudomonadota; class Betaproteobacteria; order Burkholderiales; family Alcaligenaceae; genus Pigmentiphaga; species Pigmentiphaga sp. GD03639. Next base: position 226,413 of record NZ_JAOCLR010000007.1, read on the forward strand.
CGGCTTCGACCCCATCATGTGGGATCCCTTCCGCTACAAGCTGGGCGGCAAGCTGCTGAACAACCAGGGAGAGGAATTCGTCGAACGCTACGGCAACGCCGCCGAAGGCCAGGGCTACACCACCACCCGCGACGCCGCGACCTACGCCATCCTGAAGGAGGTCGAGGCCGGCCGCGGCACGCCGGCCGGCGGCGCGTGGCTGAGCTTCCGTCACGTGCCGGAAGACACGCTGCGCGCGGCGTTCGGCCCCATCATCAACAAGCTGGCCAAGGCCGGCATCGATCTGACGAAGCAGATGATAGAAGTGGCGCCCATCGCCCACTATCACATGGGCGGCATCCGGGTGAACACCGACCTCGCCACCGACGTGCCCGGCCTGTATGCCGCGGGCGAGGCCGTGGGCGGCGCCAACGGCGCGAACCGGCTGTCGGGCAACGCCATCACCGAGGCGATCGCCTTCGGACTGCGGGCCGGCCGCGCCGCGGCCGCCGACTGCCCGGAGCCGCCCTCGCTGGAAGCACTCGAGGCCCTGGCCCGCCCCTGGCTGCAACGGCTCGCGCCGCGCCACGGCGAGCCGGACGCGCTCAATGCCGCGTCCCTGATCGAGGAATTGCAGGCGCTCATGCAGGCGCACGTCGGCCCCTTCCGCACCGAGGCGGGCCTGCGGCAGGCTCTGGACGGGCTGGACGCATTGCGGACACGGGCCGGCAGCGACCTGCCGGGCGGCGGGCCGCAGGACCCGGTGCGGCTGGACACGCTGGACCTGCGCAACATGCTGCTGGTGGCCGAGGCCGTGACCCGCTGCGCGCTGGCGCGGCGCGAGAGCCGCGGCGCGCACCAGCGCGAAGACCATCCCGGGCAGGAAGACGCCTGGACGCTGAACCAGACCATCGCCTGGCGCGACGGCCAATGGACGCTGGCCACCCAGCCCGTCCAGCGCCTCGAGGCCACGCAGGAGGACATCGCATGACATCGACCAACGACTCCATCCGCCTGAAGATCCAGCGCGCCGGCGCCGGCACCGAGGCCCGCGTCGTCGAATACGACGTACCTCCCCAGGCTGCCGCGTCGCTGCTGGACGCGCTGCGCTGGGTGCGCGCGCACCAGGACGATACGCTGGCTTTCCGCTATGCCTGCATCAACGCCAATGCCTGCAAGGAATGCATGATGCGCCTGGACGGCAAGGTCGTGTACGCCTGTCTGGCCAAGCTCGAGCCGGGCACCTCGCACACGGTCGAACCCCTGCCGAACAAGCCGCTGGTACGCGATCTCGTGACCGAGATCGCGCCGCCCAAGGAACGCCTGTTCGCCGGCGAGGGCGACGACGATGACGAATGACGGCCGGCGCCCGGACGCGTCGGACGAGGCCGGCGAACGTCTGCGCATCCTGTCCTCGGCGCACCTGGCCACGGGTCCGCATGCCGAGCTGTCCGAGCTCGAGTTCGGGTTGATCATCGCCCACAATGCGTTCAGCCGCTGGATCGTGCGCTGCATGGCGGCGGCCGGCGCGGCCGACCTCGCGGTCACGGACGTGCTGGTGCTGCACCACGTCCACCATCGGAAGCGGGGCAAGAAACTGGCCGACATCTGCTTCACCCTGAACTACGAAGACACGCACGTCATCAACTACTCGCTGAAGAAACTGGCTGGCATGGGCCTGGTGCGCGGCGAAAAAAGCGGCAAGGAAGTGCTCTACGCCACCACCGGGGAAGGCGCGGCGCTGATCGATCGCTTCCGCGCCGTCCGGGGCCGCTGCCTGCTTGCCAGCGTCGAAGGCGAACTGGCCGACGGCGCCTCCCTGTCCGACGTGGCCCGGCGCCTGCGCATGCTGTCGGGCCTTTATGACCAGGCCGCCCGCGCGGCCTCATCGCTATGAATACAACCTCCTCTTCCCCCGCCGACGATGCCCGTTGGGAATTCTGGATAGACCGCGGCGGCACCTTCACCGACGTGATCGGACGCCGCCCCGACGGCTCGCTGGCGACGGCCAAGCTGCTTTCCGAGAACCCCGGACGCTACGACGATGCCGCCGTCGAAGGCATACGACGCCTGCTGGGGCTGGCTCCCGGCGAACCGGTACCCGCCGATCGCATCGAGGTCGTACGCATGGGCACCACGGTCGCCACCAACGCGCTGCTGGAACGCAAGGGCGAACGCGTGTTGCTGGCCGTCACCCGGGGCTTTCGCGACGCCTTGCGCATCGCCTACCAGAACCGGCCGCGCCTGTTCGACCGCGAGATCGTCCTGCCCGAACAGCTCGCCAGCCTCGTGGTCGAGATCGATGAGCGCCTGGCCGCCGACGGCGCCATCGTCGCCGAACTGGACGAGGCGCAGGCCCGGTCGGCCCTGGCCGAAGGCCGGGCGCAGGGCTACCAGTCCATCGCCATCGCGCTCATGCACGGTTACCGCAACCCGGCGCACGAACTGCGGCTGGCGGCGATCGCGCGTGAACTCGGCTATGCGCAGGTCTCCGCCTCGCACGCCGTCTCGCCGCTGATCCGCTTCGTCGCGCGCGGCGATACCACCGTGGTCGACGCCTATCTGTCGCCCGTGCTGCGCCGCTACGTGGACCGTGTATCGTCCGCCCTGCCCGGCGTGCGCCTGCAGTTCATGCAATCGAGCGGCGGCCTGACCGACGCCCGCGCCTTCCAGGGCAAGGACTCCGTGCTGTCCGGCCCCGCCGGCGGCATCGTCGGCATGGCCGGCGTGTCGGCCGCCGCCGGCTTCGACCGCATCATCGGCTTCGACATGGGCGGCACCTCGACCGACGTATCCCACTATGCCGGCGAATACGAACGTACCTTCGACACGCTGGTGGCGGGCGTGCGGCTGCGCGCGCCCATGATGAGCATCCACACGGTGGCCGCCGGCGGCGGATCCATCCTGCGCTTTGACGGCACGCGGCTGCGCGTGGGCCCCGAATCGGCCGGCGCCGATCCCGGGCCCGCCTGCTACCGGCGCGGCGGACCACTGACCGTCACCGACGCCAACGTCATGCTGGGCCGCATCCAGCCTGCGCACTTTCCCGCCGTGTTCGGTCCCGGTGGCGACCAGCCGCTGGATGCCGACGTGGTCCGCGCGCGCTTCGCCGAACTGGCCGGCGAAGTCGAGCGCGGCACCGGCCGCGCCACCACGCCCGAGGCGCTGGCGCACGGCTTCCTGGAGATCGCGGTCACCAACATGGCCAACGCGATCAAGCTGATTTCCGTGCAGCGCGGCTACGACATCACCCGCTACACCCTGACCACCTTCGGCGGCGCGGGCGGCCAGCATGCCTGCGCCGTCGCGGACGCGCTGGCCATGCCGCGCGTGCTGATCCATCCGCTGGCCGGCGTGCTGTCCGCCTACGGCATGGGCCTGGCCGTCGCCACCGCCGTGCGGGAACGCTCGGTGGAGCGCCGCTTCGACGACGACGGCCGCGCCGAGGCGCGCCGGGTGCTGGACGAACTGGGCGCCGCGGCCAAGGGCGAACTCCAGGCCCAGGGCTGCGAGGCGGCCGACATCCGGATCGCCGAGCGAGCCTATCTGCGCTACGAGGGTACCGACACCGCGCTGCCGGTGCCGCTGGGCGAGACCTCGGACATGCTGGCCGAATTCGAGCGCGCCTATCGCCAGCGCTTCGCCTTCCTGATGCCCGGCCGCGCGCTGGTGATCGATTCCGTGATGGCCGAGGCCACCGCCGGGCAAGGCCCCCAGAGCGCGCGCGCCGCCTGGTTCGGCCGCCCCGCGCGCGAGGCCGGCACGCAACTGCAGGCCCGCGACAGCGTCGCCATCCATGCCGGCGCATGGCAGGACAGCCCCCTTTACGCCGCCGCCGACCTGCGGGCCGGCGACGTCATCGCCGGCCCCGCCATCATCACCGATGCCAACGCCACCACCGTGGTCGATCCCGGCTGGCGGGCCACCGCGACCGCGAACGGCGACATCGTGCTCGAACGCGCCCAGCCCCGGCCCCAGCGCCGCGCCGTCGGCACCGAGGCGGATCCGGTGATGCTGGAGATCTTCAACAACCTGTTCATGTCCATCGCCGAGCAGATGGGCTGGCGCCTGCAGAACACCGCGCACTCGGTCAACATCAAGGAACGCCTGGATTTCTCGTGCGCGATCTTCGACGCACAGGGCGACCTCGTCGCCAACGCCCCCCACATCCCGGTGCACCTGGGGTCCATGGGCGCCAGCGTCCGGGCCGTCATCGACAGTACCCAGGGCACGCTGCGGCCCGGCGACGCCTACGTGCTCAACGACCCCTACGCCGGCGGCACCCATCTGCCCGACGTCACGGTCATCACCCCCATCTTCGACGAGGCCGGCACCCGCGTGCTGTTCTACGTGGGCTCGCGCGGCCATCACGCCGACATCGGCGGCCTGACGCCCGGCTCCATGCCGCCCGACTCGCGCACCATCGACGACGAGGGCGTGCTCATCACCAGCTTCCTGCTGGTGCGCGACGGACATCTGCGCGAGGCCGAGATGCGGCAGTTGCTGGCCGGCGCGCGGCATCCCGCGCGCAACATCGACCAGAACATCGCCGACTTGCGCGCCCAGGTGGCCGCCAACGAGAAAGGCCGCGAGGAACTCATGGCCATGGTGCGCTACTTCGGCCTGGACGTCGTGCAGGCATACATGGGCCACGTGCAGGACAACGCCGAGGAATCCGTGCGCCGGGCCATCAGCCGCCTGCGCGACGGGAGTTTCGCGGTATCGCTGGACAACGGCGCGCAGGTGCGCGTGGCGGTCACCGTGGACCACGCCACCCGCAGTGCCACGCTGGATTTCACCGGCACGTCCAGGCAGTTGCCCAACAATTTCAACGCGCCGCGCGCCGTTACCTCGGCCGCCGTGCTGTACGTGTTCCGCACGCTGCTGGACGAGGACATTCCCATGAACGCGGGCGGCCTGAAGCCGCTCACCATCGTGGTCCCCGAAGGTTCGATGCTGAACCCGCGCTATCCGGCCGCCGTGGTGGCCGGCAACGTCGAAACCTCCACCTGCGTGACCAATGCGCTGTACGGCGCGCTGGGCATCATGGCCAGCAGCCAGCCGACCATGAACAACCTGACCTTCGGCAACGCCCGCCACCAGTACTACGAAACCATCTCCGGCGGCTCGGGCGCGGGCGGCCGCTTCGATGAAAACGGCAGCCTGGCCGGCGGCTTCGATGGCACATCGGTCGTGCAGACTCACATGACCAATTCGCGCCTGACCGATCCGGAGGTACTGGAACTGCGTTTCCCGGTGCGGCTGGAACGCTACGAGATCCGACACGGTTCGGGCGGCGACGGACGCTGGCGCGGCGGCGACGGCGGCGTGCGCACGCTGCGGTTCCTGGAACCCATGACGGTATCGCTGCTGGCCAACGGCTGGCACCATCCGGCCTTCGGCCTGTGCGGCGGGCAACCCGGCGCGCCCGGACTGGCTCGCGTGCTGCGCGCCGACGGACGGATCGAGCCGCTGGACCACGCGGATCGGGCCGAACTGCGGGCGGGCGACCGGGTGGAGATCGAAACGCCCGGCGGCGGAGGCTACGGGCCCGCGTGACGGCCAGGGGCCGCCGGCCTCATCCTCCCTGGCACGTCGAGTAGATGCTGGCCAACTCCCTCGTCACGAGCGCCTGCCAGCGCATGATGATGTAGCCGCAGACGGCCGACGAATGGATCCCCTCGCACGGCCAGTTCAACGGCAACGTGCCGCCATCGGCCTTGGCGATGCTGTTGCCGCCGCCGTCGCTCTGGTTGGCGGTGGTGGCCGCGTCGCGCGCCGCCCGGTCGAACTGGTCCGCCTGCTCGCGCAGCATGGCGGCCGTTCCGCCCCCGGCCTTTACCTTGGCCAGGGTCGACGCCACGTTGATCTCCAGGATTTCCTTGCGGGTGTCGGCCAGCATGGGCGTGGTATAGGGGCGTAGCTGGGGCGCCAGGTGCGCCATGGTTCCCGTGCAGCGCCCCCCTTGCGCGCCGGCCGTGGCACGCGCGGCCGCCGCGCCGGCCACCGGGCCGGCCCCTTCCCCCTGGCGCACGGCCTGGGGCCGCGGCTGGATCTTCGGGGCGGGTCCATCCGGCAGCGCCAGCTTCACCACCTGTCCGCCTGGCGTGGTCACGCTGGCGTTGCGCAGTTCCAGGTAATCCTCGTCGATCGCGCGCAGGTCGCCCGTCATGCTCATTTCCTTCGCGTCGGCGAACTGCCGGGCCTGCGCCGGCGGCAGCGGCACCGAGACCTGCACGTTGCGCCAGGTGCCGATGAACATGCCCCGGTCGGCGTCGTAGTCCCGCAGCGCGACCTTCATCGTATGTGGCATGGTCAGCGTGGCCAGCCGCTTCTGGTACTCGGCCGAGGTCTCGAACTTGTCCTTCTTCAAGGCGGCCAGGAACGCCGTGGTCGCCTTGCCGGCGCCGTCGTCGTAGGCGAGGCGCCAGAGACGCGAGCGCCAGCTGAATGACTGGCCGGTCAGCAGGTCCTGCTGGATGATGTACCCCGCCTGGAACCGGCCGGGCGGCAGGGTGCGCAGCAACTGGCCCGTCTTCGTGTCGAACAACTGCGCCGGTATCTGGGACTCGGTCGCATACGACGTCACCAGCACCTGGTCCGGGTGGCCCGGCAGCTCCTGGAACACGCCGGAGAACGACCGGTCCTGTGGAGACCTGCGGTGCAGCGTCTGCAACGTGATGCGGCGCTGCCACGTCGACGGATCCATGACGTCGACCTTGCCGGTCTGCTCATCGTGCAGGTAGGCGATCTCCCCCCAGCCCATCAGCCGCTTGTTGCCGTTGCTGACGCGCACCATCGAACAATCGGGCAGACTCACCCTGACGGGCGGCTGTGCCGTCAGGATATTGCCCCGCTTGTCGGCATACGGTATCCCGGCGACATGGCCGGGCAGCTCGCACAGCATCTTCCCCTGGGCCACGTCCCACACCCTCAGCCGATGCGACGGGTTATCCCATTCCCCGATCTCGGAGTAGGCATACGGCGTGTTGCCTATCCATTGATAGCCGAGACGCTTGTACTGCTCCGCCGGACGCCGGTCGTCGCCGCGGAACTCGCCGGTCTTGACGCCATTGACGTAATAGCTGACCACGCCATCCTTGTGGGCGAGGAATTCCTGCCGGCCCTTGTCGTCGATGCGGGCAGCGCAAGCCTCGGCATCGTCCACCGACACGCCGCCCAGGTCGACTCCCCTGGCGTCGTAGTAGCTCACCCCCAGGCAGCGCAGTCCCTTGTCGGAATCGCTCATCCGCAAGTGCTGGACGATGTAGCGGCCGCCCACCTCCTTCGACCACGGAAAGTACGCGCTCGGCGGCAACGTGCGCAGCGAATTGCCTTGCAGGTCGACCACTTCGGAACCGTTCTTCAGGCCGCTTACCAGCAGCGCCTCGTTGCCGACGAAGGCCAGCGAGCGGGAAGACTGGCCGGGCGGCACGCGGGTCGGCACCACCCTGTCCTTGCCCGATGCCGTATCGCGCAGCATGATCCGCCCGTCCGTTGCCTCGAAGGCCAGCCAGGCGCCGTCGGGGGAGATACTGATGGTGGTGCGCGCCGTGATGTCGAAATCCGGCCGCGCGTTGCCGGTTTCCTGCATGCCGAGCAGGCTTTTGTGAATCACGATGCGGTCCTGGTACTCGGGCGGCGGCGCCAGCGCCCGCAGGGCCCGCTCCTGTTCCTGCCTGGCCGCTTCCCGCTGCTCCCGCTGCCGGGCCGCCGCCTCGCGTTCCCGCTGCGCCTGCAGCTCCTGCTCGCGGCGCGCGTTCTCGGCGGCACGCTGCTCCTCCTCTTCCTGCCGCCGCTGATCCTCGGCGAGGGCCCGGCCGGTCTGCTCGATGATCTGGCCGAGCTGGCGGAACAGCGCGCCGGAATCTGCCGCCCGGGCCGGCGCCAGGCCGCCCGCGCAGGCAAGCGCGACCAAACCGCCCAGCATGCGAGAGCGGCAAGAAGAAGTGATATCCATGATGTGACTCTGCCAGCAGGAAAATCCCAAGCACGGGCAGCAACTGTCCCCCTTGTCTCAGGATATCGTCATGGCAGAACCATCACATCACTCAAATGGGGCATCCGCGGCCATGAGGACGAGCCACGAAGCCAAATCCTATTGCCACGTTTCGTTTAATCAATTGGCGAAATATGGAAGCGCCCACTATCATCAAGAAGCATTCGCTCTAACTTCGATGTCGGATGGAATCCATGCTTCTGGAAGTCCTGCTGGTCTGGCTGGCCTGTGCGCTGCTGGTGGTGTACAGCGTGGAACGCAAGAGAAGAAAACGCGGCTCGGCCAAATGAGCGCGCCGTGCGGCGGCGCGATGGATCCGTACCTTTACAGGCACCCCACGGCGAAGCTGGACAGCAGCCGGGATTCCGGGACGCCGCCCGCATGGCAGGCGATGCGGAGGATCGCGGCGTTCAGGAAACAGACGGCCAGGAAGGCGACGAGGACACGCAGGAACCGCTTGAGCAGCGGCCTTTCCGTCTCGCTGTAATAGCTCATACGACGATGTGCAATTGATTCTAATTGCTAAACACGTTACAGCATCCTCCTTTTATTCGCAATTATGCGAACGATGTAGCCGTGATATGAACCGCCGGCCATAGGTCAGACGGACATCCCCCCCGACACCTCCAACGCCACGCCATTGACGTAGCTCGCCTCGTCGGAAGCCAGGAAGGCGTACACATTGGCGATTTCCTCCGGCGCCCCCAGCCGCCTCATCCAGCAGGAGGTGCGGAACCCGTCCAGCACCTTCTCGGGCATGCTCTTCAGGATGTCGGTCTCGACGAAGCCCGGGCAGACCGCGTTCACCCGTATCCCCTTGGGGCCCAGTTCGCGGGCCCAGGTCTTGGTGAAACCGATCACGCCGAACTTGCTGGCCGCATAGTTGGTCTGCCCGAAATTCCCGTACAGGCCGACCACGCTCGATGCGTTCAGGATGACGCCGCGCTGCTGTTCCAGCATGGTGTCGACGACGGCCTGGGTGCAATTGAACACGCCCTTCAGGTTCACGTCGATGACCTGGTCGAACTGCTGTTCGGTCATGCGCGCCAACCGCGCATCCTGCGTGATGCCCGCGTTGTTGACCAGGATATCTATGCGGTGGAACCTGGACTTGATGGCTGCGACGACCGCGTCGATTCCCTCGCGGTCGGTCACGTCCAGCGCATGGGCCACGGCCTGGTGGCCGGCCTCCTGCAGCGCCCGCGCCTGTTCCCGCGCGGCGTCGGCCGCCCGGTCGCACAGGATCACCGTGGCGCCCTCGCCGGCGAATTTCCATGCGGTGGCCCGCCCGATGCCGGCGGCGGCTCCCGTGATGATGGCTACTCGGTCTTTCAGCTTCACTGACATCCCCTCTGTATGGAATCCGGCCTCTTCCGGAACGCCGGGCCGGGCACCGGTTCGGCGCCAGTGTGTTTTTACCCTGTCCGGCGGAGTCCCGCATCCGCAGCAATGACGCGGTCATATCGACCCCCTAATCTGCGCCGCTTTCGGGGGAACAAACGATGTCCATACGTATCGCCAAGACCGGGCGCGGGGCGGCCGCCGCCCTGGCGCTCGCCGTGCTGTCCACGCTGGCCGCCTGCGGCGGTGGAGACGGCTCCGCTTCGACCGGCCCCGGCACGCCGACCGGCCCCAGCACACCGACGGATCCGGTCACGCCCACGCTGCGCGTCGGCATCCTGCCCGACACCCAGGGCGGCGACTCCGGCGTCGCCCTGCATCCCATGAAGGCCATCCTGGACCTGTACGCGAAGTCGGGGGTCAACGTGGTCCTGGCGGTGGGCGATCTCGTGGAAAACGGCACCCCGGCCGAATACGCGCTGTGGCGCGGCCTGGCGGAGCAGTACAAGGGCAGGATGACCATCCTGCCCATCATGGGCAACCACGACCCCAAGGGCATAGACCAGGACTGGTACGACACGGTGGAAGGCTTCATCCCCGCCGACGCATGGCACATGCCCGGCTCGGCCTACAAGAACTACGCGCTGGTGCGCGACAACGTGCTGTTCATCAACATCTCGTACGGCTGGCTGGAACGGGCCTACGACTTCGTGGAAGGCATGGTCAAGGAACACGGAGGCAAGGTCGACCACATCATCCTCCAGACCCACAACTCCTTCGCCGGCAACCGCTACGGCCTGGTACGGGAGAACATCGTCGACGGCAGCCTGGCCATCGTCAACGACACCAAGTTCCGCGAAGCCTACGACAAATACCGCAAGCTGTTCGCCGAACACGACGTGATCTACGTCTCGGGGCACGAGCACCACTATGCCCGCAGCCTCATCCGCGACGATTCCGACCTTGGCTTCCAGCAGATCATCTCGGGCGACGCCGCCTACAAGGGCTACGAGACGCGCTTCGGCGAACACGAACGCATCCAGAGCGTGCTGATGCACAAGGTGCAGCACGAGGACACGGGCTTTGTCGATGCCAACGCCTCGATCTTCACCATCCAGGGCGGCATGCTGGACTACCGCTCGTACTTCGCCACGCATTCCGTCACCCGCAACGAGGACGGCCCCAAGGAACTCACCACGCCGCAGTGGAAACTGCTGGACCGGTTCGTCCGCTCCACGCAGCGCTGTGAAAAGGTGGTGTTCCCTGGCAGCGTGCCCGCCGACATCCAGCGCAACAGCGCCTACGATCCGTCCTATCGCACCAGCTATTGCGCCTCGGCCAGCGGCCATCGCGCGCGCCTGCTGGACGGTACGAACCGCAGCTTCAACCGCTACGACACCCGCACCCGCGGCATGAGCGCCACGCCCGGCTACTCCTACGCCGGCAGCAACATGGAGATGCTGTCCATGATGTACCGCTACATGTTCATCAGCGACGAGAGCTTCAGCCGCAACCTCAACAACAGCCAGCGTGCGCGGCTGGTGAACGAGGGCACCGGGGACGAGGAGATCGAGGTCCGCGCGACCACCATCGACCTGAAGAAGCTGGTCGCGCTGAACTGGCAGGAGCGCGGCAAGGACACGGTGTCCGACGTGCTGTGGATAAGCGGCATCGCGGGGCAGACCGGCACCTACATCGATCCGTGGGGACGCGCCAAGGACATCACGGCCACCACCGGCCTGCCGGGCAGCTACGGCGACGGTTCGGAAAGCGGCAAGCTGCCGGTGCAGTTGCCGGCGCATGCCACGCGCCAGTGGGAACTCAGCGCCGACCAGGGCGGCGACACCTATGTGCTGGAGTTCGCGCTGCCCTCGGGCGCCGACGCCACCGCCACCACGCTGGCGCGCCGCGACGCGGACGGCAAGTGGGTCGCGCTGGCCTCCGCCGCGTGCATCAGCAAGCAGCCCTACCAGGCCGCGTTCTTGACCGCCCTGCCCGCCGACGTCGATGCCTCGTGCGCCGTGGCCGTGGGCTATGACGCCACGAAATCGGCCTACTGGGCACGGGTCGACAAGGAAGGGGCGTTCGCGGTGGTGGCGCGCTAGGCTCAAGCAAGGCCGTCCGGCGTTTTCAGGAGCCGGCCATCCCTATATCATTCCCGGGAACATGGCCACGATTCCTCTTTCCTGACATGCCGGCGGCGGCCAGCGGCCCCACCCCGGCCCCCGTCATCTCGCGCGGATCCCTGACGATCGCCGCCCTGTCGACGATCGTCGAATGGTACGACTTCACGCTGTACCTGTACTTCGCGACGGTCCTGTCCCGCGTCTTCTTCGGCGGCGGCGAGCTCTCCCTGCTGGCCACGCTGGCCGGCTTCGCCGTCTCGTACTTCATGCGTCCCCTGGGCGCCCTCGTGTTCGGCCACATCGGCGATCGCCACGGCCGCCGCCGGACGCTGCTGCTGTCCATGGCGCTGATGACGGCCGCCATGCTGGCGACCGCGCTGCTGCCCGCCTACGGCAGCCTGGGCGCCACGGCCGGCGTGCTGCTGCTGGTCCTGCGCTGCCTGATGGCCTTCTCGGTGGGCGGCGAATATACCAGCGTGGTGGCTTACCTGCTGGAAGGCGCGCCTCCCGGTCGCCGGGGCTTGGTCACGTCGCTCGCCTCGGCCGCCAGCGAAGTCGGCGCGCTGCTGGCGGTGGCGGTGTCGGCCGCGACCGTGGCGCTGCTGGATACCCCCCGGCTCGACGCCTGGGGATGGCGCATTCCCTTCTTCGTCGGCGCTGCCCTGGCGGGCAGCATCTGGATCGCCCGCTCGGCCATGCAGGAGTCGCCGGACTTCGAAAGGCAGCAGCGCCAGCGCACCATACCCGCCTCGCCCATCCTGCATACGCTCACGCATCACCGCACCGCCGTGCTGAGGACCTTCGCGATCTCGGCGCTGGGCTCCATCACGTATTACGTCGGCATCACCTACGTGCCCGCCTTCCTGTCCTCGAACGGAGGCCGCGGGGAAGCCGAATCGCTCTGGCTATCGACCGTCGCCGCCGTGGCGGTCATCGCGGCCACGCCCGTGGCCGGCGCACTGTCGGACCGCCTGGGACGCCGGCCCATGCTGATCGGGCTCGCCGTCCTGGGCGCGGCCCTGCCGCTGTTCATGTTCACCTACATGGCACACGGCACCACCGTCCAGGTCGCCCTGGGCGCTGTCGCGCTGGCGCTGGTCGCCGGCGGCGTCAGCGCCGTGGGCGCTCCCGCCACGGCCGAGCAATTCCCGGGCGAAGGCCGGCTGAGCGGACTCGCGCTGGGCGCGACCGCGGCCACCGCGCTGTTCGGGGGAATGACGCCTTTCCTGGCGGAATGGCTGGTACAGGCCACGGGCTGGACGGCCGCGCCGGGCGCGATGATCGCGGTGGTCGCGCTGGCGGTGCTGCCCGTCCTGCGGCAAATGCCGGAGACCGCGCCTCGGGCGGCACATGAGCGGGCCTCGCCGGCCACCGAGTCTTCCCGCTAGTGCCGGGCGCCAGGCGGTTCGGGTGAACGGCGCCGCCCTGCCCGCTATTCCTCGGGCACCCTGAGCAGCACCGTGTCGTCCGGCCCCACCGACCGCCCGTCCGGCGCACGGATGTCCAGCCGGACCGGCAGGCCGGTCTCGCGGTCGACCAGTTCGGAATGCGCTTCGCCCGGCTTGAACAGATGGCGCTCGCCGAACTGGCGCAGGGCAACCATCACCGGGAACAGGTCCCGGCCCATGGCCGTCAGGCGGTACTCCATCCGCGCGCCGCTGTCCCCCACCGGGACGGCCTCCAGGATGCCGCGCGACACCAGGGTGCGCAGGCGCTCGGTCAGGATGTTCTTCGCGATGCCCAGGCTTTTCTGGAACTCGCTGAAACGCGTCAGGCCATCGAACGCGTCGCGCACGATCAACAGCGACCACCAGTCGCCGATCACGTCCAGCGACCGGGCGCTGGGGCAGTAATCCCCCTTCAGGCTTTTTCGTCCGACCATGGTCCGCGCTCCATCGATTATTAGGTTGCATTATAAAACTAAAACCCTTATCCTCCCGAACGGTTTTGTAATGAAACCAAATTATCGGGAGTTTCAACCATGGGTTCTACAGCAAGCGCGGCGCCATCGCCGCTCACGCGTCCGGTCACGCTGCTTTTCGCGGTCGCCAGCGGCCTGGCCGTCGCCAACGCCTATTTCGCCCACCCCTTGCTGGACGTCATGGCGGACGACCTCGGCCTGTCGCACGCGGTGGCCGGCCTCATCGTGGGCGCGACCCAGCTCGGGTACGGGCTGGGCCTGGTCCTGCTGGTGCCGCTGGGCGACCTGCTCGATCGCCGCATGCTCATCATCGGGCAGTCGCTGCTTTCCGTGCTGGCCCTGGCCTGCGCAGGACTCTCATCGACGGCGGCCATGCTGCTCGCCTCCATGGCGGCCGTGGGCCTGCTCGCGGTCGTCACCCAGGCGCTGGTCGCCTACGCGGCCACGCTCGCCCGGCCATCCGAACGAGGCCAGGTCGTGGGCGTGGTCACCAGCGGCATCGTGCTCGGCATACTGTCGGCGCGCACCGCCGCGGGCCTCCTGACCGACCTGTCGGGATGGCGGACGGTGTACCTGGTGTCGGCGGCGCTGACGCTGGCGATCGCCGGGCTGCTCTACAAGGCCCTGCCCCGCCAGCGGCGCACCGGGACCCGGATTTCCTATCCGCGCCTGATCGCATCGGTGTTCACGCTGTTCCTGGAAGAACCGGTCTTGCGCATCCGCGCCATCATCGCGATGCTGATCTTCGCCGACATCACGACGCTGCTCGCGCCCATGGTGCTGCCGCTCGCCGCGCCACCCTTCTCGCTCTCCCATACCGAGGTCGGCCTGTTCGGACTGGCCGGGGCCGCCGGCGCGCTGGGCGCCGCGCGCGCCGGCCGCTGGGCCGATCGCGGGCACGGCCAGCGCACGACCGGCATCGCGCTCGCCCTGATGCTGGCCTCCTGGCTGCCGATCTCGATGCTGCCGCATTCCATCCTGTGGCTGGTCCTGGGCGTCCTGGTGATCGACTTCGGGCTGCAGGCGGCGCACGTCACCAACCAGGGCATGATCTATCGCGTGCGGCCCGAAGCGCAGAATCGCCTGACCGCCGCCTACATGGTGTTCTACTCCATCGGCAGCGCGGCCGGCTCATCGATCTCGACCATGGTCTATGCCCACGCGGGCTGGAACGGCGTGTGCCTGATGGGCGCGGGCATCGGCGCTGCGGCCCTGCTCTTCTGGGCGGCCACCCTGCGCGCCACGCCGGCGGCGGCTACCGCCCGGACGGCCGGTTCCGCCCCCGGCTAGCGCCGGTCCGGACCGAGCTCGGCCTCCGCCAGCTCCGCGATGCGCAAGGTCGGCGCCACGAGCTCGTCCTCGCCGTCCTCGATGAGCCAGGTGGCGGACAGGCCGGCCCAGGCCAGGATCCATTGCAGCAGGCGCTGGCGCTCCAGCCCCGCCGCCCGGGCGACGATGTCCGCCTGCCGCGCCAGGCGCCCCGGGGCCAGGGCGATCGCGTGGTCCGGATTGCAGAACAGGTTGGCATAGTCGAAGCCACGCTCGCCCTCCAGCCGTTTCGGATCGATGGCCAGCCAGCCCCGCTCGCCGAAGTCCAGGACGTTGCCGTGGTGGATGTCCCCGTGCAGCGGCACGACGTCCCTAGGCTCGGCCAGCAGCGCCCGGGCCGCGCCGGCCGACCTGGTCAGGATGCCGCCCAGGCGGGCCGCCACCGGTTCGAGCGCCCGGAACCGCTCGGCCAGCGGCACCAGTGCCGGCGCGGGTTTGCCGCGCGGGGCATGCAGCGCGGCGACGGTCCGGCAGATGATGCGGCTGGCTTCGTCGTCCTGCCCCGCCCGCGCCATGCCGGCCAGCGACCGCGTCCCCAGGGCGCGCTCGAGCAGGATCGCGTCGCCCTCGTGCTCCAGCACGCGCGCCGCGCCCACGCCGTCCCACCACACCATCAGGCCCGCGCCCCAGCGCTCTTCGGATTCGGTGGAAATCTTCAGCATGGCGGCCTTGCCGTCGCGCCGCACCGGCAGCAAGAGGCTCGAATGCGTGGTGCACGGATCGCCGTCGGGCTCCAGGCTCCAGCGGGCAAGCCAGGCGTCGAAAGCTTGGGGGCGAGTCATGGAGGAATGCTCTCTACGTGGAACAACGTGTCAAACTAGCACACCGACATTGTCCTAGGACGACATGAGAATACGAGGAAAGAGCGCGGCCGAGATCTTCGACAGCGTTCGCGCGCAAGTCCAGTCCCAGCAACTCCTGCCCGGCCAGGGCCTGCCGCCCGTGCGCGAGCTGGCGGCGCAGCTGGACGTCAACCGCAATACCGTGGCCGCCGCGTACAAGCGCCTCGTGGCGGCGGGCATCGCCACCGCCCAGGGCCGGCGCGGCACCACCATACGCGGCCAGGGGCCCGGAGAACAGGAAGGCGCGCTGCCCGATTCGCCGCTGGTGGACCTGGCCAGCGGCAACCCCGACCCGGCCTGGCTGCCGGACCTGGCCGCGGCGCTGCACGCCAGGCCCTACCGGCCCCGGCTCTACGGCGAACCGCTGATCAACGCGGGACTCGAGGCCCATGCCCGCGCCTGGTTCGCCCAGGACTGCCCGGCTCCCTTCGAGGTCGACCTGGCCCATGGCGCGGTCGACGCCATCGAACGCCTGCTGGGCGCCCTGCTCGTTCCGGGCGACAAGGTCGCGGTGGAAAACCCCTGCTTCCTGAGCAGCATCAACCTGCTGCGCGTGGCCGGCCTGCAGGCGGTGGGCGTACCGGTCGACGCCGAGGGCATGCAGGCGCCGGCGCTGGAAGCCGCGCTGGCCAAGGGAGTCCGGGCCGTCATCCTGACGCCCCGTGCGCACAACCCCACCGGCTGCAACCTGAGCGCCAGGCGGGCGCGCGCGCTATCGCGCGTCCTGGCGAAACATCCGCACGTCGCCGTGATCCTGGACGACCACTTCGCCCTGCTGGCGACCGCCGCCTATCACTCCGTGCTGCCCGCGGGCACGCGGCGCTGGGCCCTGGTGCGTTCGCTCACCAAGGCACTGGGGCCCGATATCCGGATGGCACTGGTGGCCAGCGATGAAGCGACTTCCCGGCAATTGCGCCTGCGCCTGGCATCGGGCACGAACTGGGTCAGCCACCTGCTGCAGGACATGGCGGAAACCACGCTGGGCAGCCCCGACGCCATCCGGCTGATGTCCCGCGCCCGCAAGGACTATGCCGTGCGCAGGAAGCGCCTGGAGGATGCCCTGGGGGAACGGGGCATCGCCTGCCTGGAAGGCGGGGACGGACTCAATCTGTGGGTGCCGCTGGCCACCGACGACCAGGCGGTCGCCCAGACCCTGGCGCGGCGGGGCTGGCTGGTCCGCCACGGACAGCCCTTCGGCGTGCACGAAGCCGTGCCCGGGCTGCGCATCACCCTGTCGGGCATCGAGCCGGCGCAATGCCGGCGGATCGCCTCGGACCTGCGGCACTGCCTGGGCTAGGGCGCCGGCGCCACGCAGGCATCCGGGCCGCATCCCGCGCCGGCCGGTCCGCTTGCGGGCGTGCCGGCGCCACCGCCTTCCTCGCCTTCCTCCAGCAGACGGCCGATGGCCGAGCCCAGGGCCAGGTCGTCGATGCTGCCCAGGTGATGCAGGCGGATGTGACCGCGGCGGTCCAGCAGCACCAGGCTGGGCGTGCCGCCCAGGGCATAGTCCCGCATCGTCATCGGAATGTTCCCATCCGGCGCGGGACGGTCGATCCCGATGGGGAAGCTCCAGCGATATTCGTGCGTGAAGGCCCGCAGCGCGGCCGGCCCCGTCACGTCGTGGTGCTCGAACACCGTATGCAGTCCGATCACGGCCACGTCGTCCTCGCGGAACATGCGATGCACGCGCTCGGCCTGCGGCAGGCCATGCGCCAGGCAGGCCGGGCACAACATCTGGAAGGCGTACAGCAGCACCACCTTCCCACGCAGGCCGGCCAGGTCGATGGGCGCGGAGACGTTCAGCCACTCGTCCACCTGCAACGGCGGCGCTTCCACGGTATGGGGCTTGGGTCGGGACATGTCGGACTCCTGTAGTCGTGCCTGAACATGATACTCTTTTGGCATAGGACAAACCGATGAGCCGGACATGAACGCGGACAGCGAAGCCCCCCGGGCCGATACCCCCACCCAGCACGACCAGCACGGCCGCTGGCCCCAGGCCGCCTCGGTCGAGGATTTCCGCCGCAACCTGGCGGCGGTGCGCGAACGCATCGCCGCGGCATGCCGGCGCGCCGGCCGCGACCCGGCCGGCGTGCGGCTGCTGCCGGTCAGCAAGACCGTCGACGAAGCGCGCATCCGCCTGGCCTACCAGGCCGGCTGCCGCTTCCTGGGCGAGAACAAGCTGCAGGAGGCGGCCCGCAAATGGGAAGCGATGTCCGATCTGGCCGACCTGAAGTGGTCCATCATCGGCCACCTGCAAACCAACAAGGCCAAGCTGGTGGCGCGCTTCGCCGCCGAGTTCCAGGCGCTGGACAGCCCGCGGGTGGCCGAGGCACTGGACCGCCGGCTGCAAGCCGAGGGCCGCGCGCTGGACGTATTCGTGCAGGTCAACACCTCGGGCGAGGCCAGCAAGTACGGCCTGCATCCAGATGATGTCCAGGACTTCCTGCGCCAGATGCGCGCCTACTCCGCCCTGCGCGTGCGCGGGCTGATGACGCTCGCCCTGTTCTCCGCCGAAGCCGAGCGGGTCCGGCGGTGCTTCGTGCTGCTGCGCACGCTGCGCGACCGCCTGCGGCAGGACGCGCCGGCCGGCATCGGCCTGGACGAACTGTCCATGGGCATGTCGGGCGACTACGAGATCGCCATCGAGGAAGGCGCAACCGTGGTGCGCGTGGGCCAGGCCATCTTCGGCGCCCGCAGCACGCCGGACGCCTACTACTGGCCCACAGCCGACCCGCAGCCTGCATCATGAACGATCCCGGCCCCCTCCCGCTGGACGTAGTCTCCATCATGTCCCAGGTCGTCTACGGCCACGTCGGCAACTCGATCGCGGTGCCCAGGCTGTACCGCGCCGGCCTGCACGTCGCCGCCGTGCCCACCGTCGTGCTCAGCAATACTCCCCACTACCCCACGATGCACGGCGGCGCCCTGCCGCTGGACTGGTTCCAGGGCTACCTGGACGACCTGACGGCCCGCGACGCGCTGCGCCGGTTGCGGGCCGTGGTGGTGGGTTTCCTGGGCAACGCCGCGCAGGCCCAGGCGCTCGGCCGCTGGCTGGAAAGGATACGGCCGGACCACCCGGACCTCATGCTGATCGTCGATCCCGTCATCGGCGACCACGACCATGGCATCTACGTCGACCCGTCGCTGGTGGATGCCTACCGCGACCACCTCGTCGGCCAGGCCCGCGGCTTGACGCCCAACGGCTTCGAACTCGCGCAGCTGACGGGCATGCCCGTGGACGGCATCGACGACGCCATCCGCGCCGCCCGCCGGCTTCTGGCGGGCGATACCGAATGGGTGGTCGTCACCAGCGCGGCGCCCGCGACCTGGACGCCGGACGACATGAAGATCCTGGTCGTGACGCGCACCGACACGGCAACCATCGTCCATCCCCGGCTGGCCCTGACCCCCAAGGGCACCGGGGATCTCTTCACCGCGTCGCTGGCCGCGCACCTGCTGGAAGGCGCGGCTATCGAAGCCGCGGCGCGGCAGGCCGCCGATGACGTCCTGGCCGCGCTGCGGGAAACGCAACGCGCCGGCTGCGCCGAACTGCTGCTGCCGCCCCACCCCTGAACGCCGGACCGGAACCCCGACAATGAACCGCCAAGCCCTGATCGTCCGCCACGTCGCCTTCGAAGACCTGGGCACGCTGGCCCCGCTGCTGGCCGGGCGCGGCTACCGCGTGCGCTACCTGGAAGCCGGCGTCGATGCGATCGCCCCCGGGCCGCTGGCCGCGGCCGACCTGGTCGTGATCCTGGGCGGCCCGATCGGCGTCTACGACACGGACCGCTATCCCTTCCTGGAAGCGGAACTGGCGGCCATTGCCGAACGGCTGAAGCAGGACCGGCCCACCCTGGGCATCTGCCTGGGCGCGCAACTGATGGCCAAGGCGCTGGGCGCGGACGTCAAGCCCACCGGCCGCGCCGAAATCGGCTATGCGCCGCTTACCCTTACGGACGAGGGGCAGGCCTCGGTTCTACGCGGCATCGGATCGGTGCCCGTGCTGCACTGGCACGGCGACCAGTTCGACATCCCGCCCGGTGCCGCCAGGCTGGCCCAAACGCCCGGCTTTCCCAACCAGGCCTTTGCCCTGGGGCCTCGCCTGCTGGGCCTGCAGTTCCACCTGGAAGCGCAGGCCACGCACATCGAACGCTGGCTGATCGGCCACGCCTGCGAGCTGGCGGCGCACCGGATCGACGTCGCCGCCATCAGGCGGGACGCGGCGCGCCATGGCGCCGAGCTCGAACGCGTGGCCCGCCAGGTCTTCGGCGACTGGCTGGACGGCTGCTGACACCCGGCCACCTCTTCAGATCCGCGCCGGCCCGGCTCCGCCCGTGGCCGCCTCGGCCGCCTGTATGCCCGACAGGATGGCGGACGGGACGCCGTAGCCTGGAAACGTGGTCTGTCCGGCCAGATACAGGCCGCGCAGCGGCGTGCGATGCGGGAAGAAGCGGTCGGGCGAGGCGCCGGGCGCCACGCCATACAGCGCCCCCTCGTACAAATGCCGCTGGCGGACGAAGTCCCGCGGGTCCAGCACGCGGACGGCATCGACCCGCAGTCCCGGAACGCGCCGCCGCATGGCTTCCAGATAGCGGTCCACGGTCGCCCGGGTCATGTCCGGCGTCCACGCTTCGGCGGAGGCGATGCCGGAGACGGGCGCGTACAGCTCCAGGATGGACCGTCCCGGGGGCGCCAGGTCCGGCAGCACCTGCGTGGGGCAGGTATAGGCCAGCCAGTGCGGCACGTCCGGCGGCGTCCGGTGCAGCCGGCCCTGCTCGCGCATGGCTGGCACATGGTTGACGATGAACGCGCCCGGCCCCTCGGCGACCGCGCCGCCCAGCTGGATCGATATCGCGCGATGGGATAGCGGCGCACGCCGCGCGCGCCGCGCCAGCGTCCGGGGCACCGCGTCGGCGGGCAGCAGGCGGTGGACCACGTCGAAGCCTGAACAGGCCGCGATCACGCAATCGGCCTGGATGCGTTCCCCGCCCGCAAGCGCGACACCGCGCGCCACGCCGCCGGCCACCGTTATGCGTTCCACCGGCCGGCCGCACAAGATGCGCACGCCGTGGCGCTGCGCCGCGCGGTACAGCGCCTGGCTGATGGCTCCCATCCCGCCCCGGGGAAGGTGGAAGCCCTCTTCCAGCAAGGCCACCAGCCCGATGATCTGCGTGGCGGGAAGCCGTTCCGGCCCCATGCCGGTGTACAGCAGGGTGGACGCGACGGCGGCCTGCAGCCCGGCATCCGGGAAATGCCCGGCGATGAGACGATCGGCCCGCCCCGACAGGGCAGGCAGGTAGCGCCACAGCCGCCCCAGCGTCCTTGCCAGGGCCGGCTCGAACGGCAGCACTTCCTGGACCAGCGTGCGATAGATCGGCGCCCAGCGGCGCCGCAGTGCGTCCAGTCCATCCCGCAACATGGCGGTCCGTGCCGCGTCTCCCTCGACCAGGGAATCCTCCACGCCCGCCAGCCGCACCACCGTGCCGTCGTCCAGGTGCGTCGCATGCGGCCGCGCGATGGCGGCCAGCTCGATCTCGCGCTCGACGTCCATGCCCAGCCGCGCGAACCCCGATCTCAGCAATGATGGAACCGCCACGTACACGGCGCCGTTGTTGAAGGTGAAGCCTTGTTCGCTGACGGTGGAGCAGCAGCCTCCGACCTCCTCGCCGGCTTCGGCCAGGACGACGTCGACGCCTTGCCGGGCCAGCGCCACGCTGGCCGCCAGGCCCGACAGCCCCGCGCCGACGACCATCGCCGACCGTATCGACCTTCCCATGGCAGCTAGCCTCCATGACCGGAAAAATTAGACAATGTACAAAATTCTACACTGTATAATTCTTTCATGATCACGGCCGCCCTTCCCTCCAAGCGCCAGCGCACGCGCGAACATATCGCGACGGTGGCGGGCGACCTGTTCGAACGCCACGGCTACGAGGCCGTGACGATGGAACAGATCGCCGTCGAGGCGGGCGTCGTGCGGGGAACGCTATACAACCACTTCGCGGTCAAGGAAGCGGTGCTTGCCGAATGGATGCATGCGCGCCTGGCGCGCGACTTGGCGCCGCTGATGCAGGCCGTCATGAAGCGCAAGACCTTCGCCTCCCGCATCCCGGTGGTCCTGGACGCCTCGGCCCGATGGTGGGAGGAACATCGGCAGTACGCAGCGCCCTACATCCGCTTCCGCTTCCAGCAGGTAAGCGATGGATCGGGCGAGCAGGCGTCGTCCGACATGGTCACCGCGTACACCGCGCTGATCCACGCGGCGCAGCAGGCCGGGGAAGTCCGCGACAACGAACCTCCTGAACGCCTGGCCAACTACCTGCATTTCCTGTACCTGTCGGCGCTGATGAGCTGGCTGGGCGACCCGAAGGTTTCCCTACGCAAGGCCTTCGCGCGCGCCTTCGACTTCTTTCTTCAGGGCGCGTCGCGCCCCTGAGGCTCGCCGCCGTCCCCGCCCCGCGCGCCGACCGCGATCCGGAAAGCCCCCAGGGCCACCACCGTCAGGAAGATCTGCACCACCGCGCAGGAGATGGCCGGATCCGAGCCGTAGCCCACGAGCTTGGTACCCAGCGCGCCGGCCGCCATCTGCCCGAACCCGTACAGGCCCGCCGCGGACCCCGTCAGCCCCGGTGCCGAGGACAGCGCGCGCGACAGCCCTGCCGGACTGGCCATGCCGCATCCCGTCGTCAGCAGGAAGGTGATGGCGATCAGCACGGGCACATTCAGCCAGCCCATGGCCTGCACGCCCAGGAACACCAAGGCCATGGCCAGGCTCAGCCCCGCCCCCATGTAGAGAAACAGCTCCGTGTTCAAGCGCCCCACCAGCCGCCGGGTCGTGGCTGACCCCACGCTGGCCCCGACGATGGTGATCGCCGCGAACCAGCCGATCTGGGAAATCGGCAACTGCAACTGCCCGTGCACGATGTAGGGTGCCGTCGCCAGATAGGGATAGAGCGCCGTGCTGGAACAGGCCCCGCCCACCATGAACCCCAGGAATCGCCGGTTGCCGACCAACTGGCCGTAGTCCCTCGCGATCTTGCCGAAGGCCAGCGGCGAGCGGTCCAGGTTGGTCTCGGGCAGCAGCCGCCACGCGCACAGCACCATCGCGGTCGCCATGCACACCAGGAACACATAGATGGCCCGCCAGCCGAAACCGTCGGCCAGGTACGAGCCCAGGATGGGCGACAGCCCCGGCCCCACCAGCGTCAACAGGTTCAGCAGCGCCAGGTCCTTGGTGGCCCGCTCGGGCGTGGAGATGTCGCGGACGATGGAGCGCCCCAGCGTGATGCCCGCCGCGCCGCCCAGCGCCTGCGCCAGGCGGGCGGCCAGCAGCCATTCGAGCGTGGGCGCGAACAGCGCGAACACGCTCGCCACCAGATAGATGCCCAAGCCCAGCAGCAGCGTGGGCCGGCGCCCAATGGTGTCCGACACCGGCCCGTAGATCAGTTGTCCGAACGCCAGCCCCACCACGTACAGCGTGATGGTCTGCTGCATGCCGGCCGGGCTCGCGCCCAGGTCGGCGCCCGCCAGCGGCAGCGCCGGCATGAAGATGTGCATGGCCATCGTGCCGCTGAGCGTCACCAGTACCAGGAGCCACAAGGGCGCCCGGATGGACGGGGCAGGGGACGGATGCGCGCGGGTCATGGAGGTCTTTCGTCTAAAGCGTATCGAACCGGCGCGCGATCTTTTCCAGGGCCTGGCGGGTGATGCGCAGTTCCTGCGCGGTCAGGTCGTCCAGCAGGCTGGCCTCGATCTCCAGGCTCTTGGCCACGATACGCTCGGCCAGCGCGCGCCCCTGCCGCGTCAGGCGGATGGACTTCGCGCGGCGATCCTCTTCCGCCGTTTCCCACTCGATCAGGCCCAGCTCGCGCAACTGCGACAGGATGCGGACCAGCGAGGACTTCTCCAGCGACAATGTCTCCGCCAGGTCCTTCTGGCGCACCACCGGCTCGCTGGATTCGTACAAGGCCAGGAGCGGCGCGCGCGTGGCGTCCGAGAGGCCCATTTCCTTGAAATGCTGATCGACCGCCCTGCGCCACTTGCGGTAGACCGCGCCGACCAGCCGTCCGAAGCGGGCCCGGACGTGTTCGTCGAGCTGCGGCGGGGTCCTTGAATTAGGTTGCATGCGAACTATTTTCCCAGCAAATTAGTTCGCATGCAACCTAAGTACGCAAACACTCCGCTGCTTGATTGCCCTATATTCTCCAGCTCGGATGACAACCTCTCTGCCCCCCCTGCCCATGTTGATACGCCCGGAACAACCGCACGACATCGCGGCCATCGACCGCGTGATCACCCGCGCCTTCGCCACCGCGCCGCATGCGAGCGGCACCGAGGCACGGATCGTCGACGCGCTGCGCGAGGCCGGCGCATTGACCCTTTCGCTCGTAGCGGAATCCCATGGCGAGGTGGTGGGCCACGTGGCCCTCTCTCCCGTGGCGCTTTCCGACGGCACACCCGGCTGGTACGGCCTCGGTCCGCTCGCCGTGGCGCCCGGACACCAGGGCAAGGGGCTGGGCGGGCAGCTGGTCGCGCATGCGCTCGATGCGCTGCGCCAGCGCCATGCGGCCGGATGCGTGGTGCTGGGCGAACCGGAATACTACGGCCGGTTCGGATTCCGGGCCGATCCGGACTTCGTGCTGCCGGGCGTGCCGCCGGAATATTTCCAGGCGGTCCGGCTCACGCCCGGGGCGGGTGGAGGAACGGTGGCGTATCACCAGGCCTTCGAGGTAGCGGCCTAGAGATCGCGGCCCCGCTTACGGTACTCCCACGGCGCGACAGGCGACGGCAAGGCCCACAGGCCACGCCGCCCCGCCCTCGCCTCGCCCTGCAGGTCAACCAGCGCCCGTTCCGCGGTGAACTTGGGATAGACCCAGGCATACCCATGGCGCAGCATCATTTCCTGCACGCTGCCATGGCCGCAATCGACATCGCCCAGCGTGCGGCCATAGCGATCCTTGCCATGGCGCGACAACCTGGCCTGCGCGCCCAACGGACAGAGTGCCCTCAGGAAATCGCGCGAGGCGATCCCGCCGGCCTGGCCAATCTCCGGCGCATCGATCCGTTCCAGGCGCACCGGAGTGCTTTTCTTTTGCGGGGGACATTGCAGGCGCATCGTGTCGCCATCGTGGATGGACGTGACGGTGCAAACCTGGGCGAACGTGGCACATGGCAGGGCGAAAGCGGCTATGCCTGCCAGGCACCGGATCATCGAAATCGTGGTTTTCATGGCGGCATTATCCCAGCACCGGCGGCACGGCCCGTCGCACCATTGCTGGGCGCACGCCCCTGAGTCGAGCGCAATCGCGCGCCACTCCTGTGCGCGGCAAGGCATCGGCCGGCCGAGCATCCCCCCTCATCTCGCCGCCCGCACGGCTAAAGCCGCATGGCAGCGCGCCTGGCACGGCTCTTGAATATGTCCCTCCAAACTTGTACACAAGAGGGAATACCAGATGCGCGGATGGACGATTTCCGACTGGCTCGACGCATACCGGGACGGCGCAAAACCGGCACGCCTGCTTGGCGAACTGCTGGAGTCCCTGGCGGGGCCGGATCCGGCCTGGATTTCGATCGCCAGCCCGGAGGTGCTCCAGGCCCAGTTGGCGGCGCTCGAAAACCGGCTGCGGTCGGTCGACGGAAACATCGATAAGCTGCCGCTGTACGGCGTGCCGTTCGCGGCCAAGGACAACATCGATGCCGTCGGGTTCGCGACCACCGCGGGCTGCCCGGCGTTCGCCTATACGCCTGCGCAGAACGCGACGCTGATCGCGCGACTCGCCCAGGCCGGCGCGATATTGATCGGCAAGACCAATCTCGACCAGTTCGCCACGGGGCTCGTCGGCGTGCGATCACCCTACGGCATACCGGAAAACGCCTTCGACCCCGAATACATATCGGGCGGATCGAGTTCCGGCTCGGCCTCCGTGGTCGCACGGGGTATCGTTCCGTTCTCGCTCGGAACCGATACCGCGGGCTCCGGCCGGGTGCCTGCGGGGCTGAACAACATCGTCGGCCTCAAGCCCACGCGCGGCGCGTTCAGCAACACCGGCGTCGTGCCGGCGTGCCGGACGCTCGACTGCGTGTCGGTGTTCTCGACGACGGTGGAAGACGCGGTTCGCGTCCATGATGTCGCCGCATCGCTGGACCTGGCCGATGGACTCTCACGAGCCGCGCCGGCGGGGTCGGCGACATGGCGTCTCCCTGCGGCCCCGCGCTTCGCCATTCCGGCGGTTCCGGAGTTCTTCGGCGACGACCTGTCCGACCAGGCTTTCAAGACCGCGGTCGCACATATCGAAGCGCGCGGCGCGACATGCGTACCCGTCGATTTCTCCGTCTTCGACGACGTGGCCGCCCTGCTCTACGACGGCCCCTGGGTGGCCGAGCGGTATGCGGCCATCCGCGCCTTCGCGGCAGGACACGAGACCGACATCCATCCCGTCGTCCGCGACGTCATTTTCAAGGCGCGCGATTTCTCGGCCGCCGATGCCTTCGACGGCATCTACCGCCTCGCGGACCTGAAGCGCCGTGCCGACACATTGCTGGCGCAGTTCGATGCGTTGCTGGTCCCCACCGCCCCGACGCACTACCGGATCGCCGAACTGCTGGCCGATCCGATACGCTTGAACAGCAACCTGGGCAAGTACACGAATTTCGTCAATCTGCTCGACTGGAGCGCGGTCGCGGTGCCGGCGAACCTGCGCGAGGACGGACTGCCGTTCGGCATCACCCTGATCGGCGACGCCTGGCGCGAGCGGGCACTTGCCGGCTTCGCCGCATCGTGGCACGAAGCGACCGGCCTGACGCGAGGCGCAACGGGGCTGCCGCTTGCCGCTGGCAGGATCCCCGCCGCCGGATCCGCGGACCTCGACACGACAGGCGAATCCATCCGCGTGGCGGTAGTCGGCGCCCATCTGCGCGGCATGCCGCTGAACCACGAACTGACGTCGCGGGCAGCCCGGTTCGTCGAATCGACCACGACCGCCGCCAACTATCGGCTCTATGCGCTGGCCAACACGACGCCGCCAAAGCCCGGTCTCGTGCGGGCGGACCACGGCGCGCCGATACGGGTGGAGCTATGGGACGTACCCGCGGCGGCATTCGGCTCGTTCGTCGCCGGCGTTCCCGCGCCGCTGGGCATCGGCACGCTGACCCTCGCCGACGGCCGGCAGGTCAAGGGTTTCATCTGCGAACCCTATGCGCTGGACGACGCCAGCGACATCACCGAATTCGGCGGCTGGGCGAGCTACCTCGACAGTCGGCGCCCCAGCAACGAGCCGTCACGTTCCTGAACCGGAGCCCACATGTTCGATACCGTACTGATCGCCAATCGAGGCGAGATCGCTTGCCGCATCGCTCGCACGCTCAAGCGGATGAAAATCCGCTCCGTGGCGGTGTACTCCGACGCGGACCGCAACAGCCTGCACGTCGCCACGGCCGATGTGGCCGTGCCGCTGGGAGGCGACACCGCCGCCGACAGCTACTTGCGGGCCGACCTGATCATCGAGGCGGCCAGGCAGACCGGCGCGCAGGCCATCATTCCCGGTTATGGCTTCCTGTCCGAGAACGCCGAGTTCGCCGCGCGCTGTGAGGCCGAAGGCATCGCGTTCGTCGGACCGACCGCGCTCCAGATGAAGCAATTCGGCCTCAAGCACGAGGCGCGCGAGCTGGCCCGGCGGGCGGGCGTTCCGCTCACGCCCGGATCGGGCCTGCTGGCGGATGTCGACAGCGCGCGCAAAGCGGCCCGGGTCATCGGCTATCCGGTCATGCTCAAAAGCACGGCAGGGGGCGGGGGAATCGGACTGACACGCTGCAACGACGAAGCCGAACTGGTCGCCGCCTTCGAGTCCGTACAGCGGCTGGGCCAATCGTTCTTCGCGAACGGCGGCGTATTCGTCGAACGCTTCCTCGACCGCGCACGCCATGTCGAGGTGCAGATCTTCGGCGACGGCAACGGCAAGGTGGTCGCGCTGGGCGAGCGCGATTGCTCGCTGCAGCGGCGCAACCAGAAGGTGGTCGAGGAAACGCCCGCGCCGGATCTTCCGCCCGACGTACGCGGCAGGCTGCTGGCCGCGGCGGAGAACCTGGGCCGCTCCGTGGGCTACCGCTCGGCCGGCACGGTCGAGTTCATCTACGACGCCGCGCGGCAGGCCTTCTATTTCCTCGAGGTCAACACACGGCTCCAGGTCGAACATGCGATCACCGAAAGCGTGACCGGCATAGATCTCGTCGAATGGATGATCCTGACGGCGGCCGGCACTCCCCCCGCCCTGGACCGGGCGATCACGCCGCAGGGCGCATCGATCGAGGTGCGCATCTACGCCGAGAACCCGCTGCGCAACTTCTCGCCCAGCCCCGGCACCCTGACCGAGGTCGGCTTTCCGCCCGACGTCCGGGTGGACAGCTGGGTGGAGACTGGCACCGAGGTATCGGCCCACTACGATCCGATGATCGCCAAGCTGATCGTCCACGGGGCAGACCGGCCCGCCGCGATCGCGGCGATGGCGCGCGCGCTCGACGCGACCCGCCTCTCGGGCATCGCGACGAACCTCGACTACCTGCGCAAGGTCATCGCGAGCCGGGGGTTCCGCGACGGCGATGTCTCGACCCGCTATCTGGACGACTTCGCCTACCGCCCGTCGGCCGTGGAGGTGATCGACGCGGGCACCTACACCACCATCCAGGACTATCCCGGGCGCGTGGGCTACTGGGACATCGGCGTGCCGCCATCGGGTCCGATGGACGACTGGGCATTCCGTCTGGCCAACCGCATCGTGGGCAACAACGAGCACGCGGCCGGCATCGAGGCCACGGTACTCGGTCCGACACTGCGCTTTCACGGCGACACCGTGATCGCGCTGACCGGCGCGCCCACGGATGCGCGGCTCGACGGCTCGCCGGTCGAATTCTGGGCGCCGGTCACGGTCCGGGCCGGCCAGACACTGAAGATCGGCAAGGCAACGAGCGGCTGCCGGACCTACCTGGCCGTGCGCAACGGCCTAGACGTGCCGCTGTACCTGGGCAGCCGGGCGACGTTCGCGCTCGGCCAGTTTGGCGGACATGCCGGGCGCACGCTGCGCCCGGCCGACGTGCTACCGATTGCCGATCCCGCACTGCCCGCGACCGCGGACCTGGCGCCGATCCACGCCCCGGCTCCGCTACCCTCCGCGCTCGTGCCCGCCTACGGGCGGGAATGGGAAATAGGCGTGCTGTACGGCCCGCATGGCGCCCCCGATTTCTTCAAGCCGGAATCGATCGAGACGTTCTTCGCCAGCCAGTGGGAAGTCCATTACAACTCGAACCGCCTGGGCATCCGGCTCAATGGGCCCAAGCCGGAATGGACGCGCTCGGACGGAGGGGAAGCCGGCCTGCATCCGTCGAACATCCACGATTGCGAGTACGCGATCGGCAGCATCAACTTCACTGGCGACATGCCGGTTATCCTCACGCGCGACGGCCCGAGCCTGGGCGGATTCGTCTGCCCGGTCACGATCGCCAAGGCGGAACTGTGGAAAGTCGGACAGGTCAAGCCTGGCGACCGCATCCGCTTTCGCGAGATGTCGTTCGACGAGGCGCTCGCGCTGGAGCGGCGGCAGGATGCGTTCATCCGCGACTGGAACGGGACATCGATCGATGCGCCGGCATTTTCCACGCGCCGCGGCTCGCCCATCCTGTTCGAGGCGCCCGCGCAGGGTGAACGTCCCAAGACCGTTTTCCGCCAGGCCGGCGACAAGTACATCCTGGTCGAGTATGGCGACAACGTGCTCGACCTGAACCTGCGATTCCGCGTCCATGCGCTGATGGAGGCGCTCAAGGCGGCCGCCCTGCCCGGCGTGCTGGAACTGTCGCCGGGCGTGCGGTCGCTGCAGGTGCGCTACGACGGCCGGACCATCGGCCAGCGGGCGCTTGTCGAGGCGCTGGCGGCAACCGACGCGACGCTGGCCGGCATTTCGACGATGAAAGTGTCGAGCCGGGTGGTGTACCTGCCCATGGCCTACGAGGACTCGGCGACGCTGGACGCCGTGGCGCGCTACCGGCAGTCGGTGCGCGATACCGCGCCCTGGCTGCCCAGCAACACCGAGTTCATCCGGCGCATCAACGGCCTGGCCTCGACGCAGGACGTGCACGATACGATCTACCAGACGAGCTACATGGTGCTTGGCCTGGGCGACGTCTACCTGGGCGCCCCGTGCGCGGTACCGGTCGACCCGCGCCATCGCCTGCTGACCTCGAAGTACAACCCCGCGCGAACCTACACGGCCGAAGGAACGGTCGGCATCGGCGGCGTGTACATGTGCATATACGGCATGGATTCGCCCGGCGGATACCAACTGGTGGGACGAACGCTGCCCATCTGGAACAAATTCCTGAAGAACGAAGCGTTCGTCGATGGCAAGCCATGGCTGCTGCGCTTCTTCGACCAGGTCCGCTTCTACCCGGTGACCGAGAGCGAGCTGGAAGGATTGCGCAATGACTTCCGGGAGGGCCGCCAGGGCGTGCGCATCGAGGAAGAGATCTTCGATCTCGGTGAGTACAACGCCTTCCTGGCCCGGATCGAACCGGAGCTGGAAGTGCTCCGGGCCACCCAGAAGCAGGCGTTCGACGCGGAGGTCGCCCGCTGGGCGACCCAGTCCGACGAGGCTGGCACCGCGGACGACGGCCCGGATGAGGCCACCACCGCGCATGACGATCCGACGGGCTCGATCGTTGCCGCCGACATCACGGGCAACGTCTGGAAGCTGCTCGTCGAACCCGGGGCAACCGTGAAGGCGGGAGACTCGCTGCTGATCCTGGAAGCCATGAAGATGGAATTCCACATCTCCGCGCCGCACGACGGCCTGGTCAAGAGCCTGCATTGCCGCCCCGGCATGATGATCAGCGCCGGCGACCCCCTGGTATCGCTGGCATGACCGCCGCTTCATAACCGTTTCTGGAATTCCTTATGGCGGACAACCGCGTGCCGGGCGAACCGGCGCAGGGCGCGAACAACCTCGCGACACAGATCTACACCCGGTTGAAGGCGGACATCTTCGATTTCCGGCTATTGCCCGGCGACAAGTTCAGCGAAGGCGACGTCGCCGCGCGCATGCAGGTCAGCCGCACTCCGGTGCGGCAGGCGCTGTTCTGGCTGTTGCGCGAAGGCTACGTGGACGTGCACTTCAAGAGCGGCTGGCAGGTGCGGACCTTCGACTTCAAGTACTTCGAGGACCTGTACGAGATCCGCGTGATGATGGAAACGACGGCCATCGACCGTATCGTCGCCGGGCGCCAGACGGCGCAGCTCGATCCGCTGCGGGAGATCTGGTGCGTGCCAGCCGGAATGCGCGAGCAGGATCCGGCCAGGGCGGCGGCGCTCGACGAGGGCTTCCACGCGGGGTTGGTCGCCGCGACCGGCAACCTCGAGATGGCCCGGATGCATACGGACGTGGCCGAACGCATACGCATCATCCGCCGCCTCGACTTCACCAAACCGCCGCGCGTGGCCGCCACCTACCAGGAGCACGCGGACATCCTGGACGCCATCGGCAAGAACGACGCCGCGCTCGCGCGGCAGATGGTCCGTGCGCATATCGCCGAGAGCCAGGCCGAAGTCAAGCGCATCACGCTGTACATGATGCAGACCGCCCGCGAACGCTATGCGTCGCGCGAGCAGGCCTGAAGCTCCCGGGATGCGTGCGGGGCGCACCAGCATGGCGCCGCCACGCACCGACATCTATCACGACAAGACGCGAACAGCCCGCTGAATCCCCCTTCCCTGCTCCGGCGCCGCCGGCTCATCCGCTGGCCCGGAAGTTGCATCTTCAATGCAGTCTTGTATCCAAGACGAAATACAACCTTCCACTTCCAAGGACGATCAATGAAAAAGCGTGAGTTTCTGAAGGTCGCATCGGCAGCGGGCCTGGCGGGAATCGCCGGCAGACTCCCTTCCGCATTCGCGCAAGGTGCGAACAAAGGGCCGATCAAGGTGGGTATCCTGCATTCGCTGTCGGGCACGATGGCGATCTCGGAAACGTCGCTGAAAGACACGGCGCTGATGACCATCGCCCAGATCAACGCGGCGGGCGGCGTGATGGGCAGGAAGATCGAGCCGGTCGTGGTCGACCCGGCGTCAAACTGGCCGCTCTTCGCGGAAAAGGCGCGCCAGTTGATTTCGCAGGACAAGGTCGCCGCCGTGTTCGGATGCTGGACGTCGGTATCGCGCAAGTCCGTGCTGCCCGTGTTCGAAGAACTGAACGGCCTGCTTTTCTATCCGGTGCAGTACGAGGGCGAGGAAATGTCGCGCAACGTGTTCTACACCGGCGCCGCGCCCAACCAGCAGGCCATCCCCGCGACCGAGTACCTGATGAGCGCGGAAGGCGGCGGCGCCAAGCGCTTCTTCCTGCTGGGCACCGACTACGTCTACCCGCGCACCACCAACAAGATCCTGCGGGCCTTCCTGCAATCGAAGGGCGTGCAGGATGCCGACATCCAGGAGGTCTATACCCCGTTCGGCCACAGCGACTACCAGACCATCGTCGCGAACATCAAGGCCTTCGCGCGTGGCGGCAAGACCTGCGTCATTTCCACGATCAACGGCGACTCGAACGTGCCGTTCTACAAGGAACTCGGCAACCAGGGCCTGAAGGCGGCCGACGTGCCCGTCGTGGCGTTCTCGGTGGGCGAGGAAGAACTGCGCGGCATCGACACCAAGCCGCTGGTCGGCAACCTGGCCGCGTGGAACTACTTCATGTCGCTGCGCAATCCGGAGAACACGAAGTTCAAGGAGATGTTCGCGGACTGGGTGAAGAAGAACAACCTGCCGGGTGGCGCGAAGCGCGTGACCAACGATCCGATGGAGGCCACCTACGTCGGTCTCCACATGTGGAAACAGGCGGTCGAGAAGGCCAAGAGCACCGACGTCGACAAGGTGCGCGCCGCGATGATAGGCCAGAAGTTCGCCGCGCCCTCGGGCTTCACGCTGGAGATGGACGGCAACCACCACCTGCGCAAGCCGGTGATGATCGGCGAAGTGCGCGCGGACGGCCAGTTCAACGTCGTCTGGCGCACCAAGGCGCCGGTGCGCGCGCAGCCGTGGAGCCCCTACATTCCCGGCAACCAGGGCAAGCCGGATGTCGTCGGCTCGCTTCCCGCACTGGCGCGCCAGTCCGGCCTGGCCTGAGCCCGACGCCGGGACACGGCGCGGCTGTCGTGTCCCGGCGGATTCCTGTCCTTGTCCAACCCGGTCTTCCCCACATGAACCTGCGCCAATACCTGCGCGCCGTGGCCGTGTCGGCGGCGCTCGCGTGCCCCGGCCCGGCGGCCTTCGCGCTCGACGCCGCCGACATCGCTCCGTTGGGCGGTGACGACTTCGATGCCAAGCTGGCCGCGATCGACAAACTGATCGAGACGCGAGACGAGAGCTCGTTCGCGCTGCTCAAGGCGCTTTCCGACGACAACGCACTGGCCACCGACGCGGGGCAGTTGTTGATCCGGTCGGACGCGGCCACGCGCGACGCGGCGACCGGCAGGCCGGTCGGCCAGGACGTGGCCGATGCCGCGCAGCCTGTCACGCTGAACAATCTGCTGCGCGCGAAAGTCGCCGGCGCGCTGGCCGGCCTGCAGCTCGCATCGCCCGATGCCGCCGCGCGCGGCGCGGCGATCGACGCGCTGCTGAAGAGTCCGGATCCGTCGATGAAGCCCCTGGTCGACGCCGCGCGCGCGCGGGAAGCCGATCCCGCCCTGAAGCAGCGTCTCGACACACTATGGTCGATGACCGCGCTGCACGCCCCGGATGCCGCGACCCGGCTCGAAGCGGTCAAGCTCGTCGCCGCCCGCAAGGATCCGGGCATGTACGAACTGCTGCGCCCGCTGACGGCCAAATCGGCGACCGGCGCATGGCAGGAACCCGACCCGCAGGTACGGGCCGTCGCCCAGCAAGGGCTCGACACGCTGGACGGCATCGAGCGCCGCGGACGGATCGCCGGCACGCTGTTCGCCGGCCTGTCGCTCGGCAGCGTGCTGCTGCTGGCCGCGCTGGGCCTGGCGATCACCTATGGACTGATCGGCGTCATCAACATGGCGCACGGGGAATTCCTGATGATCGGCGCCTACGCGACCTACGTCGTGCAGACACTGTTCCATCGCTACGCGCCCGCGGCGTTCGACTGGTATCCGCTGGTGGCGGTGCCGGTCGCGTTCCTGGCGGCGGCGCTCGGCGGCGCGGTCATCGAACGCCTGGTCCTCAAGCACCTCTATGGCCGGCCGCTGGAGACGCTGCTGACCACCTTCGGCATCAGCCTGATCCTGATCCAGGGCACGCGCATGATCTTCGGCGCACAGAACGTCCAGGTGGAAAACCCTTCATGGATGAGCGGCGGCGTGACCGTCATGCAAAGCCTGATCCTGCCGTACAACCGGATCGCGATCCTGGCGTTCTCGCTGGCGGTCGTCGCGCTGGCCTGGGCCATGCTCACGCGGACCCGCCTGGGCTTGTTCGTGCGCGCGGTCACGCAGAACCGCCGGATGGCCGCCTGCGTCGGCGTGCGGACCGCGCGCGTGGACGCCTATGCGTTCGCGTTCGGCGCCGGCATCGCCGGACTGGGAGGCTGCGCGCTGTCGCAGATCGGCAACGTGGGACCGGACCTGGGCCAGAGCTACATCATCGACTCCTTCATGGCCGTGGTGCTGGGCGGGGTCGGCCAGATCGCCGGCACGGTGATCGGCGGCTTCGGACTCGGTCTCGTCAGCAAGGCGATCGAACCGTTCTGGGGCGCCGTGCTCGCCAAGATCGCGGTGCTCGTGCTGATCGTTCTCTTCATCCAGAAACGCCCGCAGGGCCTGTTCGCCCTGAAGGGCCGTAGCGCGGAGGCTTGAGATGGCTGTCACGATATCGACGATGCCGGGGATCCCGTCCGCCGCCGGCCAGGACATCGGACGGACGCTGGGCCTGCCGCCGCGTCCGGCGCTGCTCTCGCGCAACGCCTGGCTCGCATTGCTGGCGCTGAGCATCGCGGTGGGCATAGGGGTGCCGGTCGGCGCGCTGGTGATGCCCGAGACGAGCGCCTTTCACCTGTCCGCCTACGCGATGACGCTGGCCGGCAAGTTCATGTGCTACGCCATCGGTGCGCTCGCGCTGGACCTGGTCTGGGGCTACTGCGGCGTATTGAGCCTGGGGCACGCGCTGTTCTTCGCGCTGGGTGGCTACGCGATCGGCATGTACCTGATGCGCTCCATCGGCAACGAGGGCGTGTACGGCAGCGACCTGCCCGACTTCATGGTGTCCCTGAACTGGCAGGCCCTGCCCTGGTACTGGGAAGGCACCCAGCACCTGGGATACGCCCTGCTGCTGGTGGTACTGGTGCCCGCGGCCGTCGCCTGGATATTCGGCTTCTTCACGTTCCGCTCGCGCGTCAAGGGCGTCTACCTGTCCATCATTACCCAGGCCCTGACCTTCGCCGCGATGCTGCTGTTCTACCGCAACGAGACCGGATTCGGCGGCAACAACGGTTTCACCGACTTCAAGCGCATCGCCGGCTTCGCCATCACCCACCCCGGCACCCGTACCGCGCTCTTCCTGCTGACCTTCGCCACGCTCGTCCTCGCGTTCATCGCCGCGCGCGCCATCGTCACCTCCAAGCTCGGCCGCGTCGTCACCGCGGTGCGCGACGGCGAGACCCGGCTGATGTTCCTCGGCTACAACCCCCTGGGCTACAAGCTGTTCGTGTGGACCGTGTCGGCCATCCTGTGCGGCATCGCGGGCGCACTGTACGTACCCCAGGTCGGCATCATCAACCCCGGGGAGATGTCGCCCGGCAACTCGATCGAAATGGCGATCTGGGTCGCCGTCGGCGGGCGCGGCACCCTGATCGGCCCCATCGTCGGCGCCTTCGCCGTCAATGGCGCCAAGAGCTTCTTCACCGCCAACTTCCCCGAATACTGGCTGTTCTTCCTCGGCCTGATCTTCGTACTGGTACCGCTGCTGCTGCCGCGCGGCATCATGGGCCTGATCGGAAACGTCTTCAAGCGGAGCACGCACTGATGGGTACGCATCCTGCCATGGACCACGCGAAGACGCCGCCGCGCAGCGCGTCGGGCTTCGGCGACGGCCTCGACCAGCCCACCCTGTCCGGGGCCGCCGCCCTGGGGCACGTGGTCCGGCCCAACGCCATCGACGTGTCGCATGGCACCATCCTCTACCTGGAAGACGTGACGGTCAGCTTCGGCGGCTTCCGGGCGTTGAACAAGCTGTCCCTGACGGTCGACGCCGGGGAATTGCGATGCGTGATCGGCCCCAACGGCGCAGGCAAGACGACGATGATGGACGTCATCACCGGCAAGACCTCGCCCGACGCTGGCAAGGTCTACCTGGGCCAGAGCATCGACCTCACCCGCCTGAACGAACCGCAAATCGCCCAGACCGGCATTGGCCGCAAGTTCCAGAAACCCACCGTGTTCGAACAGCACCCGGTCTGGGAAAACCTGGAACTCGCGATGAAGGCGGACAAGCGCTGGTGGGCGTCGCTGCGCGCGCGCCTGGACCGCGCGGCCCAGGCCCGGATCGAACACACGCTGGAAGTGATACGCCTGGAAAGCGAGGCGCGCCGGCTCGCGGGCGAACTCTCGCATGGCCAGAAGCAGCGCCTCGAGATCGGCATGCTGCTGATGCAGCAACCGGCCCTGCTCTTGCTGGACGAGCCCGCCGCCGGCATGACCGACGACGAAACCATGGAACTGGCCGTGCTGCTGAACCGCCTGCGCGGCACCTGCTCCATGATGGTGGTCGAACACGACATGGAGTTCGTCGCCGCGCTGGCCGGCGAAACCGGCCGCGTGACGGTCATGGCCGAAGGCCGCGTGCTGGCCGAAGGCTCCCTGGACCACGTGAAACGGGACGAAGCCGTCATCGAGTCCTATCTGGGACGTTGAACTTGCGGGGAACGGACGATGCTGAACATTGAAGGATTGAACCAGTTCTACGGCGGCAGCCACATCCTGCGCGACATCTCCATGACCGTGCCCGACGGCAAGCTGACCGTGCTGCTCGGCCGCAACGGCGTCGGCAAGACCACCCTGCTGCGCTGCCTGATGGGCGTCGTGCCGACGAAAAGCGGCACCATCGCCTGGCGCGGCCAACCCTTCACCAGACTGCCCACCTACGAACGCGTCGCCCGCGGCCTCGCCTACGTGCCCCAGGGGCGCGACATCTTCCCTCGCCTGACGGTCGAAGAAAACCTGCTGGTCGGGGCCGCCAGCCGCAAGGCGCCCGCCGGCGTGCCCGAGCACATCTACGCGCTGTTCCCGGTACTCAAGGACATGCGGGCCCGGCGAGGCGGGGATCTTTCGGGCGGCCAGCAGCAGCAACTGGCCATCGGCCGAGCCCTGATGAGCGAACCGCAGTTGTTGATCCTGGACGAACCCACGGAAGGCATCCAGCCTTCGATCATCCA
This sequence comes from Pigmentiphaga sp. GD03639, assembly GCF_029845405.1. NCBI lineage: Bacteria > Pseudomonadati > Pseudomonadota > Betaproteobacteria > Burkholderiales > Alcaligenaceae > Pigmentiphaga > Pigmentiphaga sp. GD03639. The sequence goes on from NZ_JAOCLR010000007.1 coordinate 263,375, forward strand.
GGAAATCGGCAGGACGCTGCGCCGCCTCGTCGACGAAATGGGGCTGACGGTGCTGCTGGTCGAGCAGTATTACGACTTCGCAAAGGCGATCGCGGACCGATACTGGGTGATGAACCGGGGGGAAATCGTGGCCAATGGGCTGGGTGCGGACATGGATGCGCAAGGGGTGCGGGAGATGATCGCGGTCTGACAACCGGAGCCGTCCCGCCCGCCCATCCGACTTACTCGGCCTTGACGAAAGCCTGCGAACTGTCGAATACGCCCGAACCGACGGCGGCCGGCGGGGTGGGTGTGGTGGTGTCGGTACCGGTGCTCGAACCATCCGAGCCGCCGCAGGCAGCAGGTGCCAGCAGCACGCAGGTGCTGATCAGGGTGCGCGGGAACATGTACGGCGTCTCCGGCGACGGCCCGAATATCGATCAGCGCTCGTTGGGTCATGCTCCTTCTGTCTGGCTTGCGCTGGCGCTGGGATTTGTTACCAACATAAAATCTCCACGACGCCCGAGCGCAATAAACTCCACTTCCCGTCCATAGGAAATTCCATGAAGCTAGTAGCCGCTCTCGTTTTTCTTGCCTCGACATTGACTGCCTGTGCCGTGTACACGCCCGATGGAGCAGTGATCGTTGATCCAGGGATGAGCCGTGGAGGTGGGGGTGGAGGTGGTTTCTGCCCCCCGGGCCAAGCGAAAAAGGGAAACTGCTGACTGCTCCCCGGGGGCGCTACAGCTGCACGGAGGCATGAGGTATTAGTTGCCGGAGTCCCCGCTATCCGGCGATCACGCGATGTCGCCAGATCGGCCAGGGGGTAGCGCTTGGTGGCCCATTCCTGGGCCTCACGCTTGGTCGGAAAGGCGACGGTTTCGCGGCGACCGTAACGCATGATCTCTGTGCGCCATGTGTCGCCGCGCTTGCGATAGGACAGCATCAGCGGTTGGCGCAAGTAGTGCGATGGCCGATGTATCCGTGGTGCCCGGGGCCGGAATCGAACCGGCACGCCTTGCGGCGGGGGATTTTGAGTTCGGCCTTGACGATGCGTGCCTAGGAAAACTAGGCGTAGTGTACCGTAAGCTAAGAAAGCTAAAAGCAATTACGAAACAGTAGCTTAACGAAGTCTGGCGAAGTCTGGCCAACACGATGACTGTACTGTAGATGTACCGGGGCTGTATTGTGTGGGACGGCTACGGCATGGAGCACAATTGGAACGCTTTACCAGAGAAGAGGCGGAGCGCATGGGCGCCTTCGAAGAAACCGCGCTGGACTGGGAGGACATTGTGAAGGGCCTTGCTTTCGAACGTGAGCGCACTGCTGCGAAAACCTCGCAACACATCGATCAGTTTCATGCGGAACAATGCGGCCCCAGACCGAACAGCCGATCATTGAGCCCCTTTTTATCACGGCGGAAATCGAGGCTGAGATGATCGCGGCAGGATATGTGTTCGAACCGCCGCCCTGGGTTTTGCTTCCACGTCGATAGCTGTTCACAAAACGCCCTTTGGCCCGGTATGAGTGT
>NZ_JAOCLR010000008.1:0-236232 GCF_029845405.1 Pigmentiphaga sp. GD03639
GGTAGTTCTGACAGGGTGTTCCACTTACCGTCCTTGGATCAACCCGACACTTTCCGACGCCGCCTTAATGTCTCTCGCCGAGAACGACCAACGCATCAGGCCGTCGGAGGTCAACCAACCGGTGGTTGTAGCGGTGACACTGTCAGGCGGGGGCGCTCGGGCGGCGGCCTTCGGCCTGGGCGTGCTGCGCGAACTCAAGGCCACACGCTTCGCGCTAGAGGGCCAGGAGACCACTCTGTTGGATCAGGTGTTCCTGGTCAGCGGAGTGTCGGGGGGCAGCATCCTTGCCGCGCACTTCGCGGCCTTCGGCGATGCCACGCTGACTCGTTTCGAGCCGGATTTTCTGCTTGTGCCTTTTGAGGGGCGACTCATACGTGAAGCTCTGTGGCCTGAGCGTCTTTATAGACTAACTTCACCTTGGTTTGGGCGCAGCCAGATCCTGGCTCAACGCTTGGACGAACTTTTTGAAGGCCGCACCTTTGGTGACGTGCGCCGACGACCGGGCGCGCCCGAACTGATGATCACGGCAACCGACCTCACGACCGGTGCCCCTTTCGATTTCACCACCGAGCAATTCCGGCTAATCTGTTCCGACCTCGATGCAACGCCGCTGTCTTTCGCGGTGGCGGCCTCGTCGGCAGTGCCGCTGCTGCTGTCGCCCGTAACGGTACGAAACAACGCGAATACTTGTCCGCCGCCTCTTCGATCTTTGCCTATCCGTGGGCAAGATTTCAGATCACGCATCCTGCAAAGCAGCATAGACAGCTACCGCAATGCGCAGGATCGGCCCTTTATCCACCTCGTAGACGGTGGTGTCTCCGACAACCTCGGCGTACGTCTGATGCTAGACCGGCTAGTAGCCTCGGGCTCAATGAGCGCCAACTTCTCGGACGTCAAGCCCGGAAGCCTGCGCCGACTCGTGTTGGTGACTGTGAACTCCGAACGCGGCCTGAGCGAGCGCGTGGACAGTAGCGACCGAGTCCCCAGTACGACGCAAGTACTTGAGTCGCTGATCTTCGGTGCAGGCGCTCGCGAGACCCAGGTGACGCTGGCCATGCTTAACGACGACCTGCAGCACTGGCGTTCCGAGATTGCTCGCACCCGTGGCCAAGCGGACAGCCCCTTTGCAGCTGACGCAGAAATCCATGTAGTAAGCGTAAGTCTGAACGACGTGCCGGACGACAAGATCCGGCACTCGCTGCTACGCGTGCCCACAGCCTTCACAATCGAGGCCAAGGATGTCTTGGACCTGCAAACTGCGGGAAGCGAAGCACTGAGGCAATCCGAGGAGTTTCTGGCGCTGATTGAATCTTTAAAAAGAATCTCGACGGGCAAGCAGACAGTGCCTAGGACTCAGCTCCCCTTGATATTTAAGTGATACCGATACCGGGCTTTCGTCCGAGTTCCCAAGAGGCACTTCCGCCGATAACCTTGGCGGCAAGCTGTTGCCCCAGCCGCGGCTCAATCACCGGCCGCCACGGCACTAGGCTGAACCCCATGCCGTCATCGAGCATCGCGTAGCGCCCGCTGGAGAGCATGACGGAGCGCCGGTAAATGCCGGCGACGCGCTGGCCGTCTGTGACAGAGCGATGTTCCAGGCCGGTTTCCGCCGCAATGTCCTTGGCGGCTTGTGCCAGTTCCCGACTGCGCAGCGTGCCCAGCAGATTCCGGGCAAGGATCACGCGCTGCCCGCGCCGCTCGGCTAGCCCTTGTTCGGCCAGGAAGTTGGCGCGCTGCTGCATAGCCTGCTTGGCGTCGCCGCCAAAGCCCAGTTCGCCCAGCCCACGACCGCCGCCGATCAATTGTTGGTCGAGCCAAGTCGCGCCGATCACGCGCACCTGCCGCTCGATGGGCAGATGCGTTTTCAGCTCCACGGACACACCGCCCAGCCGTTGCGCGTCGTACTGACGGCCACGCTCGGCCATGTCGTCCGGCACCTTCCATAGCCCTTCGGCCACGCGCTCCACGACGCCGGCCCGGCGCAGGGCTTCCAGCCGCCGGACGTGGGCGGCGACAACTTCCTGCGGGTCGCGTCCGGGCGTAGCCCGGCCCTGCTCGATTACCAGGTGATGATCGGTGCGGTACAGGCCATCGCTCGCCAGCGAGGCGATGTTCTTGTCGGCCGTGCGCACCTCAGTCGAACCCTTCACCTCTACCACAGCGCCCGTGGGATAGTTCGCCAGTTCGTCGCGGGCGTTCAGTGCAACGTAGTGGGCCTTACCGTCCGTGCCGTCGATGATCAGATAGCCTCGGTCGTGCAACTCATCGGCAAGCCCCTTCGCGGCCACGCGGCCGATGAGGCTGCGACCATCGTCGCCCGGCTCGAACACCGCCAGCTCACGCGGCTGGCCGCTCATGGCCCGCTGCATCGTTCGGATGATGTCGCCACGCTCACCCAGGGCACGCAAGGTCTTCTCGGCATCGGCATGAATGGCCCAGGTGCCGGGCTGCACCTCGTCGGCTAGGCCCAGGCGCTGCAAGCGTTGCAGGCGGCCGATCAGCAGCAGGCGCTGGCGTTGCAACCTCGGCTCGTTGAGCCGTTCGACATGCACCCGGCCATCCTCGCCGGTCTCGCGCTGCAAGGTGCGATCCAGGCTCGTCCATCGCTCCTGTTCGACCTCGCGCCCCAAGGTCTGGTGGATCTCCAGTTCGGTGCGCGGCCCCAGCCATTCGGTCGCCAGTTCGGCGGCCCGATGGCGAAAGCCGTGTGCGATGTAGTCGCCCGCGATGATGAGGTCTTTGCCGGTGTCGTCGCGCCCGCGCACGATCAAGTGGGTATGCGGGTTGTCGGTGTTCCAGTGATCGACCGCGACCCAATCCAGCCGTGTGCCCAGGTCGGCTTCCATGCGGTTCACCAGATGGCGGGTGTAGGTGCGCAGGTCGTCCAGCTCCACGCCGTCTTCGGGGGACACGATGAAGCGGAAATGGTGGCGGTCATCGGCGCAGCGTTCCTTGAAGGCGTCCAGGTCGGCTTCGTCGGACTGCGGTCCGTAGGCCTGGCCAGGTTCGCCATCGCGGCCCGCGCCGTCGCGCTCGACGTACCGCAGGTGTTTGGCGAGCGACTGCGGGCTGGCCCGCTGGTGATTGACCAGCAAGGTCTTGATGGTCACGCGCCGCGACATGGGCGTTAGCTTCGCCCCGGCGAAGCGCGCTGCCGTGTGGCCGCGCCCGAGCCGAGAGCCGGGGCGCTGGCCGGTGCCTGCGGCCCCAGGACGGCGCACCGCCGACTTGCCGCTGCTGGCTTTGCCAGCCTGCTTGAGCACCTTGGAAACGAAGCTCTGCCCCTGGCCCTTGCCCCGGTTCTTCGGGGCGCTGGGGCGCACCCGGAAATCGTCGTCGCGGCGGTCGGTCATCGCCATTCTCCCGGCAAGCTCAGGCGTGTCCTGTCGTGCGAAGCACGCGGGCATGCCTGCATTGGCGCGACCCTCGCGCCGAACGCGGCACGGCGGCAAAGCCGCTCCGTGCTGTGTTCCCCCCATGTGCAGACAGGCTTTCGACGCGGCCCAGTGCCGCGTCCTTTTGTCTTGCCTTCCGCCTTTGCCCTTCGCTGTCGCTCCAGGCACCGGCGGCCCGGCGGCGCTGCTGCGTGAGCAGCCAGCGCGCCGGCGAACGCGCCAATGGCCGCAGGCCGGGCGCGTTCGAGGCAAGACGCCTGCACGTTGGACGGCTGCGCCGGATGCTGCGCGACGTGCGGTGCGAATGCACCAGCACGGCAACCGCGACGACACGGCAGCAGCAGCGAGAACGACATGCCCGATGGCACGCCGGAGCGTAGCGAATCGGCGGCCATCATGGGCGTATCTCCAGCCACACCGGATGCGCAATGCCGATCACGGCGGATGCGCTGACCGGGCCGAAGTAACGGCTGTCGAACGATGCTGGATTGGTCACGCTCAACAGGAACAGCTCGCCCGGTTCGAGGCGGCGGCAAAGTTGCAGGGACGGCAGCGCCCGGCCCAGCCGGTCGGCAGGCAGCACGGCGGCGGAAGGCACGCCGTCGATGCGTACCTGACCGGCGACGATGCAGACGTGTTGCGGCGCGACCGCGCCCACACGTTTGAGCAGCGGAACGCGCGTCGGCAGATAGCCGCGCTGCGCAGCGAGCGCGGCGGCCGTGGCCGAAAGCGGCACCAGCACGATGTTGTCCACGGACAACGGGCGTGGCAATGAGGCGGTGCGCGGGTCGAACGGGTCAATGCGATACCAACCGACCGCCACGCTGTCGGACGGGTTGTAGGTCAGACGCGGCAGCGGCGACACGAAAGCCGCCCAGGTCAGCGCAGCGAAGCCGATGGCGGCCAGTGTCGCCAGCACGATGCGAGCGCGCAGGCGTGAGCGAGGACGCGGTGGTACGGCGGGCGCGTTGGCCGTGGTGGTCGGGGCCGTCATGGCAGCACCTTCCCGGCCAGCCAGGCGGTATGCCGCTCGGCGTTGTATTCGGGCAGCGCAAGGCGAGCCGCAAGACGGTTGCCCAGCGTGCACCAGTACGCGGGCGACACGTCGATGGCGGCGATGCCCAGCGCCTCGATGCCGTCGATACGTTCCAGCACGGCGCGCACGTTGGCATCGCCTTCGGCGTGCAGCAGCAAGCGTGCACCCGGCTGCACGCCGGGGATGCGCTGCGCCGCGTCCAGCGGTGTGCAAGCCTGCATCACCATGAGTTGCCAGCGGATCGTGCCGTAGTCGTTGGCCTGCCAGCGGATGCGGCAGAACATCGCGCTCGGCAGGAACACCGCGCAGCGCCGCCAGTCGTCCAGGCGCAGCGTGCGTGCGGGTTCGCCGAAGCGCAGGTAGAGCTTGAAGCGGTGTTCGAGATAGGCCAACGAAACGCGCGTCAGCGGCACGTTGCCGGCCTGTCCGGCGAGTGCTACGGGATGCAGCGGCAGCGCAGCCGGTGCCGCGTTCGCGGCAGGCAAAGCGGATGCGGTCATGGTGTGTTCTCCGGTGGAAACTCCCGCTCCAGCAGACCGCGCAGCAGGTCGGCCACGGTCACGCCTTGCGTGAAGGCCGACACCTTGATGCGCGCCCGCATGGCGGGCGTGATGTCGAGCGTGAGGCGGGCCGTGTAGAGGTCGCCTTTGCCCAGCGCGTCGGCATCGCCCTGACGAATCCACGCCTCGGCGTGCGGATTCGCGGGCGGACGTGCGCCGATGCCGACGCGCTTGCCCGTGCGTTTGCTGTTGGGTGGCTGCTGCGCTGTCATGTCGGCCACCGCAGCAGTTCGTCCACCAGGGCGGTGATTTCGCGGGCGGCGGCACTGTCGGGCGCTGTCTCGCGTGCGAGCCGGCCAGCGGCCACGCTGTCGGCGAAGACGATGCGCTGATGCACCTCCGAGCGCAGCGCGGGCAGCGGCTGTTCGGCGAGCGATTGCCGCGCCTCGCGCCCGATGATGGTGGTGCTGACGCGCCGGTTGATGACGAAGGCCGCGCGGAGCAGCGGCCGGAACACCTGCGCCTCGCGGATCAGCGCCACCATCTCGGCACTGGCCCACAGATCGTAGGGGCTGGGCTGCACCGGGATCAGCACGCGCTCGGCCGCCAGCAGCGCGGAGCGCGCCAGGGCGGCGATGCGCGGCGGGCCGTCGATGATGACGTGATCGGCCCGCCTGGCGAGTTCTGGCGCTTCCTGATGCAGCGTTTCGCGGGCTAGGCCCACGGCGCTGAACAGCCGTGGCAAGCCTTGCTGACTTCTGCGCTGTGTCCAGTCCAGAGATGAACCCTGCGGGTCGGCATCGAGCAGGACGACATGCTGGCCGTGTAGCGCCAGCTCGCCGGCGATGTGTGTGGCAAGCGTGGTCTTGCCGACGCCGCCTTTCTGGTTGAGCAGCGCGACGATCATGGCGTGGCCCTCCAGACTGGAAAGCCAAGCTTTGCCTGCCGTGCAAAACGCTGTTCGCCGTGCCGTTTCGCGGTTGTCCACCGAAACGGCGCGCTTCTACTACAAGTTATGTATTTCTTGTTAGGGAAGTTAGAGGGGCCGCAAACCCGCGCCGTTATTGGCTTCCCGGCGTTTTCGTACTCCTGATAGCACGATAGGCGTACTCCCGATAGCACGATACCCGGTACTCCTGATAGCACGAGGCCGTCCACACCTTTTCCCCGACTTATCCCCGTGCCGTGTGCAGCACGGGCCGGAACGTCAGTAGCTCCATTCCGTCGTCCGGCATCCGCTCGATGCCCAGGACGTAACCGGGCAGCGACTGCCGCGCCACCAGGACGCGCAGGTCGTAAGCAAAGTCGGAGAAGCGCGCAGCGCTGCCCGACTTGCGGTGCAGGTACCGGAAGTCGAATTGCCAGCCGCCCGGCTGCTTGCCGCCGTGCTTGCGCACCAGGCGGTACAGCCAGCGCTCGATCCCGCCCTTCAAGCGGAAATAGGCTGGGTCGATGGTCAGCACCAAGGCGGCATCGAGCACGCCCGCATAGAACCAGTCCGGCAGGATCAGTTCGATGCCCAGCGGCACGCCGCTGGCATCGGCCAGTTCCTTCCACTCGTTGATCCACGAGAAGCGATGCAATCGCCTTCCCGTGGTTTCGCGGATGGACGTGGCCACCGTGGTCGATTGCAGCCGGTCGAGCGCGGCTTTCAGGCGCAGGTAGTCGTTGAGAGACGTGCCGCGCCCGATGAAGCGCAGGATCTCGTAGGGAGTGGCGCGTATCCAGCGCGACGGGCGCAAGCCCGCGTCGCGCGCCTCCACGATCTGCGAGGCGGCCCAAATCAGCAGGTCGGCATCCCATATCGTTGCGATGCCGTGCTCCTGCGTACCCTCCACGCGGATGGTGATGCCGCCGGCGCGGAAGTCGATCGGCGCGGTACGCCGCGACTTCGCCAGCGAGAAGAACGGAAAGGCCATCAAGTCCTGGCTGTCGCGGGGTGCCATGTCGCCCGGCAGCGCGCGGAACAGGTCGAGCTGTTCGCGCTGCAAGGCTTGCCCTGGCGGGCTGGACATGGCGACGGCCACCCACGCGCCAGCGATCAGCGGCCATCACGGTAATCGCCCGCGTGGCGTTCGGCATATTCCGGGTCGGAAGTCGCCTCGTAGCTGCGCTGGTCGGCCCAGGCATCGAGGTCGGACACCGCGTACATGACGCGGCGGCCGAACTTGCGGAACTTCGGGCCGCCGCCGATCACGCGCTGTTTCTCCAGCGTGCGTGGCGACAGGCGCAGGTACTCGGCGGCTTCGTCGTTGGTCAGGTAGCGTTGGGGCTGCGCAGGCGCAGCGACAGCAGCGGCGGCAGGCCGCAAGGGAGCGGGTCGCATGGGATGTACCTCCATCAAGCCCGGCCACACCACGCGGCCGGTTAGAGGCACTTTCAAGAAAGCGAGGCTGCTTGCTAAGGGACGATCTACGGGGGACGCGAAACGTCCCCCCCTACTGCAACGGCGGCGGAAGCTGTGCCAGGCGGCGATAGCCGCCACGCATCAGCGCATCGCCACGACGTACCAGCCGCCGCACGCGGGCACGTAAGGCGCTGTCCTTGTGCCAGTCGGCGGCGACGGCATCGGCGCCGAACAGCCCTTCGGCCACTTCGCGCAATGACGCGCCCGCCAGGGTCGCGTCGAGCGTCTGCAAGGTGTGCAGTTCCAGCACCGCGGCCGTCGTGGGCCTGGAACGGGCCGCCGCCGCAGGCGTGGCAACCGTGGCCACGGCCAATGCGTCCAGCTCGGACGCGAGCGTGCGATAGCGCGCGCAGGGCGTGGCGCAGGCGCGGGTGGCGTAGAGGTAGGCCATGCCGTCTTCCAGGCCCGGCGCGAGCGCGAGCCGCAGGCAGCAGCCGGGCCAATGCGACACCAGCACCAGGCGCTTGCCGTCGTGGATCAGTTGCTTGCGGCCAGGGACGCGCCAGAACTCGAAGGCATGGGCTTCGGGTGGCGGGTCATCGTCCGGGTAAACCTGCACGACGGCATCGTGATCGGGAAACCAGGCCGGATGCGCGTCGCGCGCATCCAGGGCTGGGTCTTCCAGCAGGCGCAGGCCCCACGCCTGCGCCGTGTCCGGCCGGCGGCGGCGGCGCAGCCAGTCGCGGCGGTAGTCGGGATTTCGGCGCAGGTATTCCCACGCCAGCGCAGGGCCGTCAAGGTGCAGAACGTAGAGATAGGCCGCTGTCGGATACCAGTGTTCGGCGCTGCGATCAGTCATGGCGAAACCTCCCTCTGTTTGGGATGCGTCGCCACGATTTCCGCGATGCGGGAACTATCGAAATGCCATCAGGTCGTCATCAAAATTGGTTAGGCTGTAACTGTCGGTGTCAAGACCATTTGGCTCTGCGTGTTGCGGAAATCGTCTGAATGCGACGGCTACGCCTTCAGGAAAATGACGCGCAGCACCGAACACCGTGCCGCAGCCCGCGCCCAAGATCAGGACTGTTTTCAACAGGATCGCACCACTTCGGTGCAAGAATGCGGATTCAGACCTGCACGGTCTTGATCAAGATTGAAATAGTCACGATGCGCCCCGGCTGGCTAGGCCGCGCTGGTTTTCATCAGTCCGTGATCGCGCCGTTCTCCTGCGCCAGCCGGACGTACTCCGATAACGGGCGCACCGCCTGGAAATACCGATCCCGCCGCACCGGCAGCTTGCGCGGCCCGACGATGCCCGCCAGGTCGGACAGCTTGACCATCCCGAGCTCAGGCATACCGATACCGAGGTCGATCAGGCCGTAGGCCGTGTCGCCATCCGCCGGGTCGAGCGACACCAGCAGCCAGGTCACATGCGCGTCCGGGGTGAACAAGCGCACCACGGGCAGCGGGTCGAGCCGCTGACCAGCGGCGAGCGCCGCGCCGTGGGCCAGCAGCCGGGCGCGTTCATCAGCGGTGACAAGCGGCAGGGTCATGGGCAGCTTCTCCACGAAACCGACGATGCGCGAATGCGCTTTGGTGCCGAAGCGCAGAACTGCCGAAACGCATCCGTGCATTCGTGTGGAAGCACCGATGTGCAAGCCATCGCATCCGTAGAAGAACAGAAGCGCCGAAGCGGAATTGTCGGAAGCCGGAAAGACACGGATGCGATTCCCCGGTTCTGTCGGAATCCGCATCTGCGGATTTCCGTAAAAGCACGAAAGCGGGCCTTTCAGCCATGAATGAACACTATAGATTGTAGCCCTATAGGGCGCAATGGGCTGTCATCTTGGTTTTTATGGGGAAACCAAGTTAGTGACAGCGAAACACTCATTGGCAACGGCAATACGGACAGTCAGGAAGGCGCGAGGCTTGAGCCAGGAAGCGTTCTCCGACGTGTCCAGCCGCACCTATATGAGTACGCTGGAGCGCGACTTGAAAAGTCCGACCCTGCACAAGCTGACCGAGCTGTGCGAGGTCATGGAAGTGCATCCGCTGACGCTGTTGACGCTGGCCTACGCCGGCGACGACACGCACAAGGCCGACGAACTGCTGGCGCGGGTGCGCCAGGAGTTCGAGGCCGTGCTGAAAGAGCGCGACGCGCCCTAGCGCGTCTGAATGCCCGCAAGCGGAGCGCGCAGCGCCGCCAGGCGCGAAGGCGTGAGGGATTGAAGCCGAATGGACATGACGCCATTGGCGGCATGGGGCGCAGCCCGAAAGCCCGGCGGCGCAATGCGCCGACACGCCATGCTGTTCCTACTGCCACGGGCTTCGAGCCATTCGACCATCACCAATGCAATGCTGGCCTTGGACATGCGGGACATGGGGCAACTGCCGAAACCCTGTGCGTGCGATGCTGCGATCAGCAGCACCGCGCCCCGCCGCAATGGGCGGGGCGCGGTGGGCGGCCGTCAGGCCGCCTTGGGCTTGCTGCGCGACCAGATGAGGTCGTGCGTGTCATTCTCGCCTTCGATCAGGCGGGCATAGACCGTCGCCGGGAATGAAGGATCGTCGATGGCCACCGACAGGTAATCCCGCCCGGCCTCGCTGGTTTTCTTCCACGCCGCGCCGAAGTCGTGGCCGGCCGCTTGCAGGCGGAAGTCCGGGGCGCTTTCGTTCTCGCCCTTGTCGTTGGGAACCAGCTTGACCTTGAAGTTGAGGGTCAGGGTGCGGAGCTGGCCGGTGAAGCCGTCTTTCTCTGCGGTGAAGGTGCCGATGTTAGCCATGATGATTTCTCCTTTCGGGTTGAACAAGGTCGCGCCAGTGCGTCCTTGTTGTGATCCGTCCGGCGGGGGATGGGCTGGCCGCACCGCGCAGCGGTCGCAACACCGTGGAGAACCTGGAAGCGAAAAGAATTTGTCCCGCGAGGAATGCGCGCAGCGCAGGGGGAATTGTTTTCGCTGGAAGGTTGCGGCCATGAAGCCCAGCCACCGCCAGGATTCACAACAACACAAGGACGTACTGGCCGCCCGCTCCCGAATGGAGGCATGGCCGACTCGGCATCCCCGCGCGACGGCTTCACCGGCCTGCGCCCTGACACGGGCAAGGACAATGCCCAGCGACAAGGTGAAAGCGTCCCTACTGCTGCTTGCGGCCCTTTGCGTGAGGCGTGGCGTGGAAGCTCCATTGCAAGGCCGGGCGGCGTGTCGGTGAACCGTCCTTCGTGACGTACAGGCGACGAACCGCCAGCGTCGAGGACGGCACGCTTTCGCACAACCTGCCGCAGCAAGCCGGGGCGTAGCCCCACAAGCCCCGCCCATTGCGGCGGGGCGCAGTCCAAACACCGGCGGCGGGGTGCGCCGCCGCACTTGTGGGCTTCGTGGTTTCTCGCGCACAAGGCCGCTTGTGCGCGGCCCCTTCGCCGCCCGCCCGAAGGCGGCGAAGGGGCGTTTTGGTTTTGGGCCTTGAAACCGGGCGCGGCCACCGCCGCGCCCGGATTTTTGACCACCAGCCCCAGGGCGGAACGGACTGGGGCTGGCGTGAATGATGGGTTAGTCCTTGGTTTCGATAATCCACCACACGGCACGCGGCAAGGCGCGGCCCGTGATGGGGTGAAAGTCGGTCAGGTCGGCTCGGGCTGTCCAGCCGCGAGGCGGACGGTAGCCGCGCACGTCGCCTTCGCCGTGCCAGCGGCGGGCGCGTACCGTACCGGGGGCATAGGTCGCCGCCATGCGTGGGCGGCTGGTCGTGGTGCGGGTCATTGGGGTTTCTCCTTGCAGCGAAGCGCCCCGGTCGAGGCCGGGGCGCTTGCCTTCCGTGCGGGTCAAGCGGCCAGTGCTTCGGCGGGTTCATCCGCCATTGCCTCGGCATCCTCCGGGGCGTTTTGCTCCGGGCCTTCTTCCTGCACGGCATCCTGCGGGCCTGCGGCCTTGAAGATGGCGGGCATCCAGCCCGTGCCATCGGCCAGCCGCTCGGCCTCGCTGGCAATGTCGGCCTTCTTCAACTTCGCCAGCCGGGTTACAGAATCCGGTGCAAACACGGCCACGGCATCCAGAATCACGGCCTTGGAAACATGCTTGAAGTAGCCTTCTGCGGTCGGCTTCCACCATGCGGCCATGTCGAGGCCCACGGCCTGCGCCAGTTCTGCGCCGCGCTGGTGCGGCGTGGCGCGGGGTGTCACCACGTCCACCGTGGAAGCCACGCACACGGCCAGCAGCCGCACCAGTTCATCTTGCGGCTTCGCCAGCAGCACGGCGAACAGTTCGGCGCTGTCCTCCGGCAAGGCTTCGCCCGCCACCTGTTGCAGTTCGCGCAGCGCCACGGCGGCGGGCGATTCGGGCAAGTCCGGGGCCATGCCTTCCAGCCGGTCTTGCACTTTGAGGCTTACGCCCAGCGGCAAGTCGTGGCCGTAGTGGCTGCCCTGCAAAACGGTCTGCACCATGCCATGCACCACGGCGGCCAGCGCGGCTTGCGGATGCCGGGCGACTTCGATTTGCAGCGCGGCGGTGCGGTGGGCGCTCAAGCGTTGCGCCAGCCGGTCGGACATGGCGGCGGTCTTGGGCTGCCTGTCGTCGTCTCCGTCCTCGCCCTCGTCATCGTTCGCGGCGTCCGGGTCGCTGAAACCCTGGCGCAGCTTTTCCAGCGTGCGCAGCGCCTTGGCTTCGGCCTCGCCCATCAGGCCGCGATGAATCACGGCCTCGCCGTTGCGGTCGATGGTGACGATGGCACCGGCTGCGGCCTTCACGTTCGCGCCGTAGTCCTGCAAGCCATCTTCCAGCGCCTGCAACTGATCGCCCAAGGCTTCGCCTTCCTCCTGCAAGGCGTCAGCCTTGTCCTCGTCGTCGGCGTCCATCGCGGCATCCACCGCTTCGGCGACATCCTGCATCTTGGCTTGCAGCTTCTCGATGCGCTGCGCTTCGCGCTTGTTCGGCTCGCGCCGCTCCCTCGGCGCACGCTGGAAGGCGTGCAGATCGGCGTGGGTCACGCCCGGCGTGGCATCCACCCACGCCCAGCCCTCGGTGCGGACAGTGGCGGCGATGCCTGCCAGCCTGTCTTGCGCCAGCCGTTCCAACAGCGCGGCGTCGGTCAGATACACGCCCGCATCGCCTTCCGCGAACAGGTCGCGGCGGATGCCACCGCCTGCAGCCTCGTAGGTGTCCAGCCCGACGAAGCGCACCAGCGGATGCCGGTAGGCGTCAATCTCGCGCTCGGTAAGGCGTTCGCGCAGCGCGGACGGTTGGCGCTGCCACTGCGGCGCATCGTAGAACGCGGCTTCCTGCGCGGCGTGGTCGTCGGTGATGGACAAGGCCATCAACTGATCGAGCGTAACGGCATCGGCGCGATAGTCGCCCATCAGGCGCGGCGAGACATTCGCCAGCTTCAAACGGCGCTGTACCACCAGCGGCGTGACGGAAAAATCCGCTGCAATGTCTTCGATGGGACGGCCTTCGGCCACCAGCGCCGCGAAGGCTTCAAACTGGTCTGCCGGGTGCATGGCTTCGCGCTGCACGTTCTCGGTGAGGCTGGCCGTGCGGGCCGTGCCATCGGCCACCAGCAGGCAAGGCACCTCCCATTCCTTGCTGATACGGTGCTTCTTCACCAGCAGCTTCAACGCGGCGAGGCGACGGCCACCGGCGACCACCTCGTAATGCTCGCCATCGGCGGATGCAATCACGATCAGGTTTTGCAGCAGGCCCACGCGCTGGATGCTCGCGGCCAGTTCGGGGATGGACATGCGCGGGGTCTTGCGCACATTGCGGCCCGTGGGGCGCAGCACCAGTTGCGACAGCGGAACCAGAATCAGGTTCTTGGTCGGGTCGGCCGCTTCCAGCGCAGGGGCTTGGATGGCGCGGGCTCCGGTTTGGGTGATGGCGTTCATGGTGAATCTCCAATCGAGTGAAACAAGGGAATGGAGGGGAACCGCCCCTCCGGCGGGGGAACGGTTCAGGCTTTCAACTGGCGCAGGCCATCGGCCAGCATCCAGAGGGCGCGATTCAGGCGCACATCGGAATCAATGCCCTGCACGGGTCGGGTTTGCTGGCGGCGTCCGTTGGCGCTGCGGCCATGCAATCCGCCCTTGGTCAAGTTCTCCTGCGTGCGGTTGAACACGCTCCACAGGTCGGGGCGGCGGTCGTCGAAGCGGCGCGGCATCAGGACTTGCGATTCGGTGATGGGCGCGGGCTTGTTGTCCGTGGGGTCGTACTTGAGGGCCAGCGCGGAACGGGCGAACACTTCGGCCTCGCCTTCGTCTAGCGTGATCGCGCGCATGGCATCGCGGGATTCCTTCACTCGGTCGAAGCCGTGCAAGACTTCGTAAGCGCCTTCGATGACATGCCCGGAAACATCGCCTTTGTGGGGCACGCGCACATCGGCCACGGTGTCGCCGCAGACAAGGCCATTGCTGCAAACGAAACGGAACAGTCCGGCCAGCATCTGATAGCTGCTCGTACCGTCGTGCGAATTCAGCAGCACGATTTCGTTGGCTTCCGCGCCGTTGATCTGGCTGGCGTGGCGCAGGCGCAGCATGTGTTTGGTGTACTCGCGCTTGCCTTCATCGCGCACGCGGGTCTGCGTCACCATGAAGGGTTGAAACCCCTCCTTGCGAAGCTCGGTCAGTACGGCAGCCGTGGGGATATAGGCGTACCGCTCCGAACGGCTCTCATGCGGAGCGTCCGCAAAGATGGACGGGGCTACGCGGTGAATCTGGTCATCGGACAGCGGGTAATCGCTGCGCAGCGAGGGGGAACGGGAAGCGAAACGGGATGCGAGTTGCATGGTCTTTCTCCTGACAAAAAGAGGTTTGCTGTTCACACCGCACACCGGATTCCTAGATTCGGAGCCCAGCCTTTCGGCTGTTCGGTGCGGTCGGCACGAGGAACCCGGTTGGCCCTGTTGCCACCGTCTTTCCTGAGTTCATCGCCCGCGACGAAAGGGAGCCCGTGGACGGGGGCCGTCAAGGAAACAAGCGCCAGGTTGGTGCGGCCCGCAGCGCAGCGAGGACACGGCCTGGCGCGCCTTGACGGCACATGGCCGCGGGCTACAGTCGCGGACAAGGTGATGAAGTCAGGGAAGACGGCTGGACATGGCAACGGCCATCCCTGTGTGCCGAACCGCACGGCAAGCGAAGCGCGCAGGCCCGAAGCTGGAAGCCGGGCCGGAGGCGTCAGCCGAGCGGAGCGAGGGAACGATGGAAGCCCGACAGGGGCGAGACGCCGCAGGCGGCTCGATGCGAAGCACGACAGCGCGACCGGCCATCTCCCAGGTGGCCGGGGACGCCCAGACTTCAAAGCCGAATTAGCAACAGGGTCAGGACGAGCGCACGTAAGGCACCGCGAATCTGTTACGAATGCGGTCTGGCCGATCCGGCGCAGCCGGGTCGGCGGTCTTCGAGGGGCGCCAAGCCTGCGCGGCGGGGATAGCCCGCAGGGCTTTCCCCTGGAGGCAAGCGCAGCGCGCAGCGCCGCAGGCGTGACGGCATCGGCACCGGGCGCAGCAAGAAGAAAGGTGCGCCGCTCCCGAAGGAACGACGCACCGAAGGCAGCGCGGCGCGATCAGCTCGCCGCCGGCGCCGTCATCGACTGCAACTGCTCAATCACGTCAGGCTCAACGAACACGCAAGCCTGCTCGTCCGCGATCGGTACGTTGAACATCCGCGCGAACACCGTGCGCCGCAGATGGGCCAGTCGGCCCGTCCGATACGCCTGCTCGGGCTTCATGCGCCCGCCGGCCTGCGAACCGCTGCGCTGCGGATCGCATTCGACCAGCGCCACAAAGCCATCGTCGGCCAGCTTCTGATGCTTGGGGCACAGGCCCCAGCCGGTCGCCGTATGGCGCTCCATGCTCGCGCGCAGGCGCTTGTCCAGCAGGATGGCGCCGGTATCGAACGCCGTGCCGCAAACGAGGCAAACATGCTGTTCGAGTGAAACGTGTGATTTGTCGCTCATGACGATCTCCGGTTGCACGGGCGGAATTGCCCGGAACCGTCGCCCTCACGGCGCAGCGCAAGCAGTCAAAGATCGAAGACGGCCGCCAGGCCGCAAGCGTGCTTGCACGCGCAGTCATTGACGGCGAGAACGCCGTGATACGGTGAAGGGGACAGCAAGACCGCCTCCCTCCCACCTCCACGTACCCCGGTTTTCGGCAAGCGCAGCGCGCAGGCCCAGATCGACGGGCCGGGCCGCAGGCATCAGGGGTCAAAGCCGGATGGCCGCGATTCGGCACGAAGCGCGGGGTGCAGCCCGCGAACCCGACGGCGGCACGCCGAGATGCACGCATGGATGACTTGGCTGCGCTCAATGATTCAATAAATGTTGTATTATCGAAACATGAACGAGACCCAAGCCGTTTCCGCCCTCGGTGCCCTGGCCCACACCCAGCGTCTGCGCGTGTTCCGCGCCCTGGTCGTCGCCGGCCCCGAAGGATTGACGCCCAGCGTGCTGGCCGATCAGCTCGACGTGGCCCGCAACTCCCTGTCCTTCCACCTGAAGGAGCTGGCCCATGCGGGCCTGGTCACCATCGAGCAGCAGGGCCGCAACCTGATCTACCGCGCCGAGTACGGCCACATGAATGGCCTCATCGGCTACCTGACCGAGCACTGCTGCCAGGGCGGCGTGTGCGAGGCCAATGATTCCTCCTCCGCCTGTACCTCCTGCTGAAAGGATCACTCCATGAAGCGCTTCCACGTCCACCTGCACGTCGATGACCTGAACCGCAGCATCGGCTTCTATTCCCAACTATTCGCCGCGCAGCCCGCGCGCATCGAAGGCGACTACGCCAAATGGATGCTCGAAGACCCGCCGGTCAACTTCGCCATTTCCACGCGCGGCAACAAGCCGGGCATCGACCACCTGGGCATCCAGACCGACGATGCCGAGGAATTGGCCGTGCTGAAGGCCCGCGCCGAGGCGGCCGACATGGCGCTGCTGGACGAAGGCACCACCACCTGCTGCTACGCGCGCAGCGAGAAGCACTGGATCACCGACCCGCAGGGTGTGGCCTGGGAGCATTTCCACACGCTGGGCAACATCCCGGTCTTCAACGAAGCAGCGCCTGCAGCGAATTCCACCGCTGCCTGCTGCGCCCCGACGCGCGGCAAGCCGGTAGGCGTTGCGGTGAAGTCGGCTTCCTCCTGCTGCTGATACGAGGCCCCCATGACCACAGACAAAACCTACAACGCCCTGTTCATCTGCACGGGCAATTCGGCCCGCTCCATCCTGGCCGAAGGCATTCTCAACCAACTGGGCCAAGGGCGTTTCCGCGCCTACTCGGCGGGCAGCCACCCCAAGGGCGAAATCCACCCGCTGGCACTCGCCACGCTGGAGCGGCTGCACATGCCGGCCACCGGCTACCGCAGCAAGAACTGGGACGAGTTCGCGGCGCCCGGTGCGCCGGAGCTGGATTTCATCTTCACGGTCTGCGACAACGCCGCCGGCGAGGTCTGCCCGGTCTGGCCGGGACGGCCCATGTCGGCGCATTGGGGCGTGCCCGATCCCGCAGCCGTCGAAGGCACCGACGAGCAAAAGCGCAGGGCATTCACGGATGCGGCGCTGACCTTGCGCCGGCGCATCGAACTGTTCCTGTCGCTGCCGATTCAGCGCCTGGATGCCATGTCGCTGCAGCACGAGCTGCGCGGCATCGGTACGAAGTGAGGCCGACGCGATGAGCGCAACCCCTGAAGCGCTGCGGCCCGCGCAGGCACCGCAGCCCATGAGCCTGTTCGAGCGCTACCTGAGCGTCTGGGTGCTGCTGTGCATCGCCGCCGGTATCGCATTCGGCCAGTTCGCGCCGGGCGTGTTCCAGTCCATCGGCCGCATGGAGATCGCCCAGGTCAACCTGCCCGTGGGCCTCTTGATCTGGGTGATGGTGGTTCCAATGCTGCTCAAGGTGGACTTCGGCGCGCTGGGCCAAGTCAAGCAGCACTGGCGCGGCATCGGCGTCACGCTGTTCGTGAACTGGGCGGTCAAGCCCTTCTCGATGGCGCTGCTGGCCTGGATCTTCATCCGCCAGGTCTTCGCGCAATGGCTGCCCGCCGACCAGCTCGACAGCTACGTTGCGGGCTTGATCCTGCTCGCCGCCGCGCCCTGCACGGCGATGGTGTTCGTCTGGAGCCGGCTGACCGGCGGCGACCCCGTGTTCACGCTGTCGCAGGTGGCCTTGAACGACACGATCATGGTGTTCGCCTTCGCCCCCATCGTCGGCCTGCTGCTCGGGCTGTCGTCCATCACCGTGCCGTGGGCGACATTGCTGGTGTCGGTGGCTCTGTACATCGTCATCCCGGTGATCCTCGCGCAGCTCTGGCGACGCGCGCTGCTGCGCCGGGGTCAAGCGGCCTTCGATGCCGCACTGGAGCGCATCGGGCCGCTGTCGATCGCCGCACTGCTGCTCACGCTGGTGCTGCTGTTCGCCTTCCAGGGCGAGGCCATCCTGCGCCAGCCGCTGGTGATCGCCATGCTGGCGGTGCCGATCCTGATCCAGGTGTTCTTCAATTCCGGCCTGGCCTACTGGCTCAACCGCAAGGCGGGCGAGCAGCACAGCATCGCCTGCCCGTCGGCACTGATCGGCGCCAGCAACTTCTTCGAGCTGGCCGTGGCCGCCGCCATCAGCCTGTTCGGCTTCCAGTCCGGCGCGGCGCTGGCCACCGTGGTCGGCGTGCTGATCGAGGTGCCGGTGATGCTGCTGGTGGTTCGGATCGTCAACCAAAGCAAGGGCTGGTACGAGTGCGGCCCGAACCCTGTCCAGAGATAACCAAGAATTTTCCATGAGCAACATCACGATCTATCACAACCCCGACTGCGGCACGTCGCGCAACGTGCTGGCCCTGATCCGCAACAGCGGCGAAGAGCCCACGGTCATCGAGTACCTGAAGACACCGCCTGACCGCGAAACGCTAACGGCGTTGATCGCCGCGATGAACGTGCCGGTGCGCACGGTGCTGCGCGAGAAGGGCACGCCCTATGCGGAACTGGGCCTCGATGCCCCGAAGTGGAGCGACGAGCAACTGATCGACTTCATGCTCCAGCACCCCATCCTCATCAATCGCCCCATCGTGGTCACGCCGCTGGGCACGCGCCTGTGCCGCCCCTCGGAGGCCGTGCTGGACATCCTGCCGCAGCCGCAGCGCGGCGCGTTCAACAAGGAGGACGGCGAAGCGGTCGTGGACGCGGAAGGTCGCCGTGTCTGAAATCAGAATCGACCTGCCCAATATCGACACCGCGCTGTTCCAACAGCCCGATACCCAGCGACTGCTGACACCCGAGCGCGCAACGCACGCGCCGCGCTTCCTGCTGCTCTACGGCTCGCTGCGCGAGCGTTCGTTCAGCCGCCTGGCCGCCGAGGAAGCGGCGCGCATCCTGCGCGCGCTCGGCGGCGAGACGCGCATGTTCAATCCCTCGGGCTTGCCGCTGGTGGACGACGCACCGGCCGATCACCCCAAGGTCAAGGAACTGCACGAATTGGCGCAGTGGGCCGAAGGCATGGTGTGGAGTTCGCCCGAGCGCCACGGCGCGATGACCGGATTGATGAAGACGCAGATCGACTGGATTCCGCTGTCCGTCGGCGCGGTGCGCCCGACGCAGGGCAAGACGCTGGCGGTGATGCAGGTTTCGGGCGGCTCACAGTCCTTCAATGCCGTGAACCAGATGCGCGTGCTGGGCCGCTGGATGCGCATGCTGACCATCCCCAACCAGTCCTCGGTCGCCAAGGCGTACCAGGAGTTCGACGAGGCCGGGCGCATGAAGCCCTCGGCCTACTACGACCGCATCGTGGACGTGATGGAGGAGTTGATGAAGTTCACGCTGCTCACGCGCGACGTGGCGCCGTACCTCGTGGACAGGTACAGCGAGCGCAAGGAAAGCGCCGAGGCACTGAGCCGGCGCGTCAATCAAGCGGCGATCTGACCACCGTCGCAGCAAAAAGGGGGCCGAAGCCCCCAAGGATCAAAGTAGGCCGCGTTCGGCGAATGACGCGGTGCGGCTCCCGGCCACGATGATGTGATCGAGCACGCGCACGTCCACCAGCGTCAGCGCCTCCTTGAGCCGTTGGGTCAGCGCCTCATCGGCCCTGCTCGGCTGGGGGTTGCCGCTCGGATGGTTGTGCGAAACGATGACCGCCGCCGCATTGAGCCGCAGCGCCTCCTTGACCACTTCGCGCGGATGCACCGATGCGCTGTCGATGGTGCCGCGGAACATCTCGACGTATTCGATCAGGCGATGCTGCGTATCGAGGAACAGCACGGCGAACACCTCATGCTCGAAGCCCGCCAGCTTGGCGCACAGGTACTCCTTGACCGCCGCCGGCGAACTGAACGCTTCACCGCGCTGCATCTTGTGCTCAATGGCCTGGCGCGCAGCCTCCAGAATCTGGTCAGTCGTCGCCAGCAGGTAGCGGCCCTGCGCATCGCGCACCATCAGCGAGACATCGAACGAGGAAAAGGACAGTTGCGACATAATCGTGCTCCGGTTGCTCGGGCGGAATTGCCCGGAACCGTCGGGAGCACGGCGCAGCGCAAGCAGTCAGGGGTCGCAGACGGCCGCCAGGACGCAAGCGCGCCAAAGCGCGCGCTGCCCTTGACGGCGAGAACGCCGTGATACGGTGAAGGGAACAGCAAGACCGCCCACACCCCGCCCACTGCACACACCTGCCTTTGAGCAAGCGCAGCGCGCAGGCCCGCAAGGGCCGAAGGCGTCAGGGATCAAAGCCGGATGGCCGCGATTCGGCACGAAGCGCGGGGCGCAGCCCGCGAGCCCGACGGCGGCACGCCGAGACGCCCGGTTATTGCTTGCGCTTCTTGGGAAGCATGGTCACGCGAGATTCGATCAGCCGCCGCGTGTTCTCCAGTTCCTTTTGCAGCACTTCGGCATCCGGCAGCACCATCTTGTAGTTCGCCGCCATCACCTTATTGGGCAAGCCTTCCAGCGCGTACCGCGCCAAGGCGTGTCCCTTGTCGGCGCAGAGGATCAGGCCCACGGGCGGATTTTCCTCGGGGAACGTCCAGTGTTCCTTCGCATAGTTGCAATACAAGTGCATCTGGCCCACATCGGCATGCGTCAGCGCACCGAGCTTCAAGTCGATGATGACCAGGCAGCGCAAGCGCCGATGGAAAAACAGCAGATCGACGCGATACCACGTCTGGTCAATGCGCAAGCGACGCTGCCGCCCGACGAAGGTGAAGCCGTCGCCAAGCTCCAGCAGGAAATCCTCCAGCCGTCGAATCAAGGCTTGTTCGAGGTCGGATTCCGAATACTCGTCCTTGAGGTCGAGGAACTCCAGCACATACGGATCTTTGATCGCATCACCGACCGTCACGGCATCGTCCGGCTTCGGCACGGCGCCCTTGACCAGCATCGCCGCCTTGTTCTTCGACAGCGCCGTGCGCTCGTAGAACTGGCTGCCGATCTGCCGGTCGAGCTGGCGCACGCTCCAGCCGCCGCGCAGGGCTTCGGCTTCGTAGAATTGGCGCGCGTGGTCGTCCTTGACCATCAGCAGCCGCACATAGGCCGACCACGGCAAGGGGAAGACATGGGCCAGTTCGTCCAGCCGCCCAGGGCGGCCCTGCGCCAGCAGGAAATGCCCTTGCGACGGCGCTAGAGAAGATTCGCTAGACACTGTCTGGCGAATTGGCCAGGTCAGGAAGAACGACCGCATCTGCTGCAAGTTCGGGCGGCTGAACCCACGCCCGAACTGCGCAGTCAAGTCGGCAGACAGCCGTTCGATCAACTGCTCGCCGTACCCTGCGCGGCGTTTGCCCTGCTGCTCGGCCTCCACGATGCGGCGGCCGATTTCCCAATAGCTGGCGGTCATCAGCGCATTGACGCTGCGCGCCGTTGCACGGCGTGCAGCGTCGAGCAGTTCCACGATGCCGCCGTGGATGCCGGCGTAGCCGGCAGGCAAGGCGGCAGGCTTGACCGCCACTGCGGCCGATTTCTTGCTGTTCATGCTGTTGCCTCCTGCGGCTGACTCTGCCGCGCACCCGTGATGGCCTGCCGCCGGCTGGCTACCAGCTCGGCCGCATCGCGGACGGGCTTGTCCTCGGTGTGGACGTAGTGCATGAACTGCGCGACGGTCTTGTGCTGGGTCAGCTCCATGCCGACCTTGATGGGGACGCCGGAATTGGCAATGTCCGTCGCCGAGCGGTGGCGGATGCCGTGCGTGCCAACGTGCGGCACGCCAGCGGCCTTGAGCACTCGGCACCAGCCGCCGTAGTGCTCGCCGAAGGTCAGGTGCTTGTCCGGGTCGTTGGGCGAAGGCAGGACATAGGGGCAGCCCTCCCGACGCGGAGCCGTCGAAAGCAGCCGATAGGCTTCCGCGCTCATGGGCTTGGACATGCCGCCGGTCTTGCTGTCAGGCCACTTCACTCGCCGCCCCTCGAAATCCAGCCAATCCCATTCGAGCGGGCAGATTTCGGAGCGACGCGCAGCGAACTCGAATTGCAGCCGGATCGCCAGCGGGATGACGTAGTTCTCCAGTCCCTCCACTTCCAGCTTCTCCAACTGGCGGAAGACGCGCACCAGTTCATCGTCCACGATGAGCCGGGTTTCCTTGCCAGGCGGGTACATCGGAACGTGGCGGCACGGATTCGTGCCGTCCGGGCGGAAGCCCCACACTTCGGCCAGGTTGAACATCTTGCGCAGCACGCCGAAAGCCTTGTTCGCTTCGGTCGGCTTGTAGGCCAGCTTCTCCATCAGGCCGGCAATGTCGGGCCGCTTCACGTCTTGCACCTTCTTGCGGCCCAGCAGCGGGACGATGCAGCGGTCGATGACGCCCTGGTAGCCGTCCTGCGTGCTGGGCTTGTTGCG
Organism: Pigmentiphaga sp. GD03639; assembly: GCF_029845405.1. Lineage (NCBI taxonomy): Bacteria > Pseudomonadati > Pseudomonadota > Betaproteobacteria > Burkholderiales > Alcaligenaceae > Pigmentiphaga > Pigmentiphaga sp. GD03639. The sequence continues at coordinate 22,068 of NZ_JAOCLR010000008.1, forward strand.
CTTCTTGGAGTAGTCCTCCATGAACTTCTTGCACAACTCGGCCATCGTAGGCGCATTGCGCGCCTCGGCCTTGGCGCCGCCGGGGTCGCCGCCCCGGCGAACCTCGGCCAGCCAGTCTTGGGCCATGACGCGGGCCTGTTCAACAGTCAGTTCCCCGAACAAACCCAAGGCGGGCTTGCGGCGTTCCCCGGCGTTCGTGCGGTACTGGAGCATGAACACCCGACGGCCCGCCGGGGTGATCTTGCAGAGGAATCCAGGCACCACGGTATCCCGCAGTTCGATGGCCGTGGCCTGGGGTTGTGCCGCCTCTACGGCGGTCTTCGTGAGCTTGATCTTTGCCATGATGACTCCTTGGAACGACCCGATTCCAGGAGCCAGATAGGAGCGGCGCGAGGGGAAAGCGGGTCAGGTTTCAGAAAGCACCGGCATATGATGGACGCGCGTAAGTTATTGATAAACCTGCTGTATCGGGCTACAGCGCAGTCCAGCGAAATGTCGGGCTGGAGTCATCGTGAAACAAAAAAGCCCGTCGCGCCGCGCAGCGCATAGATGCCGACCACGCCCAGGGACTCGGGGCGCAGCAGCGGGAGCAGGCTGGCCACGTAGCCGATCAGGCCCACCAGCAACACGCGGGCACGCCCCAGCCTGTCCGCCAGCATGCCCCACAGGGGCGCACCCAGCAGGATGCCCGCCGTGTAGATGCCGCTGAGGTAGCCGACATGGCGCGCAAGCGCCGCAGGATCCGCGTCGCCCATCAAGGGCCGCAGCCAGTCGGGGATCAAGGGCATCAGTGCCCCATATCCGGCCGAGACGACGAATACGGCCGCAGCGAGCCAACCCAGCTGCGCGACGCCGAGGTCTTGCTGGCGGGTGGGCCCGGATTCGCGCGGTGATCGCATGGCGCGGCTCTCTACCATGGTGGCCCGCCGCTCAGGCTGACGCGGCCGCTGGGACACTGGCACGCGACGTCACGCGCTTGATCCCCGGCAGGCGCGTGCGCTTGAGCATCAGCGCATTGATCGCGACGATCGCGGAACTGCCCGACATGGACAATGCGGCGACCTCGGGCGACAAGGTGAACGGATACAGCACCCCGGCCGCCAGCGGGAAGGCGATCACGTTGTAGGCCACGGCCCACCAGAGGTTCTGGTGCATCTTGCGCAGCGTCGCCCGGGACAGTTCGATGGCCCCGACCACGTCGTAGGGGTCACTCTTCATCAACACCACCTGGGCGCTTTCCATCGCAACGTCCGTCCCCGCGCCAATCGCAAAGCCCACGTCGGCCTGCGTCAGCGCCGGAGCGTCGTTGATGCCGTCGCCGACCATGCCGACCTTGTGACCCTGCTGCTGCAGTTCCTTGATCTTGGAGGCCTTCTGCCCGGGCAACACATCCGCAAGCACGATGTCGATACCCAGTTCCTTGCCGATGCGCTCGGCGGTCGCCTGGTTGTCCCCGGTCAGCATCGCGACCTTCACGCCGCGTGCCTGCAGCTTGGCGATCGTCTCGCGCGAGGTCGGCCGCACGGCATCGGCGATCGCGATGAGGCCGATCAGCCGGCCACCGCGCGCGACGTGGACCACAGTGCGCCCCCCGCCTTGCAGCCGCGCCGCCTCGCTGGCAAGGGGGGCCAGATCCACCTGTTCCGACTGCATCAGCAGCCGGTTGCCCAGGAGCACCGTCTCGCCCCCGATAGTGGCCCGTGCGCCTTGCCCATCGATGTTGGTGAAGTTCTCGGTGACCTCCGTCGGCATGTCTCCCGCACGCTTGAGCACTGCGAGCGCGAGGGGGTGCTCGGAGAACTTCTCCACCGCGGCGGCCGTCGCCAGAAGCCGCGTCTCCTCGACACCGGGCGCGGCCACCATCTCGACGACATCGGGCTGCCCCAGTGTCAAGGTGCCGGTCTTGTCGAACACCACGACCGTCAACTTGGTGGCGTTCTCCAATGCGGCCGCATTCTTGAAGAGAATGCCGTTCATTGCGCCCAGCCCGGTCCCGACCATGATGGCCATCGGGGTGGCCAGCCCCAGCGCGTCAGGGCAGGCGATCACGAACACGGTGATGGTCAAGGTGAGTGCGAACAGCAATGTCTGTCCCATCACCCAGTACCAGACGCTGAAGGTCAGCAGGCCAATCACGATCGCCGCCAGCACCAGCCACTGGGATGCCTGGTCGGCCAGCAGCTGGCCGGGGGCCTTCGAGTTCTGGGCCTCCTGGACCAGCTTGACGATCTGCGCCAAGGCCGTGTCCGCGCCGACCTTCGTGGCCTTGTAGCGAAAGCTTCCGCTCTTGTTGATGCTGGCGCCTACGACGGTGCTGCCCACGCCCTTCTTGACCGGCATGGACTCGCCCGTCAGCATCGACTCGTCCACTTGCGACGCGCCCTCGACGATCTCGCCGTCCACCGGGATCTTGTCGCCGGGCTTGATCACGACCAGTTCGCCGGCTGCAACCTCGGCGGTCGGTACCTTGGTCTCCACCCCGTTGCGCACGACCGTGGCCATGGGCGGGGCGAGATCCATCAACGCGCGAATCGCGTCGGATGCGCCCGCGCGGGCGCGCATCTCCAGCCAGTGCCCCAGCAGGATGAAGGCCAGCAGCACCGATGCCGCTTCATAGAACACCTCACCCTCGTAGAAGAAGGTCGCGCCGATGCTGAACAGGTAGCCGGTGCCCACCGACAGCACGACCAACGTGGCCATGTTGGCGACGCCGTTGCGTAGCGCGCGCCACGCCGCCACGTAGAAAGGCCAACCTGGATAGATGATCGCGGCACTTGCGAGGAAGAAAAGAAAGAGCTTGTCGTCCAGCCCGAACGGCGTCTGGAAGTCGCCGAACATCTTCCCCATCGGGGAATAGAAGAACACGGGAATGGCGAAGACCAGGGCCACGAAGAAGCGATTGCGCATGTCCCGGGCCATGTCCTGCATCGAGCCCGACCCGTGGCCCATGTCGTGCATCATGTCGGCCATCGCAGGGTCGCCTGCGTGGGCCTGGTGCGCAGCATGGGCGGCGGGCGTCGTGGCCGCAGCCTTCGCGCGTGCGGCCGTGGCGGGGGCATGCGCGTGGTGCCCCTCATGCCCCATCTCTTGCGCCTGACGTGCGGGTGCGCCGTGATGGCCGTGCACCGCATGGCTGGGGTCGGCAGAGACGCCAGCGGCGGGCGCGCACACGTGCTTGGGCGTCTGCTCGCCACGGCAGTGATAGCCGCATTCGGCGATGCGCTGGCGCAGATCCTCGACACTGAGTTGTCCCTCATCGAGATGGACCGTTGCGCTTCCCGCAACATAGTTGACATCTGCATGATGGACGCCGGGAAGCTGCAGCAGCTTGCGGCGTACTCCCTCCGCGCTCAGGCTCGATACGAGCCCTCCGACTTCAACGTTGATCGACTTCATGGATGTTCTTCCTGTTCGCTGTGTACGTGGTCTCAACGAGCGAGTCGGCCCGAGTCCAGGCAGTCCTGCGAAAACTCGAAGACGATCTCCCGGTCGGGAGCGATGACCTTGTGCTTCTTGCCGGCGTAGTGCAGCCGGGAGAGGATGTCTCTGATCAGGTTGAGCCTCGCCAACCGTTTGTTGTCGCCGTGCACGACAGACCAGGGCGCTGCGGCCGTATGGGTGCGCATGAACATCTCGTCGCGCGCCCGTGTATAGCCGTCCCAGTGCTTCAGCGCGACGGCATCCACCGGGCTCGACTTCCACTGTTTGAGGGGATCACGGCGGCGTTCCCCGAGCCGGCGGCTCTGCTCCTTCTTGCCGATGTCGAGGTAATACTTCAGCAGCTTGATGCCGGAGTTGACCAACATCTCCTCGAACTTGGGCACTGAGTTCATGAATTCCTCGTGCTCCTCGGCGGTACAGAAGCCCATCACCGGTTCCACGCCCGCACGGTTGTACCAACTGCGGTTGAACACCACGAGCTCTTCGCCAACCGGCAGGTGCGGGACGTAGCGCTGGAAGTACCAGCCCGTGCGATCCCGGTCGGAGGGCTTTCCTAGCGCGACGACCCGTGTTTCCCGAGGACTCAGGTGTTCGACCAGCCGCTTGATGCTGCCGTCCTTGCCTGCGCCGTCCCTTCCCTCCAAGAGGATCAGGATACGGTCGTTGCATTTGATGAAATGCCGCTGCAGTTTCACCAGTTCGATCTGCAGCATGTGCAACTGTGCTTCGTAGTCCTCGCGGCCGATCGAGCGTGTCGCTGTCTCGTCGCGCGCTGAGCCGTGGGCAGTGCCGGTGCCGTCCACATCGGCCTTGTGCTTGGCGCCTTTGGCACCCTTCTTGTTCTTTGCCATGGGTTCTCCGTTAGGTCTGGTCGCAGGCGATCAGCATTGCGTGTGTCGACGCCCGGCGGGGCGCGGCGCTCATGTCCGCATCCGAGCGGGAGCCGCAGCCATCGCCTTGTCCGTAGTCTGCAGCCAGGTACGGTCAATTGATGAGCTGACGCCAGCGGGTCTTCTTCATGTCAGCCTCGCTGGCGCGTGTCCGAGAGGGAGGGAAGGAAGCGCGGCGTGCGCGCGGCATAGGCGTCGAACTCGGCGCCGAACTGCTTGCGCATGTCCTTCTCCTCGTTGACTGCCAGCCGCGAATACATAACGACGAGGAAGGGGAACATAAGCAGCGTCAAGAGCGTCGGCCACTGCAGCAGGAAGCCAAGAAGGATGGCCACGAAGGCCACGTACTGCGGGTGCCGAATCCTGGCGTACGGGCCGCTTACGGCGAGTTGTCCGCGCCGTTGCGCGTGGTACAGCACCGTCCAGGCGCTCGACAGAAGCCAGAAGCCGCCGCCGATGAGGACGTAGCTTGCGATGTGCAGCGGGCTGAAGTGCGGATCGCCCTTGTCGCCCAGAAGAGTGGACCAGAGATGGCCGTTGTTGTGGGCCAGCAAGTCCAGACTCGGGTACCGCGTCTGCAGCCAGCCGGACAGCAGATAGAGCGTCAGCGGAAATCCGTACATCTCGACGAACAAGGCAACGATGAACGCTGCGAAAGTCCCGAAGGTTCGCCAGTCCCGCGAGGTCTGCGGCTTGAAGAAGCTGAAGGCGAACATGATGAAGACTGCCGAGTTCACGATGACGAGCAGCCAAAGCCCATAGGCGGGCGTATCGTGGTTCATTTGCGATCTCCCTGGGGCGAAGAATTCGGCTTGCGACCATCACCCGGTGCGGCATGGCGATGCATCAGGCCATGGGTGATGACGCACGCAGCAAAAAGGACCAGCGGCAGCGCGGCCAAGTAGTGCGCCCGGTGTTCCGTCAGCAGCAGGTACACGCTCACGCTCAGAAAGACCAGAAAGCCCAGGAACCATCGCGAGCGCCAAAACCTCGGCCCGGTGCGGTGAGAAGTTGTCATGGTCGTCCTCCTCACTTCGCCGGCTCAGGCGTCCGATCCATCATCATCTGCATCATGGATTGGCACATGTCCATGCGCATCTCCAGCATTCGCTGTCGCTCAGCCGGCGGCGCCGACCCGGCTCCATCCTTCATTGCGCCCAGCATGGACATGCCAGCCCGCATGACCTGCATGTGTTCGGCCATGAGCGCCTTGCGCTCAGCAGGCGTCTTCGCCGACGCCATCCGCTCGTGCATGGCCTGCATCGACTTCAGTTGCGCATCCATGCCCTCGGTGCTCGGCGCCCGTGGCGTCTCGGCCGCGGATGGACTCGAACCTGCAGGGTGATGGGCCTGATGGTTGTCTTGCGCAAAAGCAGACAAGGTGACCAGTGCGGTGCCAACGATGGCCGCGATCGAATGCGTGAATTTCATTTCTCTTTCCTTTAGCCACGGGTGCCTGCAAGTGGGGCGAACCAGATGTCGCCGCAAGCGGACAAATCCCTATGAAAACTCCGTAGTCGGATACAGAGTCAAGGCATATGAGGCGCGCGCCGGGTGTGACCGACACGGCAACTCAAAGGAGGCGCTACAGCGCGAGACGCTCAAACAGCAGCCAGGAAGGCTGTTTTGGAGGAGGCCGCTCGTGGCCTCTCGATGGAATGGCTTGAAGAGCCAACGTCGGAGCCAGCAGTTGGTCTGCATAAGAGGGAGGCGCCAAACCGACGAGGTCGAACGCTAAGGCTGGCGCTTTCTGAATGGCGGACTGGTTGACCTCGCCGCACAGCTTCAGGCAGGGAGCCTTCGACGGGTCGTGGGTCCCTTCTTCGTGCTGACCATGGCCGCCCTCATGCTTTCCATGCACGGACGATGGGACATGCTCATATCCGGCAGCATGATAGTGTTGCTGCGGGGACTCCAGAAGGCAGGCATTGGCCACCCCGGCCCCGAACGCAAACAGCCATACCCCCAGCAGCATCCACGCGATGGCGCGAATCCTGCGGTGGTTGAGAAGTGTGCGCATGTGCGGCCTATTTGCCCATTGACACTGGTCATCCTAGGCCCAAATGAGCTGCGGGATATTGATTTGGATCAAATGGACGCAGGGGTCAACTACGCAGTGCTGCGTTATTCTTTGTTGGTCATGAATAAGACAGTGGATCCCTCAATGAAAGAAGGTTCTGGTGATTGGATGACGGTCGGCAGGCTGGCGAAGGTCGCTGGTGTCGGCGTAGAGACAATCCGCTACTACCAAGGACGCGGGCTCTTGCCGATCCCGAAGACCGCGGGCAGCTTCCGGCGCTACCCCGCTTCGATGATCCAGCGGATTGGTTTCATCAAGCGCGCTCAGAGTCTTGGGTTTTCGCTGGACGAGGTGAAATCCCTCTTGGACCTGGAGGATGGACGGAATCGCCGAGCCATTCAAACTGTGACGCGGCGGCGCCTTGACCAGATCGACGAGAAGGTCGGCGATCTTGAGCGCATGCGAGGCGCTCTGCGGGACATGCTGGTGAGGTGCGAAGAGACGGGAGAGGCGCTGCCTTGTCCCATCATCGCTGCGCTGATGACGCCTTTGACTCCGTCCGAATGAAGGTATGGCGTGGGAGTCAGTCCCGGCGAAGTTGAGAAGTTCATGTTGACCCTCGTCACCTTCCTGAAGTCTCGTCGCCGTGTTTGGTCTCACCCAACAGGGATAGATAGGGATTGCCCGGAGGCGTTTCCGGGAAAAGCAGGCTCGAATTTTCCAGAAGGTATCCGTGCAGGCGGCGGGACTTTCTTGGCCCGGTGACTTCGCACGTCCAAATGTTCAGGCCATTGGGATGCTTGACGTGTAGTTGGAGCTTTTCAAAGCGCTTCTGCACCCACTGCCAATCCTGTTGCTGCTCTTGCCTGGCCAGTGCGTCCACTTGCGGATGCTCCTGCGCATAGCGTTGGAACACGCCTGGGCTGACGAGATAGGCGGTGCCGCTCACGGTATGCACGAGCGCCTTCGCGTCGTTGATGATGAGCCGGCGGGAAGCGATGGCCTGTTTCAGCCACGCCATGAAGTGCTCTCCGGATGACTGCCTTGTCCTGGGCGTCGGCGCTGGGGACGAACGCTGAGGGGCGGTCAAGGGTGGCGCGTCGGTACGCGCGGCAGACACCAGCTCAGAAAGTGCTTCAGCATCCTGCCGGGTCGCGGGTGAATCCCCCATGCCCACCATCGAAAGCATGTCTTCCATCGCGTCGGGCAGTGGCTCACCTTCCGCTGGAGGAGAGGAGTTACCTTTCTCCCATGGCGGAACCCCTTGCCCCTCCGAAGCGAACTGCGCGTCTGCCGGCGGAATGGCGGCGGGCACATTGGCCTCTTTGGCTGTGGCCGCCGCGTCGACCGACACCGTGCCGGTAAACGGCGCCGGCCTCTCGGTTGGCTCCCAGATCAGCGCGGTCGCGAGGCGCAACAGGGTGAACGAGTGGGACCAGCCGGTGGAACTGGTCACGGTCGCGCGCCAGATCGCCTTGCCGTCGGGGGTGGGCTGCAGCATGCCGTGATCCTGCAGGACGTTGAACACCGCAGTGTTGTTCGCGGGGATGCCATCGACGCCTTGGGACAACAGGTGCGCACGCAATTTGTCCGATACCGTCTTGCTCACCAGCCACAGCGTGTCCTCGGTGAGCCACCCATCGGAGGCTTCGGGCTGGTTCAGCTTCAGCTCTTCCTTGAGCAGGTAGCGCAGTCCGTTGACCAGCTTGCGTTGCAGCGAGTGCTTAGGCGCGGCCATAGCGCGCGCGGGATCGCCGCCCAACTCCTGAGCCACGGAAGCGCGGTCGGCCTGTACGACCAGCTCGCCCAGCACCCCGGCGTGCTCGTACTGACCGGCCAGGACGAAGAGCAGCGGCGACCACAGGGACGGATAGTCGCTGAGCCAGTCCAGGAGATCGCGGTCGAGCAGTTGCTGATAGAGCAAGCCGGTCGCAGCGCTGTGAAGCCGATATTCGCGATCCTCGCGGTAGCGGAATCGGTATGGCTGGCGCAGCGGGCCGTGCCACGGGTGCCAGGTGCTGCCGTCGGCAAGCTCGACGTGCATATCGACCGCCACCTTTCCGATGTCATGGAGCAGCGCGGCATAGGCGATGGCGGCGGTCCAGGCTTCGGACTGCGCCGCCTGATCTTCGGGGCTGGCGCCGATGGGCAGCAGATGGGACTGCCGCAGTTTCAGGCTGTAGGCGACGATTTCCAGGCCGTGGTCCAGCATGCCGCCAGGGTAAGCGTGATGATGCGCCTCGGAAGCCGGGAAAGCCTGGACCAGCTCGGCGTAGCGTTCCAGTGGCGCCCGATACAAGGTGGCGAATTGCCTGCGTGAGAGCGACGTGCGCTGCCAGATGTGCTCCAGCAGCTTCTGCCGGCGCGGGGTGGCCAGCAGCGAAGCGGCCGACTCGGGCCGCATCAACCCTTTCGGGAGGTCGGATGCGGGAGGTGGCGTCGCAGCGGTAGCGACCGCGGGCCGTTTTCGCTGGAACAGAGAGAGCATGCGGGTGTCCTGTCGCGGGCCGAGCGGGAGGCCTTTTTGCCTTTTCGGGATAGAGCCTTTCCCTTTGCAACCCATTCCCTTGCCATTTCGGCCCTTTACAGCCTTTGGGTATAGAGCGACGGGTCCTGATCGTCCACCGCCAATGCGGGTCGCGGCAGGGCCGGATTGATGCAGGAAGGCTGGCTGTTCACGCCCTACGATGAGCCAATTCTTGGACCGGGAGAGCGCCATGAGCCTTCACATTGACAGAGTAAGGAAATTTCCTTACCATGCAGGTATCGCAATCAGGAGAGCCGCCATGCCTGCCATTCACGAAGTCGCCACGTTGACCTCCAAGGGCCAGATCACGCTGCCCAAGCCCATCCGGCAGGCGCTGGGCGTTGATGCCGGCGGCAAGCTCGCGTTCGATCTGCGAGGCAGCGAAGTCGTCGTCACCCGTGTCGATGCCGAGCACGAGGACCCCGCCATCGGCGCGTTCCTGAGCCTGCTGGCCCGCGACATCGAAGCCGGCCGGAACGTCCAGGGCCTGCCCGAGGATCTGGCTCGCGTCATGCTGGAGCATGCTGGCCATGGTGTGGACCTGGACGAGGAGATCGACGGGAAAGTGGAACTCTGATGCAACGGCATGGCTGGACGCTGCTCTTCCACGACTGCGTGATCGAGCAGTTGCAGAAACTGCATGCGGCCGCGAGGCGCGCGCAGGAGAACGATCCGGCGGGCTTCGAGTCCAACGCCAACGTCAAGCTCTTCCGGGCCTTGAGCCAGTTGATGTTGGATGTGGTGCCAGGCGATCCGGCACGCGACGAGTACCGTCAGGGCAATACCTTGGGACCTGCCCACCGCCACTGGCGAAGGGCCAAGATCGGACGGCGGTTCCGGCTGTTCTTCCGGTACGACTCGAAGGCTAAGGTCATTGTGTACGCCTGGGTCAACGATGAACAGACCCTGCGGTCTTCGGGTAGCAAATCGGACCCGTATGTCGTGTTCGAGAAGATGCTCGGACGCGGGAACCCACCAGACGACTGGCACGCGCTGATACAGGCAAGCAAGCAGGATTGGAGCAAACTGGAATAGGCATTCCTCAGTAGCAGGAGACGACCATGAACACCACGACACGCATCAGCACCGCAGAACGCCTTGGCCGCACCTTGGGTCGCGGATGGCGTGCCTACGTGCGCGGCGAACGCCGGGCATCGAGCTGGTTGGTGTCCAAGGGGGTGCCGGCTGCCGGCGCCACCGCGCTCGTGTGGGTGGTCAAGCTGGTTGCGCTCGGGGTGCTGCTGTACACCACCTTCTGGCTGGCGGTGTTGCTACTGCTGGGCGTTGCGGCGGCATGGATGGCTGGCAATTCGGCTGGGGATGACGACCGCTGGGCGCAACAGGATGAACTGCGCAATGGCGAGGCGGGCTTTGGCCTGTATTCTTCCAATGGCCAGCGGCTCGACCCTCACGACCCGAACGATCCGTTCGATGACTGAGGTTTGGCCTGTCCGTCACAGAACCTTGCCGGCTACCTTGTTTACACCTGACCCGGCGCTATCACGCGCTTCCTTGGAGCCGACAGCAAGGTTCTGAGCAATCACCCCGGCCTTAACTCCGACCCACCCCAAGGCAGCGACCCAAAACGTCGGCAGGACCAAGAACATCGTGCCCGTGACGAACATCAGGAGCATGTCGCCGAAGGCGTTGTTCAGCCCCACCAGCGGGTCGAAGTTGGTGTGCGGCCGGTTCCAGCCAAAGCCCCACCCATAGAGCGCGTCAAGGATCGTCGAATCGATCCAGCGCGCAAGCTGAAACCAGAAGTCCGTGAAGAACAGCGCGAACTGCACGACGCTGACCGTGACCACCGTCTTCAGGTCATAGGTGCCGACGACCAGCACGAGCGGGATACAGATGACCAGTGCCATCTTGAGCAATGCAAGCACCATGGGCAGGGCCTGCCTCGCGACGTCCATGGCGGGAAACGCGGCAATCGCGCCGACTGCCATCCCAACATCGCCCGTAGCCCGCGTCACGATGTTCGGCAAGGTCTTGTCGATCTGGCCGCCGTAGTCCGTATAGACGCTGCCCTGATTCAACTTCTGCTGCCTCGGCGACGCGATGGTGCGGATCACCGAGTCGTCCACCTCGGCCCGGCTCAGGAACCCGGCCCAGCCCGCCAGGCGATTCAGCAGGCTCGGGTCCACCTGGCCCAGAAGCCGCGCCCGCAGGCCATTGCTGCCGTCAGCCCACCATTGCCTGCAGGTCGGGTAGCCACCGCCACTGGATACCTGGGCCAGCCCAGCGTCGCGATTGCTGTCATAGGGCCAGTCATCGCGCGGCGTGCTGGAACGGTACGTGTCGTAGTAGCCGTTCGTGTCGGTAAAGAACCGCGATCCGATCCAGGTCACGTCGTGCATCTGCTGCTCATCGAGCTGAGGACGCTGCATGAACAATTTGGCCCGTGCAGGCCCATAGCAATCCCGCGAGAAATCCGCTACTTCCTGAGCCAACACTGGGTCGTCAATGCGAGTCGCGTCGATCTCCATGCGCATCTGCCGCAGGTCCGTGCCGCACGGGATTGCCGCCACCGAAGCGCCGGTGACGGCGCGCGAGAGCGCGTGCATGAACGCCCACCACACCGGCACCTTCGCCGACTGGTTGTTGAGCGTGCTGAAAGATTGCGACCAGCCGGTATTCGAGGGCTGCGGCACACTGACCTGGCATTGCGCCGAGCGCGAGCTGTCGTACTGGATGGTGTTGAGGTCCACGTCGATGAACGGGATGCCCGCGAACATCACCACCACGATGGCGACAAAGACCCGGTTCTCGATGCGGGCGGCGCTCAACACGCCTTTATTGCCCTCGTCGGCGCCTTCTGCACGGGCCTTCAACCACTCCTGCACGATGATCGCCACGAAAGGCAGCGCGAAGACGCCGCTGGATACCAGCACGGCCCAGATGCCGTTGTTGACGATCCAGGACACCAGCGTCAGGTAGTACTCCAGGTAGTCGGTCGTGAACAGCGTCATGGCCCGAATTTCCTCTCAGCCCTGCATCAGCAGGCTGGCTTCCAGCGCCACGATGGCGACGACGCCCGCGATCTCGGTGCGCACCAGGCGGCGCCGCGCCTGGGCGTCGTCCTCACGTACCAGCAGCCGGCGGCGCATCCAGATCCACCCGTACACCGTCGCCCCGTATAGACACAGCCGCCACACGAAGAAGTAACCCGCGGCGGCGGCGAGCCACCGCTCCCAGCCGGCAACGCTGCTGACCAGATAGATGCCGGCGATGTTGGCCGCGACCGCGGCGGCAACGATCAGCACCGTCCACAGCAGCGCCTTCGCCGCGCGCCGGCTGAACAGCCAGCGCAAGGGGCGCCAGGTCATGCGCGCAGCGCTCATGGCCTGGCTCCTGGATTGCCCTTCTGCAACTGGTCGAGGCGGTCAGGCACCGGATCGCCCTCGTAGATGCCCCGCGAGCCAGCCGCGCGCGTGCCGTGGCGCTGGATGATGGCCATGGGCGAGTTGTTCGCCAGCTCGCGGCGCAGCTCAAGCTCGGTCTTGAGGTTGCGGATCTCCCGGTCGAGCGTGTCGCTCTCGTGGTTCACGGCCTCGACCGCGAGTTCGTTGGCTGCGACGTTGGGCTCCTTCTTGCCCGTGAGCAGCGTGCGCTGGAGCAGCAGTGCCTTCTCCAGCACCGACGACAGTGCCACCTCGGATGCGAGGCGCCGCGCCAGCAAGTCCTGGTCCGGCTCGTCGCGCAGCGCCTCGATCACGCCGCGCGTGATCGGCAGCGACGTGCTGCCAGCCTCACGCAGGTTCTCGAAGGTGGTATTGCGCGTGCCGGAAACCAGCTCCTGAAGGACCTCCAGCTTCGCCTCGTACTCTTCCTGGATCAGCGGCGTCAGCCCGACGCCGGGCACCGTCTCGGTCTTGGTGCAGGAGTCGCAGGTGCGCTGCACCTGCTCTCCGAGGACCCGCGTGGCCCATTCGGTCGCCTGCTGCGGCGACGTCCAGGTCTGGCAGGACAGGCTCGCACAACTGGCGGACGCGATGGAGGAGGTGTCTGTCACGCCGCGACCGTTGACCAAGTTGTAGCCCGCCCGCGTCACGTCGCCGACCACCCGGATGGCGGACTGGCCGGCGCCACCGGCATTGCTGCCGCCCACCCAGGGAACGCCGTCGTTGCCGCGGCGCGTCTCGGCCTGCTCGACGGCCGACACGGCATCGTTGCTGCCAACCGCGTCACGCAAGGCCATGCCCTCGGCCATCTGGCTCCAGCCAAGCTGCCCACCCGCCGTCTCAGCCATCTTCTCGGCCATGGCGCGACACGTCAGCTTCGAGCGGTCGAAATCCAGCCTTGCCTGCAGCACGCCGTTGGTCAACAGGTTATACAAGCCCGGATCGGCCCGCTGGATGATCAGCGCCGGCAGCGATGCGACCGCGCTGGTCGCGCTCTGGATCACGTTGCTCATGATCTGCTGGAATCCATTCGTGATCCCATTGAGCTGATTGCGCAGCGTGGTCTGGATGCTCATGTCGCCGCAGATCAGGTTGCTGTTCCAGCCCACACCGACGCCGATGGAGCGCATGCCGGCCGCGCGGCCCATGGACACGGCGCTGCCGCCACCGATCGAGTACATGACGTCATCGCCGATGACGGGGCCGCTGTTCTGGTATCCAACCTGCGCCCACGCCAGGCTGCAGACCAGGGCGAACGCGCCAGCCAGCGATGTCGGGCGCAACAGGCGGCACGCCCTGGTGGAGAGGTTCATCGGTTCAGGACGCTTCATCGTGGCACCTCAGAGGAAATCGACGCTGCCCAGAAACACCTGGCCACGGCGTTCGCAGCAGGCATAGGGCCGCCACAGCGCCCAGGCGTAATCGCCTTGCTGGGCCTGGGTCAGCGTGCCGCTGTGGGGGAAGACCACGCAGGTGTTCGACAGCCGAGGCGTCAGCTCTTGCCACTTCCCGGTGGAGGCATCGCCTTCGACCAGCGCGCCGGCGGGCCAGTAGCCGTCGCGGGCGTTGGCGAGCAGTGGCTGGTACACGTGCAACTGCCCGCGGCGCGTGACAACGTCGCCCGCACGCTGGGCGACCACGGCCCCGGATTTGTGGTCGTCGGTCTGGTGCAGGAAACCACCGCGGGGGTACACATTGCCCCAGAGGTTCAGGGTGGTGCGGGCGCCCACCTCACGCATTCCCGGAATCAAGGCCTCGGGATAGACCGACTCGGGCACGTTGTAGCGCCAAGCCAGCGTGTCCAGGGTGCTGAGCAGATACGGCATGAAGGCCGTGCCCGCGCCTTGGCAGAAGTAGCCGGAGGACGAGGCGAACTGGTTGAACACCTCGCCGCCAGGGTGTCCGATGACGTCACTGTTTTTGAATTTGGCGAGGTTGTTTTCGTGGTCTTCGTTGGTGGTGCCGTCGCCGCCCGCCTGGGCCGAGGCGTTCGGCATGCTCATCGCCCGCACTTCGACCCAGGGGTTCTCTCCGGTGTTGCTGTAACTGGAGACGACCGCATCGGGCACGTAGTGCCGGACCTTGGTGGATGTGCGCACCGTGCAGCCCGTCCAGGTGCAATACAGCCAGTAGCAGATGCCCACCACCCGGTACTCCAGGCAGTCCGGCGACATGACGGAGGACACGATGGTGGCGGTGTTCAGGGCGTAGCTGCCCGTGGCGCTGACCAGCAGCAGCGAGGCCACGGCGACGCGCAGGCGCCGCAGCAGGTCGAATGGGCGATGGGTCACGGCTGCGTCCTCCGGTGCTGCTCGATGCGGGACACGGCCCGGGCCACGTCAGGCTCGCCATAGACCACATAGCGTTGATCCACCACGACGGCCGGGATGGTTGTGACACCCAAACTCCATGCGTCGGTGAGGCCTTGATAGGCGGTGCCGATGCGGCGCTGAAGGTCGGTGCCCCCATGGTTCAGCCGTTGCCGGACGACGGATGCCGCTCGCTCGGGATCGGCTGGCAGATCCGCGGAAAGCTCAGCTTCGAGTCGGGATGCCTGGTCCAACTCGATCAGCTGCTCGCCACCCATGGTCCTGACCGGGTGACGGCTGTCGGTGATGATCACCACATCGGCGGCGAAGCTGGCCGGGCTGAACACGGCCAGGGAAGCCGGCAGCGCAACGGCCAGGCCAAGGGTTCGCCAGCCCGATGCGAACCTGGATGAAGATGCTGGCATGTCGAGCGCCCCCAAGAGTTGTCAAGGGCCATAGTCAAACGCCGAACGCCATGCGGCCCCAACAAACAATGCGCATCGCGGACTGCCCGCATACCTGCTTGTCTTGCGCCAATGAAAAGCGGAGGCCGAAGCCTCCGCGTGGATCAAGGAGCCGGTGCCATTGCTACAGCAGGCCGGATTCCGCAAAGGAGAACGGGGCACCCTGGCCGACGATGATGTGGTCCAGTACCCGCACATCGATGAGCGCCAGCGCGGCTTGCAGTTGCTGGGTCAGCATGCGATCCGCGCTGGACGGCTCGGAGACGCCCGAAGGATGCTGGTGGGCGAAGACCACCGCGGCGGCATTCAACTCCAGCACACGCTGCACGACGACACGCGGATAGACCGAAGTCGCGTTGATCGTGCCCCTGAACAGCGGCTCGTAGGCCAGCACCTGGTGCAGGCTGTCCAGGAACACAGCGGCGAATATCTCATTGGGCTCAGCGACCAGTTTCAGACGCAGGTAGTCCCGTACAGCGGCCGGTTGGCTGAGGCACGGTCCAGCTTTGAAGACCCGTCTCTCCAGCAGCACGATGGCTTGCTGGATGATCCAGTCCTCGTGTTGGGCAGCGATGGCGGAAAGCGACTCCAGGCAGGAGTCATTGACGGCGAAAGACATGGCGAACCTCCAGACGGTGAGATCGGAGGGCACTCGCCCTGGGAGGGCAAGCCCTCCTGGGGAACGAACAAGGTGCATCCATCACCGCGGCAGCGGTGATCGTTCGCGGCCAGGATGCGAGGCGAACGGGGTTGTGGTCAGCGCAGCGGACTGCGCCGTAGCCTTGAAGACCGGGGCTACCTGGGCATGTCGCCGACGACGTCGGCAGGCATTTCCGATGTGGGTGTGGCGGCGGGATCGCCGGCCGCGAGCATGTCCATGGCCGACAGCAAGGCATCGCCCTCGATCGGGCCCTGCAGCAGGATCGCCTTGCCGGTTTCGCGATCGTGCAGCCGCAGCGACGGCGTGGCGGTCACGCCGCTGTTCGTGGCTTCCGCAGTTTGGGTACGAATCGCCGCGTCGGGCCGCTCGCTCGCAATGCACTGTTCGATGGCTGGCGTCAGGGCGGGGTGGCGCAGGTCTTCGGGCAAGCCCTGGCCGTCGCTGTGTGTGTGGACATAGACCCACTCGACAGCCTGCCAGAAGGCGGGATGGCCGCCGGCTTCGCCCGCGCATTCCACCAAGCGCGCTTCGGCGGACGCGGCCGGCTCATGCGCGGCCAACGGCAGGTGGTGCCATTGCAAGGCCACGTCCGCATTGCCGGCCACCCAACGCTTGAGGACAGGGAAATAGGACCGGCAGAACGGGCATTCGAGGTCCGCGTAGAGCGTCAGCGTGAAACGACCTGCCGGGTTGCCCATCTGCCAAGGAGGCCCGGCCACCTGCGTCTCGCTGACAGGCGCCGAGGTTTGGGGCGTGGACTCGCCTGGCGAACGGGACACGAGCCAGATCAGCAGCAGCGCAACCAGCACTGCGCCTAACGCCCATGGCCAGCGGGCCCGCCAGCGCCGACGGCGGAACGCCTGGACCTGCATCGGAATGGATGAGCGTTTCTGTTCCATGGCGTTCTCCGGTGCACGGCAGATTCAGGGCAGGGCCAGGGCCGGCGACTCGATGCCGCGTGCCCGGTCGATCTTCTCGGCCACCTTGAAGGCGGCATCCAACTCGCTGACGCCGTGCTGCTGCATGAGCTGGTAGCGCTCGGCCTTCTCTTCGGGTTCGGTCTGCGCGAGCGCGAGATACAGGCTCGGCGGCACGGCGCGGAAGAGCACCTCCATGCTTTTGGAGAGGATGACGCCCTCGGTGAACTTGCCCGCTTCCTTGCGTGCCGAAAGCATCAGCGCCTTCTGCGCCGGCGAGAGTTCGCGGAATCGTGCGATCTTCTCCACCTCGTCCGGCGGCATCGACAGGCAGATCCACCACTCGATCATGTTGAGCATGGGCTCTGCGGCGCGCGGCAGATCGTCGATGTTTTGCGTCGCCAGCCAGAACCAGGCGCCCAACTTGCGCCACATTTTTGTAATTTTCACGACATACGGCGCGAGCAGCGGGTTCTTCGTGATGATGTGGCCTTCGTCGGTCACGTTGATGATCGGGCGGCCGAGATACTGGTCACGCTCCGCGATGTTGTTCACCGTGCTGATGAGGCTGATGTACGCGATCGAGAGCTGCGCGTTGTAGCCCTCACGGGCATAGGTCGCGAGATCCACCAGCGTGATGTCGGCCTCGGGCCACGGCGTGCCGTCGCGGTCGAACATCTCGCCGTCCGTGCCTTGGCAGAACATGTCCATCGCGTCCGCCATCTCCAGCAGCCGCACGCGCCGCATCTCGGGCAACGTCGGGTCCTGGCCGCGGGTGCGCAGCGCATTGCGCACGTCGCGCGTGAGCACCGTGCGCTTCTCGGCCACGCAGTGCTCGGCGGCGTCGAGGATGCACTGGCGGATCAGCGAGCGGTCGGCGCGCGTCATCCTGGCTTCCTCCTTGTCCTCGCCGCCAGTGATCATCAGCCGCGCCGTGATCTCCAGTTCGCCCAGCACGTCGCGCTGTTCGTCCGCCTCCATGGCTGAGGCATCGGGTGGCAGGTCTTCGTCCAGCGCATCGGCATCGAGCGTTTGCACATCGCTGGGCGTTTCGATCAGCCGGCGCGCGTCGGCGAACGGCGCTAGGCTGATGCCCGATCCGGGGGCCAGCTTGACCCGATTCACGGTCAGGCCCAGGCGCCTGGCGAAGTCGCTGAACAAGCCGAAGCTATTGCCGGCTTCCACGATGAAGAGGCGCGGCCGATAAATGGCCGTGACCTGGTTCAGCAGATTGTTGAGCGTGGCCGATTTGCCGGAACCCGTCGGGCCGAACAGGAACAGGTGGGCGTTCATCTGCCGGTCCAGGCGATTGAGCGGATCGAAGGTGATCGGCCCGCCGCCGCGGTTGAACATCGTGATGCCTGGATGCCCCGTACCCTGGGCACGGCCCCACACCGGCGACAGGTTTGCCGCGTGCTGGGCGAACATCAGTTGCGTGTACCACCGGCGCCGATCCTTGCCGGGGTTGTAGCAGCACGGCAGCCAGCGCAGGTAGCTGTTGAGCGGCGCCACCTCATCATCCTCTCGCACCGGCTGCAAACCAGCGTTGAGCATCACGTTCGCCAGGTCCAGGCCGCGCCGATCCAGTTCCGCCTCGTCGCGCCCGCGCAGGTAGAACGCCAGCGTGCCCCGGTAGAGCTTGTGCGCGCTGCCGATCAGCGAGCGGGCTTCATGCACGTCCTTGAGCGTCTGCTCCGACGCCAGCGTCTCGCCCACGGCCTTCTTCGCCAGGTGGTTCAGATCCGATTCCAGGACATCCTGGGGCGTGGCAACCATCGTGAGACAAAGCAAGGTGTCTTCCGGCATCTGGTCGAACAGCGTGTTGATCGCATCGCCCTTGCGGGTCTCGCCGGTTAGATGTCCCGTGCCGGGCGGCATGCGCAGCCGGTCGGTGATCAGCACACGGTGCGGCATGCCGTCGAAGTACCAGGTGCCGTGCTCCACGTCGGAGCGTGGCTGGCCGAAGAACAGCCGCTGGCTGAAATCCCGCCCGCTCGCCAGTTCGATCTCGCCGGCCTCAGTCTCGTCCGGGTAGCGCGCCAGTGCGTAGAAGCGCTCCCGGTCCTCTGTACTGGGCCCGAGCATCGCGGGGCGCGGATTGAGCCACCGCAGCAGCCAGTCGTGGACGTCGGCTGCGACCATGCGCCGTGCCTGGATGCCGGCGTTCGCCAGCCCGCCACACAGGCGGTCGCAGACGATGTTCAGCATCTGCTCGGGCGTCTGGCCGCGGCGGCTTGCCTGCCCGGTGGCACGTCGATAGACCACCATGCGCACGCGCCGCGTCTGCCCGCGCCAGCGCAGCCGCGTGACCACCGTGTCCTCGAACAGGCCGCCGGGCTTGGCCACCGCACGCAGATGGTGGCCGAAGAAGCGCAGGTAGAACTCGGTGAACGCTGTCCCGCGGGCACGTGGCTGCACGTAGTCACGCAGGGTCTGCATGTACTGGTCGAAACTCGGCTCGTCCTGGGCATAGAGCTGGAGCACCCAGGGGTTCTCGTCCAGCTCATCGAAGCTGTCCTGCAGCGCGTTTTCCAGGGCGTCGCGGGCGTGGGCAAGCCAGCCCGGTTCCCGGCCCTCGGTCCCCAGCGGCACCAGCTCGAAGAAGGCCGCCACCGATTGGCCGTCCTCCAGCAACATGGACCTTGACTCGGGCAAGAACTCGACCCAGGGCAGCAGTTCCACGAAGGACGGTGCGACCTCGTACAGCGCCTGCTCGTCGGCCTCCGTCGCCGGTTTGCGGCCCCGGACTGCCGAGCCGGGTTCGGGGATGCCGGCTTGGCGCAAGGCCTCAATGTGGCGCTGCCAGCCGTCCGGCTGCTCGTCATCACCAGCGCCGGATGCGGCCAGCTTCAGCGCGGCCGGCTTAGGCCAGGGAAGTTTCCAGCGCATCAGTAGTCCTCCACGCGCTCACCCGGCATCGCGTACTGAATGCGCTGGTACAGCGGGAAGACGGTCGTGTAGCCGGGCACCGGCACGGGATCGGTGCCGGCCAGGTGCGGGTACACGTACATCACGAGATCGGGATTGGGCAGGCGCTGGAACTGGCGATGGACCTCGTTGCGCGCGGTGCGCGTGTAGCGCATCTGCTCGGCAGGTGCGGCCTGCATATCGGCGTCGGTCAGCGGCCGACGCAGGCTCTGGCGCGCATCGAGCAGTTGGCCGCCGGCGTTCCGTCCGGCTGCGCCACCGCCGTCCCCGGCCTCCTGCTGCCAGATGTCCATCATCGTGCGGTCACCGTGGGTCAGCAGCTTTTCCTTGCTGGTGGCGCAGCCGGCGAGCGCCGCGACGGCGAGGACCAGCGCCAGGCCACGGGCCAAGCTATTCAAGTTCGAGAGCATGGCTTTCTCCTGTGCGGTGATCGACCTTGCGGCCTTCGGGATCGAAGTCGATGGCGAGCGGCTTTTCGAGGTGGACGGCGACCTTCGCGCCGGGCTGGACATAGACGGCGGCGAACGCTTGGCCGTAGAGCTTGTTGACCCAGGCCGACATGTCCCGCACGCCGCCCGCCAGAATCTGGCCGACCGCCTCCTGGCCGCTGATGCCCACGGTGCCGATGGAGCCGTCCGAGCCGACATACGACATGCGGCCGCTGTCGCTCTCGATGAGCGAGGCCACGCCGGCACCGGCCGCCGTGATCAGGGCCTGCGAGCCGAGGTACTGCTGGGCGTTGCTGCGCCGCTCGCCGCTGACGCAAGGAATGCCGTGGGGATCGCTGATCCAGCCCAAGCCATCGCGCTGCTGGTTGTTCTGCTGGTTTCCTTCGCGGTCTTCGGGGATCGTGCGAATCGTGCCGTCGTTGAAGACGAACGTGATGCTGCGCACCTGGCCGCGCACGCAAGAAAGCGTCCAGTCGCCCGAGGCGGTGCCGCTGAACACGGCGCCGGCCACATCGGGAATGTCGATGCCGTTCGCCGTGAGGTTGTCCGGCCCCACCAGCACCTTGAAGGGGTACGGGTCGTTGACGGTGCCGTCGATCGGCACACGCCCGATCAGCGCTGTCATCGCCACCGAGCCCATGAGCGTGGAGTTCGTGGGGACGGTATAGACGGGCTTTGCGGTCTTGACGCCCGCGGCGCGTGCCCCGGCGTTCGCCACGGTTTCCGCCGTGGTTTGCAACGTGCTCTGCTCGGGGCCGAAGCTCGTCGGGAAGCTCATGCCGCCAGCCGTGCCGCGCCCCCTGTTGCGTCCCTCGGCAGGCTTCGCGTCATCCGGTTCAACCCAGCGCATGCCGCCTTCCATCCCGGCCTCGTCGCCCCCCTGCAGCCCCAGGCCCACGGGCAGATCGGCATGGCTGCCACCGCGCCCACCAATGCTGTCCAGGCGCCGCTGTAGGTCGGCGAGTAGCCCTTCGGTCTGCTGGCGCGTGCTGGCCGCCTGCTCCTGGTCGCGCCGCAGGTTGGAGCGCTCGGACTCCAGCGCAGAGTTGATGCGCTGGTCGATCGAGTTCTCGCGCTGACGCAGGCGCTGGTTCTCTTCGCGCTGGGACTTGTTGTCCGAGAGCGCCGTCTGAAGCTCGGTGCGCAACTGCTTCACTTGGGCGACGAGCGTGGCCACGGTGTCGCGCGGGGTATCGCCTTCGATGCCCAACGCCTTCATTTCTTCTGGCGTGAGCTGGGCGCCGGCATCGCTAGCGGGCGGCGCCGACGTGCTTCCACCCGAGAACAGGCGGATGCCGACGAACAGCACCAGGATGGCGACGGGGATCATCAGCCACTTCAGGAGTCCGTTACTGCGCATGATCGGCCTCCTTGCGTTCGGTGGCTTCGGCTTCTGGCTGCGGCAGATGCACGGCTGGGTCGAAGCGGTGAATGGCCGGCAGCAGCGACTGCGCCAAGCCGTGCCCGCGCGTCACCAGGTACAGGACGGTCGTGTCCTCGGGCACGCCGTGCGGCCCGAGCGCCTCATGCTGGAAGGTCGCCGTCAGGAAATCGCCCTGCAGCACACGCGGATCAAGCGTGACCCAGCCGGCGCTGGTATTGGTCAGGCGCACGGCCGTCACCCATTGGTCTTCCAGACGCCACGACGCGAGCGCGAGTGCGCGCACGGGCAATGTCGGCATCAGCGTGCCGAGGTCCATGTCGCGGCGCAGGTTGATGCGCATGACGCCCGGCAGTGGCTCCACGGTGCGCAGCGGCGCGTAAAGGCTCTGCGCGGCGAAGCGGGTCAGCACCACGGGGATGGGGGTTTCGCGCCGCGCCGGCCGCGCACCCGACTGGTCCTGGGCGCGCGCCGGGGCCTCGGCACCGTTGGACTGATCGCCATAGCGAGCCGGAGTGCTGCTGTCCTCGACGATGCGCACCGGCTCCAGTTCGGCTTCGCCGTCCTTGGGCGCCTCGGCCGCAATGTCCAGCAGGATCAGCGCGCCGGTGTCGGCGTCCTGCAATTGCAGCCGCGTGGGCTCGATTGGCTCGCTGGCGCGCAGGTACACCGCGCCGCCTGCGCTCTGTACGCGCAGGCGTTCGCCCACGCCCGCAGGCACTCCGACGCGGACGTTGCGGTCGATGAACACGATCCGCTCCTGGCCGACCTTCAGCGGCACCGCCAACGGCATGCGTTCCCAGCGCAGGATCTCCACCGCCTGAGCGGCGGGGAACGCAGCCACGGCCAGCAGCCCCAGCAGCATGAGTACAGGGTGCTTCATGGGGTATTTCCTCCTTGAGGCGCGTGCGGAGACAGACCGCCGGATGCCGGGCGCGTCGGTTCCGGGGTGCTGATGCGCTGGGGCGTGCCGTCGTAGCAGTCGAGCGCCAGGCCGAAGGGGTTGCGTGCGGGGTCGATGTCCACCTTGGTGACTTTCACCGGGTAGCGCACCAGGGCGCGCTTTACCTGCTCCGCGCCGTAGTACTCGTCCGCCGTGATGTCCAGCGTCACCACCCAGTCGCGATCGGAGACCGTGCGCACGCGCGCCGTAGGGTCGTCGCCGTAGCCGCGGCCGGGGATTTCGTAGATGCCGCGCACGCGCTGGCGCAGCTCGCCCGTGCTGCGGCGGTAGTCGTAGTCCGCGCGCAGGAAGGCCTGGCAGGACGGCGTGAGGTACGGCGAGAGCGTGTGGAGGTTGCGGGCATAGTCCTCCTCGCCATTCGTGGGCCAACGGTTGAGGGTCTGGAACACGTAGAACGTGAACGCATAGACCGATTCGGGCGGCACCTCCCACCATTTCCGGGTGCTGCCGGAGCGCAGGTCGGGCGGGACATGGATGGTCAGATCGCGTGGCGCGCTCCACCAGCCGCCGCCCATCACGAGGGCGACGATGACCAGCGCGCCGGCACCCAGGCGAAGCGTCTTGATGTGCGCCTGCAGGTGAGCGATCTCGTTCTTGAAGCGGCTCATCGCGCACCCCTTGAAGCAGACCTGCGGGTGGTCCAGAAGCCGGAGCGCGAGATCAGCACATGGCCGCCCACCCAGCCCGCCATCAGCGGATGGCGCGTGGCGATGCGCCATTGCAGTTGCCGGTACAGCCAGGTGTCGGGGCGCCCGCGCTTCAGGCGCCGCAGGATGCCGCCGCCGATGAACACGCCCAGCGCCACGCCCAGCACAACGAACGTCGGCGCCAGCGCGATCGTGCGGAACATCCAGGACAACGGCGCGCCGACCAGCAGGCCGGCGGCGCCGGACAAGCCGCAGCAGATCCACAGCTCGTCGGCGGTGAGGCCGCGCACGACAACGGGGTGGCGGTTGAGCCGATGCGGAAGGAACGTCACGGTCCCGTCCGCACGGACGTGCTGCTGCTCGGACATACCGACCTCACTTACAGGATGCCGGTGGCTTCGGTGAGCAGCCAGATGCCGATCACGAGCAGCACGGCGCCGATGGCGACCGTGAGGCCGAACTGGCCCCACGTCTTGCGGCCGGTGTGGATCTCCGCGTAGGTGCCGTAGGCGTGGTAGCAGACGCCGATAAACATCGACGCCACCACCAGCAGGGCCACAAGCATGATGATGTCGTAGCCGTAGTTGCGGATCGTCTCCATGATGCCGTTGCCGGTGCCGCGCGTCGGGTTCTCCAACTGCGGCAGACCTTGCGCGAACGACAGCGCCGGCAGCGCGGTGGCGCCCAGGGCCACGGCGGCCCGCTGGGCGAGACGGGAAGTGAGGATGCGGTTTGGCATGGTCAGGCCTTTCAGGTCAGGAGAGGAGGAAGAAGGTCAGGACGAGGTACATCGCGACGAAGCGGATGCAGACACCGAGGAACTGGCGCTGGTTGAGGCGGCTCTCGGACCACCCCACGTAGGCCGTTCGGATGGCCCAGACGCCCCACACGAGCAGGACCGCGAACACGACGCCGACCAGGACGGTCGCCATCGCGGAAGGCGCGATGCCGCTGTTGGCTTGAAATGCCGAGACCTGTGCGCCGTTCATGGCTTGCCCTCCGCAGTCGTCGCCGGCAGCGGCTCGGACGCCCGCTCGGTGCGGTAGTCGCCGGCCAGTTCGGAGGGGTCGCGCGGCTGGGCGCGCGACGGTGTGAGATGGGCTCGGATGCCAGCGCGCACGCGCGCCAGGTCAGCCAACAGCCTCGGGTAGTCGAAGTGGTAGCGCTCGCCCGGCGTGATGGGGGTATGCGCGGCGCTGTCCGCGACGGTGCGCTCCAGCGCGTCGAGCTGGCGCAGCGCGGCGATCAGTTCCTGGCGCTGCGCCGGGGACTCGGCCAACGCCATCGGGGACTGCCCCAGCACGAGGGCCGTCACGAGAAAATTGGGCACGCCGCGATGCGCGGCGCGCAGCCAGATCGAAGCCACCATCGCGCCATTCCTGTGTGATCAGCAATGGGTTGATCGTGGAGATCAGGGCTGTTTTAGGCCGCAAACAATAGGAACCTGCGGATGACCGGATTGATGGCTTAGAGGTACTTTTTGAAGCTGCCCGCGGTCAGGCTCACCGCGAGTCCCAGCAAGGCCGCGCTGGGCAGCAGAATCACCAGCGGATGCACCGAAATCGGCAGCGCGAGGTAGGTGACCCACGGCAGCACGGCTAGCGGCATCAACGAGGCTTTCGCACGGTGGTAGATGAAGCCCGATTCGCGGCCCGCGCCGAACCGGCGCACGTCGCGCCGCACCAGCCCGTCGATCAAGCCGACGAAGGCCGCGGTAAGGATCAGCGGTAGCGTGAGCACCAGGACCAGCAGGCGCACCAGGAACGTGAGCGTCGTGAAGGCTGCGGCGATCAGGTAGCTCTCGGCCCAGACATAGACCTGGCTGATGTAGTAGCGGAAGTTGCGCACGCCGTCCTGGCTCTTGCCCTGGCTGGGCGCACGGGCGCGCTCTGCGGTCTGGCTCGTGCGCTCCAGCAAGCCTGAGCGCACGAACACCCATTCGT
The DNA here is from genome assembly GCF_029845405.1 of Pigmentiphaga sp. GD03639. NCBI lineage: Bacteria > Pseudomonadati > Pseudomonadota > Betaproteobacteria > Burkholderiales > Alcaligenaceae > Pigmentiphaga > Pigmentiphaga sp. GD03639. The sequence continues at coordinate 47,013 of NZ_JAOCLR010000008.1, forward strand.
AGCCGGTATCCACCAGTTGGTGTGCTGTACGCCCTGGCTCCTGCACGACCACGCTGCGCGTGAAGTGGTTCGACAGGTGCCCCAGCTCGTACTGCAGCATCTGCTGGGAATGCCGCCAGCCTTGATCCTTCCAGAACAAGTGCATGCCGACGCACTCCACCACGATCGAGAACAGCAGCGAGCCGATCAGCACCCCGAGCAGCCGGAACGGCAAGGTGATGGTGCCGACGATCAGGCCCTGGCGCTGGTTCTGCTCCCGTTGCGCGGTTGAGGCGGCATCCTTCATGGCGATGCCTCGTTGCCTGCGCTGTCCTCGGCGCCGGTGACCACCGCGCCAGGCTCGGCCGGAGCGGCGTCATCCAGCAGATCGTCGGGCAAGGACGCATCCTGCAAGGCCGGGGAACTGGTGAACTCCCACCACTGCGTGGCCTCGCTGTAGCTCCGGCGCATGTACCCCGCGAGTTGCTGCAAGTCCGCCGGCATCACTTCGTCCGGGTCCGGCGCCGGCAGCGGCATGCGCACCTTCCAAAGCTGGCCGCCCTGCAGCAGCGCGAAGCATTGGCCTTTGGGCAGGCCGACGACATGCGACGGCTCGATCATCGGTACGCTGGTGCTGCTGATCCGGTCCTGCGTGTTCGACGTGAAATCCGTCGCCCCACGGATGTCCGAGCTGTCGGTGGCGCCCGAGACGATGGTGGTCGTATAGACCTCGACCTTCGGCAACTGCCGGGTCAGCAGTTCGGCCGTGGCGGTCTCCCTGACCCTGAGCATGAACAGGTTGTTGAAATTTCCGATCACCTGGCCGGCCTTGGCCCGGTTGCCGATGCGGGCCTCGATGTCCGAGAGGGTCTGCGTGTACGCGGTAACCTGTAGCCCGGCACCACCGCCCTTGTTGATCAGCGGCACGAATTCGTCACCCATGAGTTCATTGAATTCGTCCGCATGGACATTGATCGGCACGCGCGCGCCGGCCGATGCACCCGGCAGGCCGTCGTCGATCCCGTGCTTGTAGATGTGGCCGGCGACCGACACGAGATCGCTGAACATCGAGTTGCCGACTGCGGCGGCGACCTCGGCGTCGGAGAGCGCATCCAGGCCCACATAGACGATGGCGCGCTTTCGGATGACCTGCATCCAATCGAAGATCGGACGTGGGTCGGCCAGGTCGGAGTAGTTCGGTGCCAGAAGCTGGGCGATCTTGCCGCTCGTGAGCTTCTCCAGCAGCGGCAGCAGCGATGCGACGATCTTGTCGAAATAGGTCTTGTCGTAGCGGACGGCACTGCGCAAGCCGTCGAGCACCGGGTCGTAGTTGCGCGCCTGGGAGAGGTACTGCTCCAGCGCCACGACGCGCTTCTCGCGCCCGATCATGTTCCTGGGGATGTTCTTCTCGTTGAGCTTGGCCTCGATCTGGACGATCACCTCCCAGGCCTTGGGCTCCGTCTTGGCGAAATAGTGCTGGGCGTACTCGATGAACAGCGCGTCGATGTTGATGACGTGCCGCTGGATCAGCATGTAGTCCGGGCGCTGCCCCAGTTCCACCAGGGCGCGAGCGATGATGTTCACGAAGCGCCATGCGAACTCTCGGAACGCCGCGCTGTTACCTTCGCCGGAGAGTTGCCCCGCCACCCGGGTCGCCACTTCGCTGATGCGGCCGAAGCGGCCCACCGCGTTGTAGCGCGCCGAAATGTCCGGCCAGCCCAAGTGGAAGACGTAGAACTCGCCTTCACGGCCCGCGCGCTGGGCCTCGACGTACATTCGCTTGAGCAGGTCCGCGTCCCCCTTGGGGTCGATGACGATCACGACCTCGTGCTCGCCGGCGGCGTTCCTGCGGCGGATGTCTTGGGTCACGAACAACTCGGCCAGCCGCGTCTTGCCCACCCGCGTGGTGCCCAGCACCAGCGAATGCCCGACGCGCTCGCCCAGCGGCAGGCTGACGTCCACCTCGTCGGGTTCGATGCCGTGCAGGCGCGGCAGGCCGCCGACAGGCGGCAACGGGCGCACGGGGTTGAAAGGCACGTCCCAGCCCGTGAGCGAGGGCAGCCGGGACAGCGGGAACGGCGCGAACTCCATCCGTTCCTCCAGGCGCCTGGCCAGCCGGTAGGCCGGCGTCGGCTCGACGTAGCGGCGGAATTCCGGCCGGTACGTCTGCATCAGTCTATGGGTGTGCTTCTGCTCCCACAGAAAGCCGCGGCCCACGAACAAGCGCTGCTGGCTGACCGGCACGTCCTTGCTGGTCATCACGTAGAGCGGCAGACGGCGGATGTTGCACCGGTAGCGCAGGATGACGCGGGCATCGCGGTAGCGGATCGCGCCGTAGGCACCGAATGCCAAGGCGCTGCCGACGCCCATCGAAGGGCTCAGCGCGAGCGACCATGGGGCCACCAGGCACAGAAACGCGGCGCCGGCACACGCCGCGACGGTGTATAGCTCCACCGCTGGGCGTAGCAGAACCTCGACCGGCTGTTTGCCCGACATGGCTTCATTGCTCGATGCCGGTGGCCGTGATCAGCGCCGGATAGTGCCGCAGGCCCAGGCGATCGGCCAGGTCGTCGCCGGCCACGGGCGCGAGCGGCACGCCCGGCACCAGGGCGCGCAGCCGCGCCAGGCCCTGCGCGGTCTCGACGTTGACCACCAGGCCGACCGCGCCACGTTCGCGCAAAGCGGCGGCGCGGCGCTGCAACCAGGCCCGGGAAGCCTCGTCGTCGCCGATGACCACGAACGGCCGCAGGCCGGGCGCTTCAATCACACGCCGCGCGACGGTGCCAGGCGTGAGCTTGGCGCTGCGCACCGGCAGCATCGCGGCTTCGTCCGCCGGTGTGGCAGGAAGCTGGGGCGTCGGGATGGACGGCCGCGCCGGTGCGTTGGCGCGCGGCTGGAGATTCAGGGCTTCGTAGTACGGCAATGCCGACGTGCCGCCACGGTCCTCGACAACGATCAGTGGCTCGCCGGCACGCGAGGCCAGCGGCAGGCCTGACAGCAGCATGAGTAGGCCCGTGAACGCGAGATGGGCGGGATGGGGTTTCGTCATGGGGAGGTCTCCTGGCGCGCCGCGAGGACCGCGGCGGCTGGTCGCGTGCCCTGCACGCGGGCAAGGTGGCGCGACACGCTGCGCCGATAGCGGGCGGCGGGCTCGCCGCCTGCGGGGCGGTGGTAGCGGCCGATCGCCAGCAGCCAGTCCTCGCCGGGGGTGTGCTGCTCCTTCAGGATCTCGGCGGCAACGGCCAGGTTGCGATACGGATCCAGCAGGTCGCACGCGCCGGTAAAGCGGTGCTTGTGGTAGCCGAGGTTGATCTGGCCCAGGCCCGCATCAATGCGCGTGTGCGGCGTGGCGCGCATCGCCTGCTGCAGGCCAGCGCAGGCGTCGGCGCGCGTGGCGAAGCGGCGCGACTGGCCGGCGACGTTGAGGGACCACGGCCACGGCACCAGGCGCCCGTTGCGCCGGATGCCGCTCTCCTGCAAGGCCACGGCGTAGAGCACGGTCGAGGGGATGCCTGCGCGCTGGGCGGCAAGCTGGTAAGCCGGTGGCGGAACCTCCTGGGCCAGGGCGGCAACGGCATACAGGCCGGCAGTGAGCACCAGTGCGCGCAGGGGCATGGCTACGGCTGGCGCTGCCATTGGCCGTTCACTTCGCGCACGGCGGCGGGCAGATCGCCGGGCAGGCCCAGCGACAGCCAGCGGCCGCCGTCGTGGTTGAGCGTGATGCTGCCGGCGCGCACGCGCGCCGGGTCGATCTGCGCGCGCTTGGCCCAGTCGCGGATGCGCGCGTCATCCTGGCGGCTGCCCACCATGTACAGGTCGAACTCCGCGCCCGAGGATTGCAGGCGCTGCACGAGCTGCCCGCAGGCTGCGCAGCCGTCCTTGACGAACACCGCCATGCGGCCGCTGCCGCGCAAGGGACTGCTGGATGTGCCGGCGCCCGGCTTGTCATCGGGCAGGTTCACGCGCTGCATCCCCGGATTCAGGCGCTGCCAGGCCTCGTCGTAGGCGCGCTGGTAGGCGAGCAGCTTCTCGACGCGGCGCGCTTCCACCTGCACCTGCAGTTCCGCATAGCGGCGCCGTTCTTCGTCCGTGCGAGCTTCGATGCCCAGGGCGGACAGCGGGTCCAGGTTGGGCGAGTAGATACCCAGCGGCCCATCCATCAGCTCGCGGTAGCGTGCCCATTCTTGTGGCTGCAAGCCCCATTCGGTTGCCACCCGGTCGTCCAGCACGCGGGCGGCCAGCGGGCGCTCCTGGCTCTGTGCGTTGCGCGCCGGGGTCGTTGCGGGCTGCTGCGCCCAGGCGGGCCATTGCGACGACGCCACCAGGACCGCGAAAAGGAGGATCGACGGCTTCATGGGGTGCTCCGGTCAGGGAATCGCCACGCGGCGGGTCTGGTTGCCGGCCTGGAACACTGCGGTGTTGCCCTCGATCGCCTGCAGGCGCCACGGGCCGACCGCATCCCCGGGCAGCAGCACCTGAAGTTGGGCGGGCGTGAAGTCCCCGGTGCTCGGCGCGACGGACACGCTGCGCTGGCCGGCGCGCAGTTCGGCGCCGACGACGCGGAATGACAGCGGCGGCAGCTCGGTCTTGGAGGCGGCGGACGTGCGCGATGCGCGCCGCTGGGCGGGTGCGGTGGCACGTGCGGCGGCTTGGCGCGCCTTGATCTGCTCGACCTCCGCGCGCAGCGCCTGGAGGTCGTCGGCCGCTGCGTAGCCACTGAGAGATTTCTCGACCTGGGCCGCGCGTGCTTCCAGAATCTGGCGGGTGTCTTTGAGGTCAGCGTCCGTCGCGACGGCCGGGCGCTGCTGGATGGCCTCGATCGTCTCGGCCAAGCCAGTTGCCTGCGCTTCCAGGCGTTGCAGGCGGGAATCCAGCCGCTCCTGGTCGGCCTGGTCGCTGAGGGCCTGGTAGCCCAGGGCCACCAAGACGCTGAGGAAGATCAACCAGAGCCACATCAGGCTCTGCACCACTACGGCGGCGGTCGATCGCTGGGCAGGTTGCGGGGCGTTCATGGCTGGCCTCCCGAAACCATGGGTGCCAGCGGGAACGTCTGCACCGCCTCGGTGGCGGGTGGCTCGGATGGGGACTCGGCGACCGCGCGATCGCCGGGCCGCTCGAAGCAGATTTGCCGTGCGCGGTCATCCGCGTGCAGTTCCCAGGCCGGGCCAGCCAGCGTGAGCAGCGCATCGCGCAAGGTCATGGGGCCGAGGTGCAGGTGTGCCGCCGGCAACGGCAGCGCGTACAGCTCGATCACGGCATGCGCGGTCTGGCACAGGCCATAGCCGCTGCGTTTGAGCACGTGCCGAAGCCCATCCCCGACCGTGGCGCGGGCATCCTCGGGCATGGACACGTCGATGGTCTGCAACAACAGGTCGCGCTGCGCCGCCATGGGTGCCAGTTCGACCAGTGTGTAGCGGGCGTAGCGCACGACCGGGATGTACTCGGAAGCCTCGGGTTCAGGCGCGGCCAAGACTTCCGCGATGGTGTCGGGCGCGACCGGCGCAGTCGTCGTCGCGCAGCCACCGGCCAGCACCGACCACAGCAGGCCGAGAAATCCCGCCAGAAGGCGGCGTTCGGGATAGTGAAACCACGGTGGAGAGGGGCACATAGCTCGGCGTCCTGAAACATCGAGCCCTCACCATCGCCGCTCAGGCCGCGAGCGGCAGCAAACAATGCGAACCAGGCAGCGTCCGATTTACCGGGAGCGGCAGAAAAAACGGCCCCGAAGGGCCGTAAGTGGAACGTGTCATGCGGCGACAAGCTGCCGGGCCAGTGCGACCTCGACGGAATCACCGTCCTGGTTCAGGACATCGAGCCCGGATTCGGGCACGTCGCCCGAGGTGGACTGCGAGACCATGATCTTCTTGGCCATCAGCTCCAGGCAGGTCATCTGCGAGGAACCGGCGTAGCCGAGGTAGATCACACGCACGGGCTGCTTCTGCCCGATGCGCCAGGAGCGGCGTGCCGCCTGCTGGAGCGAGTACACGTTGTAGCCCGACTGCATGAACACGATCGTCGGGAACTCCAACAGGTCCAGCCCCGTCTTGACCAACTCGGGGTTGGTGATGAGCACGTCGATGCCACGGTCCAGTTGCTCGGCGATCCAGTCTTCGCGGCGGCTGGCATCCACGCTCGCGCGCAGCACCGCCACCTTGAAGCCTTCCTGCTCCAGCAACACCTTCAGGCGCGACGTGGTGTCGCGCGTGCCGGTATAGACCGTGTAGGCAAGGACCTTGCGGCCCTGCGCCTTCTCCTCTTTGCAGATGTCGATCAGCTCGCGCTCTTTCGGCGTCACCTCGAACTCGTTGAACTGAGCCGGGACAAACGCCAGGGTGTTGCGCGTGCGCGGATGCACCACGGTCTCCGACCGGAAGCAGCAATCCGGCCAGGCCAGCAGCACGTTGAGGACCACGCCCAGCAAGGTCGTATCGCGTCGCGCCAGAGCCTGTTTCAGCTCCGCGGTCAGCCGACCCGCCAGGTCGCGGTAGGCCGCGGCTTGCGCCGTGTCCATCGCGACTTCGCGGAACTCCTCGTCATACGGCGGCAGGACGTTGCCGCCGATGTCCTTGAGCTTGAGGAAGATCGTGAACGGCAGGATGCAGCGCAAGACGCCCTTGGGGCCGAAGCCCGGGGCCTTGACCGTGCGCACCGATACCTTGGTGCCCTTGGCCGTCTTGTGCGCCGTGCCGGTGCTCTCGGAGTAGATGTCCTTCAACACCCCGTGATCGCGCATGAACGCCATCGCAGCCGAGGTCATGCTGCCGCTCGTGGTCGGGCGGTAGCCGTCTTCGATCATCCGCCCCGGAAGGGCTCGGAACAGCAGGTGAAAAAGATCATCACCGTAGCCGCCCATCAGCGTGCCAGTCAGCAGCAAGGTCTTGCGAGCCTTCGCCGCCAGCACGCCCATGGCCTGCCCCTGGGCACTGCCCCCGTTCTTGTACTCATGCGCTTCATCAGCGATGAGCAGGTCGAACGTACCTTGCGGCAAGTACCTCTTGATGAACTCCGAGGGTTGATAACCGCCCTCGCCAAAGCCGAACTCCATGTTGGCCATCGCACGTTCCATGCGCGTGGCCTGACGGTCAGAAAACACCAGCTCGCCGTTGCCATCCATCAAGTTGATGAACTCGTGGATGTTGTCGCCCAGCATCGAGGCCAGGAAGCCGTCGCCGAACTTCTGCATCAGCTTCTGCGCGGTGACTTCCCCGATGGTCGGGATGCGCTTCAAGGCTTTGAGCACGGCCGAGGACTGGTCGCTGCCGGACAGGCTGCGCGGGCGGATCAGCGTCCACAGGGGCGCGGCGCAATGGCTGCACTTCCTGCGGTACTCCTCGGCTTGGAGCGCAACCGGGTTGACCGGCTCGCCGTCGAGGTCGGTGATGACCGTGCCGCAGTCCGGGCAAGCCGCCACGTCGCCGTGGCGGGTGCGCCGCTGGGTGAAGACGGGCTTCCAGTGGAAACCCATCCGCATCCTGACGCGCCCCAGGACGAAGAACTCCTGGCCCGTGGGCTGCACACCCAACTGCTCACGCAGCTTGATGAGTTTGACGAGCGTATCCGGCCCATTGAGCACCCATACCTTGGCGCTGGCCACCGTCTCCTGGATCTCCCGCCGCCACTTGTAAACCAGGTGCGGTGGCGACAGGACCAGAGTGCGGCGGTAGCCTTCGGCGTTGAGCACGGCGGCCGCGGCGATGCCGACGGTTGTCTTACCGCAGCCCATCTCGCCATTGACGATCGCGGCGCGTTCGCCACGGTCGATCAGCAGCTCGGCGGCGGCGTGGACGACTTCGGCCTGGGCTGGGAACAGCTTGCGCTTGAGGCTGGCGACGACGAGTTGCCGGTGCGCCTGCGGTTGGCCGGTATAGACCGGCGGGTTCGCGCTGTTGAGGGCGTCGAGCAGTTCGTCGCCGAACTCGCCGACGAAATCCTGAAGGCTCAGGGTCAGAGGGGAAGATTCCGCGTCGAGCAGTTCGCCCTGGACGGGCGCGGCTTCTGCGGAATTGGTTTCGAGATCGAGGGACATGGTGATGCTCCAAAGAAAAATGGGGCATGCACCACCCCCAGCGGGGCAGTGGCATGCCCCGTGGTGGGAAGAGAATCGGCGCGTGGCCGAGGGTGGTTGAAGATGCTGGCCTGGGTGGCCCGCGGGTGAACCGTGCTCAGTCTTCGGACGGAAGCACGATGACGGTAGCGCTGCGCTGCGCATCGGTGACGATGCGAATGGCGAGCCCCGGATGGATCACGTAGTGCGATTCCAGCGACGCGCCCGATTGAAGCGCGCTGCTGTTCGTCTGCCATTGCTGGATGTTGACGTCGCCCCAGTCGCCACGGGTGTGGCGCCTGAAGTACGGAATCGGGTCCAGGCGACCCGCGCGGACCAGGCGGTCAACACCTCTGCTGAAGATGAGCGCCCCGATGGGGAACGCCAGCCGCCGGCAGTAGGTTTCGATGCGATGCGATGCCATGGGCTCCTCCTTGATGGGTCATTGAGCCACGACACCCCTGGCGGAGTGAAGTGGCTCCGTCAGGTGGATGAGGATGACGATGTGGTGCCGTCAGATCAGGTCTTGCTCTTCGGGAAGCTGGACCACCGTGGTCTGGTGGTCCTCGCTGGTCTTGACGATCAGTGCCAGGTCCGGCGTGATCCTGAACTGCGAGATCATCAGGTTGTCCTGTTGGATCGCCACGTCGTTGGCTTGGCGTGTGGCCTCATCGATCTCACCCCAGTCCCCGCGCACATGGCGCTGGACATAGGCCAAGGGGTCGATCAGGCCTCGCCGGGCCAGCCAATGCACCTTCTCGCTCAACTTCAACGTACTCGGTGCGAACAACGGTTGCTTGTGCGGCGCAGGCCGCTTGAACGGATTGGGGAACATGGTGTTTCTCCTTCGAGGTGGTACAGCAGGACGGCAGCGCGTCCGATGGATCAGCGAATGGTCAAGACCTCGCCCCGTGTCGCCGAGCCAGGCGTCATGTCCCATGCGCGGATGACGGGAACGAACTTGTCGATGAGGATGCGGGTCTCGGCGATGGAGCCGTCTTCGCGTTCGGTGAATTCCCGCTGGAGCGTCTTGTCCTTGTGGGTGTCACCTTTGACGACGAGCACGCGCCCGGTCTTGGAGCGCACAACCCCCGAGATCGCACCCGCGGCCAGGGCCAGGGCGAGATGCCAGTGGGACAAAGCCCGCGCCGGTGGACGCAGCGACTGCTGCGCGGCCCCCAGGTGGGTGTCCAGCGACGGCCAGAGGCCTTGCAGCCGGCCGACTTCATCGGCGAACTGCTCCGGCTCCATCGTCACGCGGAAGAAATGCTCCGGCTCGGCCGGACTGGCGGGGACGATGTACGGCAGGAACGGCCATTCGCTCGGCAGTTCCTCCGCTTCGACTTCGCCTTGCCCAACCTGCAGCAGCAGATTGCGCACGGCCCTGACGCCATCGGGCATCTGCTCGCGCTGGCGCACCCGACGTCCGAAGATCACCACCTGCTTGAACTGCGTCTCCACCGCTCGGTAGATGCGCAGGTCCGTGTAGTGGCGTGTCAGCCAGCCGACCAGCTCGGCGTCGAGCACGTAGCCAGGGACGATGAAGACCAGCACGCCGCCGTACTGCAACAGCGACAGGCTGCGCTGGTAGAAGAGCTTTTCGAGGCGGGCACGGCCCTGGCCCTGATAGCCGATGTTGCCGTTGACGTCCTTGGACAGATCGCCATACGGCGGGTTGAGCCAGAGCAGGCCGAAGGACTGTTTGGAGATCATCGTGTCCATCAGGTCCGCGTGCAGGCAGTGATCGACCAGGCCGCGGGCATGGCGTGCCCGCTCCGCGTCGAACTCGACCGCGAACGCCTTGGCCTGCTCGCGCCCGAGGGCATGGGCGGCTTCGGCGATCGCCAGGCCTTCGCCGGCGCAGGGATCGAGGATGCACATCGGCCCGTCGCTGGGCTTCAGTGCGTTGAGGGCTCTTTCGAGCGTGGGTTCGTCGGTCGGGAAATATCCGTTCTTGACGAAATTGCGGGCGAGCCGCGGGAACATGAGGGCCATGGAAGTCTCCTGGTTGGCGAGGATGAAAGACGGAGGCACGCCATGGCGTGCCTTCGAGGGTGGGTCAAGCCGCTACCGCTTCCGGCGTCCAAATCTTGGCCGGATAGGGATAGGCGGTGAGCGCGTCGCTGCGGATCAGGGAGCCCAGCGCCAGGGTCAGCGCCGGCACATCGATGGCGAGCCGATGGCCTTCCAGCGGCCCGAGGGCAAACGGAAGGCGGACCAGCATCTCGCGGCTTTGCAGCAACTCCAGCACGGTCTCGCGCCAGTGGTCGAGCAGCGGCAACGGGCAGGTGTCCCGCACCAGCATCCACAGGCGATCAAGCCGGTGGGCGCTGTCGCGCGGCAGCAGTGCCAATGCGCTGGCGTTGGCCTTGTCGGGCTTGACGCAGCGGCCGTCGAACAGCCACACGTTGGACAGCGAGCCGAACAGCGTCCGCCGGTACGCGCGCGTGATGCGTTTTTCCAGACGATCGACGTTGCCGATGAATACCGGGACGCTGCCGCCCTGGTCGGTGATGACGTGGAACTGGTCCAGTCCCTGCTCGTCGCGCCCGAGGGTCAGGCGAGCGAGGAACTGCTGGACGGCGGTGTCCCGCGCCCAGATGGACAGGAAGATCAGGTTGCCCTGGTCATCGCCGACGCAGGCGTCGGCCATCACGTCCGGGCATTCGTCGATGCGGTACAGCGTGGAAGAAGTGTTTGCGGGCATGGTGGTGTCCTCGGATGAACGGGAACAGCACCGCCCGCTGGGGCAAGTGCTGCCCCAGGGGGTGGAAGAAAACCGCTCAGTCCGGCTCGAACTGCCGGGTGTGCGGGTTGAAGTGAAGCGGCTCGTCCGCCGAAGTGATCGGCGTGAAGCCTTCCAGGTAGATGTTGTTGAGGTACTGGTCGCGGTAGGTCAGTGCCTGCCGTGCCTGGTCCTCGGTGAGGCCGTTGTCGATGAAGTACGCCAGCATTTCCTCGTCGGAGGACACTTCGTCGTTGGACAAACTCCCTTCAACGAGTGCCAGCAACGAGGGCGGAAGCGTTGCCAGGATCGGGTCCATGTCGGTTCCTCCTGGCTCAGGCCATCGACGCCGCGGCGGATGCCGCGGATGCCGTGGGTGTGCGCCGCCGGGCGTGGTAGGCGCGAACGCCTGCACGCCAGTCGGCGGACTGCTCCGGTGCGAGGTCCAGATAGGACAGCGGGCACGTGTAGTAGTACGGGTGCATGGACTCGTCCAAGGACTTGTAGCCCCACTGGCCGCCGCTTCGTTCAAGCAGATCGCAGCGGATGTAGCGCAGGGACTGGCCCGGTGCGAGATCACGATGCACGCCTTCGACCTTGGCGGTCACTTCGGCGACGGACCACAGCACGTTGCCGCGCAGGGTGTGAGCGATGACCTTGACGCTGGCGCGCTCGGTCTCTTGCGGTGCGATCAGTTCCGCGATCAGTTCGGACCGCGATTGGTTTGAGAAATACCAGCCCATGAGAGGCCTCCTCGAAAAGTTGAGCTGAAGGCCTCCCCGTGGGGAAGAACCCCCAGCGGGTGATGGAATGCCGCATCTTCGGCGAAGGAACCTATGCGTCGCCCTCAATCCCAGTCGTCATCGTCTCGATCACAACCGGCCGGGCAGTAGCCGAACTCGATCCCGTGCGAGCAATAGCCATGCTCCGCATTCCAGTCCTGGGTTTCCTGCCGTTCGGCAGGTGTTGCGTAGTCCCATTCCTGGGCCGCGATTTCGAGAGCCTGAGCACGTTGCTCATCCGGCAAACGATTGGCCTGTGCGTCGATCGCCGAACTGAAGAGCGTCACGTAGTGGTCGTAGGACAAGCCGCAACCGCGCTGGGCGTGTGCGGCGGCCGCTTTGCAAAGGTCCCGCCACGCGGGTTCATCCAGCGTTGAACGCGGGGTATCGCAAGCGATGGTGGACATGATGGAGACCTCCAGAAAATGGCCAGGGCCTCCCCCGCATGGGAAAGGAACCCCGGCGGGTGGATGAAGAACACCGCGCATGCGGCGTCTGCGATCACGCAGGTTTTGGTTCGGCCTGGCGGCTCCACTCCTGCGTCTTGAAGTCCAGCGCGTAGCCCAGCTCGCCCAGGCGGGCGATCTGCGCGCGCAGGGTGCGGCGGTCGATGGTCGAATCCAGTTTCACGGACTCGCCCAGCGGCCACAGCAGGCCGAAGAGCGCGGCGTCACCGTCTTCGGTGCTGCCGGGGGCAGCGGCCGTAGCAGGCGGTGGCGCATCCACGCCGAAGGGCGTGGTATCGACCAGCGGGTCCGCGGACGCCTGCACGGGTGCGGGCTTGGCGGGCCTGGACGCTTTGGTGGGCTTGGCCGGCGTTGCCGCAGGCTGCGCCCCTTGCTCTTCATCGAGCGGATCGACGTCCTGGGTGGCGAAGCTGCGGGCTTCGTCGCGGCTGAGTTTGTCGATGCCGTTGAGCGTCATGCCGTCGAGGCTGGCACGGATCTCGAACCGCATGCCGCCGCCGACCGGATAGGACTTCGGGAAGATGTACCTGATGATGAATTCCCCGTCGTACTTGCCTTCGGGGTACTGCTCCAGCTCCGGGTCTTTGACCTCGAAAGTACCGAGGTGCGTCGCGAGGCGGCCAACCGTGAACGGGCCGTTCTTGCCGCGGATGGTACGCAGCGTGAGCTGGCCGGGGACGACGATGGGCGCAACCGATTTCTCGGAAGCCGATGGGGTTGCCATGATGGTTCTCCTGATGATGAATGACGGGCCGCCGACGGCACCCGGTGGATGAGAGGAAATGGCCTCGCCCGAGGTGGGCGAGGTCCGCGTGGCATCACGCCTTGAGCTGGCGCATGCCTTCGGCCAGCAGCCACAACGCCCGGTTCAGGCGCAGGTTCTGGTCGATGCCTTGCACCGGACGGGTGCGCTGATTGCGGCCGTTGGCCGTGCGTCCGTTCAGGCCCCCTTTGACTAGGTTCTCCTGGACGCGGTTGAAGACGGCCCACAGGTCGTTCTTGCGGTCGTCCCATCGCCGAGGGGCCAGCAGTTGGCTCTCGGTGACAGGCGTGGACTTGGCCGGATCGTCGTACTTGAGTGCGAGCGCAGAGTTCGCAAAGACCTCCGCTTCGCCCTCATCGAGGGTGATGGTGCGCATCGCATCGCGCGCGTTCTGCACGCGCTCGAAACCTTCGAGGACTCCGTAGGCACCTTCGATCACCTGGCTGGCCACGTCGCCCTTGTGGGGAACGCGGATGTCTGCGGTGGTGTCACCGCAAACCAGGCCGTTGTGGCAGACGAACCGGAACATGCCGGCGAGCATCTGATAGCTGCTCGTGCCGTCATGGCTGTTGAGCAGGATGATCTCGTTCGCCTCGTCGCCGTTGATCTGGCTTGCATGGCGAAGTCGGATGAGGTGCTTCGTGTACTCGCGCCGGTCTTCGTTGCGCACGCGCGTCTGACACACCATGAAGGGCTCGAAGCCCTCCTGGCGCAGCTTGGTCAGCACGGTCGAGGTCGGTATGTAGGCATACCGATTGGACCGGCTCCCATGTGGAGCGTCGGCGAAGATCGACGGAACGACGGCACGAATGCGGTCGTCCGAGAGTGGGCGATCAGAGCGCAGGATCGGGGATTGCGGAGCAAAGCGGGATACCAGAGACATGGCTGATCTCCTTTGAGAAATTCGACAACCGCGTGGCCGTGAGACCACGCGGAACTCGGGGGATGAAATGCGCAAGCACGCGTCCTGGGGACGCGGCGTACGTGGGGAGGAAAAGCGACAAGGCCCCGTGAGGGGCCATGCCGGATCAGAACGAAGCAGCCAATGCCGGCTCCTGCTCCTGGACTTGCGCCTCGGGCTCGCGCTCGGCGGGCTCGGTGGCCGTGTCGATGGCATCGTCGGCTTCGGACGCGGATGCGTCTTCGGCCGGCGGCGCCTCGGCTTGCGCCTGGCTCGTCGGATAGACCTGGGTGCCGTCGATCTTGATGAGACCGATGTGGACCAGCGTCGATTCCAGGCTGGCGGCCGGTTCCCCGGCGTGCTCACCCTTGGTGCGGATGTACGGATCGATCTTCATGTCGTTCAGACGGAAGGCGATCAGCACCTTGCGGTCACCCTCGATGGCCTGAACGCACCGGCGAACCAGGTGCTCGGCTTCCGGGGTGGCGACGATGGTGTCGAAGTACCGATACTCCGGTTCATCGACAGGCCCGGCCAGTGCCGCGACGCAGCACGACAGAAACGGATCGCCATCCTTGGGGGTGACGTCCTTCGGACGGTTGAGATAGCCGATGCCGCGGGTGATCAACTCGTGCTGCTCGATCGAAGCCAGTTCGGCCCGGTCGATCAGTTCGGCCTTGAGCAGTCGCGCCTTGAGGGACGCGGCGGCCTGACCCTTCTGCTCACCCTTGTCGCGGATGTACACATCGCCCCACAGGTCACCGAGGCGAAAGCGCACCAGCGGGCGCTGCTTGGGATCGTCAACGCCGATGTAGCGCTGAACGAGCTTCTTGGCCTCGGCACCCGAGACCTTGACGTCGAAGTAGCGGTAGCTGGGGTCCCGGGCGGGGCCGACCAGCGCGGCGATGGTGCATGCCAGGAAAGGCTGCGCACGGCGGCCGCCCCGGACGGGCACTTCACGGACACGCTGGATGTAGCCGATGCCCGAGGTGTGGAGGTCGAAATACGATTTCTCGTTGGACGTGGTGTTCATGGTGAATCTCCATTGGGATGAAGCGGAGACACACCGGCCCACGCATGCGGGGAAGGTGCGTGACCCCGCGGTGGGTTGATAAGGCGAAAGCATCCGCCACCAGAGGCTGGTGGCCGCTCGCGGAAGGATGCGGTGCGAGCTGGCTCGGTCACGCAGTGGGAACTGCGCCGCAACCTCGAAGACCGATGGTTGCCTGGCATGTCGCTGACGACGTCAGCAGGCATGGGGCCAGCATGGCGGGGCCTCGCGCGCGCGGCAGCAATCAATCGGCACCCGGGCGCTTCCCTTTGTCCGCGCCACCCGGCGCCTGTCACAGGCACTTGGCGCCGCGCAGGTGCTCGGGGGTATCGGCGCGCGGACGGCCGGGACGGCTCCAGGCGCCGCCACCGCGCGCGCCGATCAGCCGCCAGCCGGCGGCGCGCAGGCTGGCGCCACCTTCGTCGGGCATGGTGTAGGTGAGCAGGCGTATGTAGCCCAGCGCCCTTGCCGCCTGCCAGGCCGCGCCGTAGAGCTTGCTGCAGGCGCTGGGTGTGCCGTCGGTGCACAGCCGCGTGACTTCCAGCGTCCAGGTGCCGCGCGACCGGGCGGCCGACAATGCCCACGCCGTGGATCAGGTCGCTGTCGCTCAGCGTGACGGCCAGGGCGAACTTCGCGCCCTGGACCGGGCGGTGGTGGCGATGGTGCGACAGAACGAATGCATTGGCCGTGCGCAGCGACACCGGTAGGAGGTGCAGCCTCGGCGAGGTCGATGGCGTGTTCATGCGGTTGTCTCCGGTGGCATGCCGGCGTTGTGGCCGGCGGGGCGTGCCTCGGCGGCTGGAGACAAACGCGCACGCGCGGCGATGGCGGCGGTGCGAACAAAAGAAGGCCCCCGATGCGGGGGCTGCGAGGCGGTTGCCGCGTCAGGCGGGAGGCACCACTGCTAAGGACAGGTGCGTGGCGGTGGCGGAAAGCACGAGATCGTCCGCCGAGTGCTGGAGGCGCGTGAACAGGCCGTCCTTCGGGTCGAAATACTCCGCGAAGTCATCGCCGCCCAGCTCGCGGCCGGCGAGGTGCCACCAGTCATCGAACGGGTCGGTGTCCGGGTTGCATCCGACGGCGTAGGCGAGCAGTGCCTGGCGCCCATCCGGGCGACGCTCCCCACGCTCGGCGAGGAAGTACACGCCCTGATCCTTGACCAGGACAATGCGGCACTGATTGGGGACGTCTCAGAAAACGGAAAAAATCGTACGCTAAGCCGGTTGCAGCGGTCGTAGCGGCCTGAACTTGCCCGCGCCGATCTTGGCGCTGCTGCGCCAGAGGTAATCGCCGGTCAGGTTGATGTGCTCCCAGCCCAGCGGCGACAGGTACTGCAACAGGGCGTCATCGACAGTCTGGCCGTGACCGCGTAAGGCGTTTGAGGCCCGTTCCAGATAGACCGTGTTCCACAACACTATGGCCGCCGTCACCAGGTTGAGGCCGCTGGCCCGATAGCGCTGCTGCTCGAAACTGCGGTCGCGGATTTCGCCCAGCCGGTTGAAGAACACGGCGCGGGCTAGCGCGTTGCGGGCTTCGCCCTTGTTCAGTCCGGCATGCACGCGGCGGCGCAGCTCGACGCTTTGCAGCCAGTCCAGGATGAACAGCGTTCGCTCGATGCGGCCCAGCTCGCGCAGCGCCACGGCCAGGCCGTTCTGGCGCGGGTAGCTGCCGAGTTTCCTGAGCATCAGCGAGGCCGTCACCGTGCCCTGCTTGATCGAGGTGGCCAGCCGCACCTTGGCGTTGATCGCCTTGCCGGACGCCTGGAACTGCTGCTGATGCTTGTGCTTGGCAGCGTTGAACAGCTTGCCCAGGATGCGGTCGTGCAGGTCGATGATTTCGTCGGTGACGGTGGCCATGCCCTCGATGGCGAGCGCACCAGGGTCGCGTAGCGGCGCTGTGCCTCGAACTTGGCCAGATCGGCGGGCGTCATCTGGCCGCCTTCGCGGGCGATCTTGAGCAGGCGGTTCTGGTGCACCGACCGCTCGATGCCGGAAGGCAGGTCGAGCGCCTGCCAGGCTTTGAGGCGCTCGATGTGTTCGAGTATGTGGCGCGAGTTCGGCTTGACGGGCGACTGGCGCAGCCAGGCCAGCCAGGTCGTCTTGCCGTTGTCGTGGCGCTTGAGCAGATCGTCGAGGCGGTGCCGGTGGGTGGCCGACAGGGGATCGGACAAGGCCGCGTAGATGCGGCGGTTGGCGCGGCTGTAGGCGTTCATCGAACACCTCCCTTTTCCTCATCCGGCGCAACAGGACAGTTGCTTCACGTCCTTGTTGAAGGTCTGCGCCGCGAGCTTCAGTCCCTCGACCATGGTCAGGTAGGGGAACAACTGGTCGGCCAGCTCCTGCACGGTCATCCGGTGGCGGATCGCCAGCGCGGCCGTCTGGATCAGTTCGCCCGCTTCCGGCGCGACCGCCTGTACGCCGATCAGCCGCCCTGAGCCAGCTTCCGCCACCAGCTTGATGAAGCCGCGCGTGTCGAAGTTGGCGAGCGCCCTCGGCACGTTGTCGAGCGTCAGCAGCCGGCTGTCGGTCTCGATGCCGTCGTGGTGCGCTTCCGCCTCGCTGTAGCCCACGGTCGCCACCTGCGGATCGGTGAACACCACCGCCGGCATCGCCGTCAGGTCCAGCGCCGCGTCGCCGCCGGTCATGTTGATCGCGGCGCGCGTGCCGGCCGCCGCCGCCACATAGACGAACTGCGGCTGGTCGGTGCAGTCGCCGGCAGCAAAGATGTGCGGTGCGCTCGTGCGCATGGCGCGGTCGATGACGATGGCTCCCTGCGCATTGACTTCGACGCCTGCCGCTTCAAGGTTCAGGCTGCGCGTGTTCGGCGCGCGACCGGTGGCGACCAGCAGCTTGTCGGCGCGCACTTCCCCCTGCCCGGTGGTGAGCACGAATTCCCCGCCCGCATAGGCAACGTGGCTCGCCTGGGTGTGGTCCAGCACCTCGATGCCCTCGGCGCGGAAGGCGTCTGTTACGGCTTCCCCGATGGCCGGGTCTTCTCGGAAGAACAGCGTGCTGCGCGCCAGGATCGTGACCTGGCTGCCCAGCCGGGCGAAGGCTTGCGCCAACTCGACCGCCACCACGGAGGAACCAATCACGGCCAGCCGCTCGGGGAGCGAGCTGCTTTCCAGCGCCTCGGTGGAGGTCCAGTGGGGTGTGTCCGCAAGGCCCGGGATTGGCGGAAGCGCCGGGCTCGCGCCGGTGGCAATCAGGCAGCGGTCGAAGTTCACCTCGTGCGTGCCGCCGTCAGCGGTCGCCACGGTCAGCGTGCGCGTGTCCCTGAACCGGGCCTCGCCGCGCAGCACGGTGATGGCCGGAGTGCTTGCCAGGATGCCTTCGTACTTGGCATGGCGCAGCTCCTCGACGCGGCCTTGTTGCTGGGCCAGCAGCCGCTCGCGCAGTACAGCGGGCGCTGCGGCCGGCAGGCCAGCATCGAACGGGCTTTCGCGGCGCAGGTGGACGATGTGCGCGGCGCGGATCATGATCTTGGACGGCACGCAGCCGACATTGACGCAGGTGCCGCCGATGGTGCCGCGCTCGATCAGCGTGACGCGGGCGCCTTGCTCCACGGCCTTCAAGGCAGCCGCCATCGCCGCGCCGCCGCTGCCTATCACAGCCACGTGCAGCGCTTGTTCACCGCCAACATGCTTCGTTTCGCCACCGAGCCAGCCCAGCGCCTTGTCTAGCAGGCCGGCAGGCTTGTTCGGCGTGTCGGTAAGCCGTGCGCGATAGCCGAGCGTGGCCACTGCGGCAACCAGCGGGGCCACGCTCACGCCTGCATCCGCCTCGATTTCGGCCTGCCGCTGCGGATAGGACACCGAGGCCGCGCGCACGCCGGGCACGTTCGTCAAAGCCTGCTGGACGTGCTCGGCGCACGACGTGCAGGTCATGCCTTCGATGTGGAGGGTGATCGCCTCGGCCATGATTACGCCCTCACTGCTTGACGCTGGACGGGTAACCCGCGTTTGCGGTGGCCTTGGTCAAGGCGTCGGCATTGGTCTTGGCCTCGTCGAAGGTGACGACGGCCTCCCGCTTCTCGAAGCTGACTTCGGCCTTCTCGACGCCGGCGACCTTGGACAGAGCCGTCTTGACCGTGATCGGGCACGCGGCGCAGGTCATGCCGGGCACCGACAGGGTGACGGTCTTGGTGGCAGCCCAGGCGGGCGCGCTTAGAGCGGCGGCCAGGGCGATGAGGGTGGTGAGGGTGGTGAGTTTCTTCATGGTGATCTCCTTTCAGTAGAACAGCGGCAGGACGTAGGGAAACGCGAGGGCAACCAGAACCAGGGCGGCCACGATCCAGAAGATCACCTTGTAGGCAGTCCGCACTTGGGGCACGGCGCAAACGTCGCCGGGCTTGCAGGCATGGGCTGGTCGGAAGATGCTGCGCCAGGCGAAGAACAGCGCGATGAGCGCTGCGCCGATGAAGATCGGCCGATACGGCTCCAGCACGGTCAGGTTGCCGATCCACGCGCCAGAGAAGCCGAGCGCGACCAGGACAAGGGGGCCGAGGCAGCAGGCCGAGGCGAGGACGGCCGCGACGCCGCCGGTCGCCAGTGCGCCGCGGCCGTTCTTGGGTTCCGACATAAGGTTCTCCTTCCGGGACTTCGCTTGATGCTGTAACGTTACTTCCGTAGTCAACTACGGAGTCAAGCGCCATGGAGAACGCTCAAGAGAATCTGACCATCGGGGCCTTCGCCAAGGCAGCCCGGGTCAACGTGGAGACGATCCGCTTCTATCAGCTCAAGGGCTTGCTACCCCAGCCGGAGCGGCCCTACGGTCGCATCCGCCGCTACGGGCAGGCGGACGTGGCGCGGGTGAAGTTCGTGAAGTCAGCCCAGCGCCTGGGCTTCAGCCTGGATGAAGTCGGCCAGCTCCTGAAACTGGAGGACGGCACCCATTGCAGCGAGGCGGCCGAACTGGCTGCTCACCGGCTGGCCGATGTGCGCGCACGCATGGCGGACCTCACGCGGATGGAAGAGGCCCTGTCGACGCTAGTGAGAGAGTGCAACGCGCACCATGGCAATGTTTCCTGCCCGTTGATCGCAGCTTTGCATTGCTGCTAAAGGGCCCACTTCGGCTCTTAGCGTACGATTTTTTTCCGTTTTCTGAGACGACCCCTGATTGGCGATGGCTTCGGTCAGCACGGGGCGCAGGTCAGCGCCTTTGAATCGCAGTGACATGGATGAAATCTCCTGTGTGGAAGAATGAGAAAGGCCTCCATCCGATGGGATGAAGGGCCTGTAGTGCACGCGGCCGGAACGGCTGGAACGCCATGGCGGATGCCTCGGGTCAGCCGCAGGACCGCCCGGTTTCGCTGCGGGGCGTCATGCCGGGACGGCCTGGCGCTTGCGGGCCGCTTTCGCGTCGAGGATGCTCACGTCGATCTGGCGCCAGCGCCCGTCGTCGATGAGCCTCTCCAGCACTTCGCCGAGCATGTCGAAATACACCTCGTCGTGCCGATCGACCAGTTCGACCGATTCACCGTTCTGACGGTGCAGTTCCACCACGTAGGTGTCTCCGCCGCGGTCGTAGAGGATCGTCACCCGGCCCTCGAACTTCGCGGTCGAGACCGTGAAGCTGATCGCCGGCGGGGTCTCGATGATCTTGGAGGGCGTGGGATCGACCCAGGTGAAGTCGCGGGCACCGGCATCCACCAGCATGTGGGTGATGCGCCGGAAGCGATCGGGGGCCGGCATCTCCTCCAACTGCTCGATGAGCTGGCCCAACTCCATGCACTGCGGCGTGGGAATGGGCAGCTTGGCCGGCGCCGAGCCGAGGATGTGCCTCGTGATGGTGTACGGCGTGCCGTCCGAAGTCTCCTCGGTGATGACCTCCGGCGTGTCCGCGCGCAGTCCGTCGAAGCGACGACGGGCATAGGGTTGGACATGCACCTTGGCGCCTTCGGCAGGAACCGTGGTCACCAGGCTGGGATCGAGCACCGCGAACTCGGAAGGCTTGAGCTTGACGACGATGGCATCGTCGGTCGCGGCGACCACCTTGCCGTCGAAGGGTTGGGGGTCGATGGCGAAGCCCAGCGTTGAGGACAGCGGCTGATCATCGAACACGCGGTACTTGAACGACCGCACGTTGCGGGGCACATGGCCTGCGACCAGCGAAGGCATCATGGATTTGATGAGGGAACGATCCATGGGGAAACTCCTTGAGGAAAAACAAGGGATTCCCCGCCCGCAAGGGAGAGGTCCCTTGTGGGTGGCGTGGATGGACGCGGTAGGTCCGTAGGAAGAAACGACCAGCACGGTTTCCCGTGCTTGCAGCCGCGAAGGTCTCGACTGCCTGGGCATGTGTCGGCAACGCCGACGAACATGGGGCAAGCATGGCCCTGGGGTGGTCGGCCTGCCCGCAGGAAGCGGCACCGCACCACGCCCGCATTCCTGTGCTGCGGGCAAGAAAAAGCCCCTCGAAAGGGGCTGGAGGAATCAGGCTTGGTACACGAAGTAGTGCTCGCGCTGACGCGGAAAGAACACGTGTTTCCACGTGTCGCCGCTTGTGTTGCCACCGTCGAAGACGACCATTTCGTAGTCGTCCACGTCGGTGTCCACCAGGTCGGCGCTGGCGATATGGCGCATGTGCAGCGTGCCGCTCATGCGCTCGAATACCAGGATCTGGCCGATGGCATCTTCCTGGCTCATGGCGTTGACGCAGGCTCCGAGTTGGTGCTCGAAGTCGGATGCGGGTGTGATGAGGTCGGGGAACATGGGATCGCTCCTATGAAAGTGAACCGGCCCGGCTCTCTGGCGGGAGACCGGGCCGGCATGCGGTGAGGACAAGGAAGGCCGGGGATGTGTGTGGCAGCTATTCGCCGGCCAGCGATAGGCCCGGCAACACGGGTGCGTCGGCATCGAGGATGAGGATGCGCACGTCGGCCTGGCCGGCCAGTGCAAGGATCTGTGCCAGGTCGTCCGGCATGCCCTTGCTGCGGTGCTCCTGCCGAAGCTGCTCGGCGGCGATCCCCTCGACGTCCTGCAGGTGCTGGTCCGTCCAGGGCGTGGAGATCAGCTTGACGCCGATCGCCGGGCTGTAGGGAATCCGGAACGCGATGAACAAAAAGGCCTCCGGCGTCGCGAGGTCAGCCAGGTTGGCCAGGTACTGGCCGGTTTCGTGGCTGATGTGCGCACTGCTGATTTCCCAGCAGCGGCTGTAGTAGCCGGTCTCGAAGCTCAACCGCTGCACGACTTCCCGTGCGGCCTCGGCCGAATAAGTGTCGCCGACGTGGACGGGGCGGCCGTCGAAGTCGTCGCCGTGGATCGCGTACACCACGGCACCCACCACGCCTTCGCCGCTGATCCCTTCAGCCGCGTCGCATTCGGCGATCAGTGCGGCGCCGACAGATTCGGTGCCAGTTCTGACCACCGCGAAGTCGCTGGTGACGATGCAGGGGGAAGAAACCAGTGCCTCGTCGGAGAGGTGCTGCTGGCTCGGGTGGATGTTTCGCCAGACATGCGGGCTTCCGTCCTCGTGGCTGATGGACAGCGTGCGGACGACCTTCAGATTCCAGTAGCCGCGTAGAAAGGGATTGGGGTTCTGGGACATGGGATTTCTCCAACAGAATAATGATGGAGCCAATTCCCGCCACCGGGAATTGACCCCGGTGGGTGGAAAGAAAGGGAACAGCGTCAGGTGGCGCTGATCGTTGGCGTTTGGGCCAATCTCTCGGCGACGCGCCGGCGCAAATTCATGCGGAATGGCTCGTCGCTGACGCCCGCCAGCAGATTGATGGCCTCCAGCGCGATCAGGGCCGAGGCCTCTTCGATGTCGGCGGCCACAATGGCCTTGCGCAGTTGGTCGCCGAGCTGGAGTGCCTGCGAGGAGGAACTGATGACGCGGACCTCGCGGCTCAGGTAGCAGCCGTTGCCGCCGAACTCGAATAGCCGCGGCTTGCTGCAATACCAGCATCCCTCGAACTGGATGGCGGTCAGGTGGTGGCCGTCATCGAACCGGGTGGCGATCAGAAACAATGCGTCGAGATCGGCGGTGTCCTCGAACGAATGACGCTCGATCAAGTTCCCCAGCTCTTCGTCCTCATCGGCACCGAAGTGCACGGCGAGCAGTTCGAGCAGCGGCGGGATCGACAGCCCTTCGTCGTCCGGCATCGGAATGCCGAGTTGCGTGGCCAGGTCTTCCAGGCCATCGAGCACGTCCGGCCATTGCGGATTGGTGGTCTCGGCGATCTGGGCGATGTAGGCCTGCCCGTTGCCGGGATGGCTCTCGTCCAGCGCGAAGGCGCCGAACAGCGCCTGGATGACGGGCGTCACACGGTCGAGCACCAGGACGCCGGTGGCTTCGTAGTAGTTGTTGGCCATGAAGGCTCCTTTCGATGAATGAACGGAGCCAGCCCTTGCGGACGATGGCATCCGCAGGGGAACCGCCTGATGCCGGATGGCACTGGGCGGGGAGAAAATGCGAGGGACATGGCCTCGGACGAGGCGCATGTCCCTCATGGGGTCGCGTGAACGCAGTGATGAAGGTGTGCCAGGGACCGGCTCACCAACCGCTGTAGTTCAGCAGCAGGTCGGCGATCACCTGGCGACGAGGCAGATCGAGGCCGTCGAAGTCCGACAACCCGTTGAAGTGGCAGCGCTTGAGCATGGCACCGCCCTCGCGCGCGTTGTAGAAGCTGACCATCGCGGACAGGAACATGCGTTCCCCGCTGCTCAGGACGCCGAGGGCGTCGTTGAGGCGCAGCATGTCGGGGCGCAGATCCCACTTGCTTTTGGCCTGGTTCAGACCTTCACGGGTGCCATCGCCAAACCATTGCGGGCCGGCGATCTCGACACCACGCTTCCATGCCTCGAAAAAGGCTTGGGGCGCGGCGCTGAAATGCCGTTCTTCCCGAACGATCTGATCGACGACTTCCTGCGGCAGTAGCTGGTTCATGACGTGATTCCTCCAGTTGGATCAGGGAATGGCGAGCTGGGACCAGCCGCCTCTTTCGAGGGCACGTTGAGCCGCGGCATGGCTGCGGAAGTACTCACGAGATTCCCGCGAGACGGGACCTTCGGTATCGCGCGTGCCGATGTAGTGGCCGGCGGCGCTGTGCAGGACTTCGAGCGGCAGGAACTTGCCGAAGTAGGTCAAGGCCAATTGACCGAATCGGCCGAAAGAGGCTTGCTGGGACATGGATGGGCTCCTTGGAAAAGCGGGGCCCTGTCCCTCACGGGATGGCAGCTCCCGCACGCGGTTGAAAAAAAGCATCAGCGTCTTGGGAACGCGCGTCCGCGCAATGGATGCGATGCGGACTGGTGGGTTGCGCGGAGAGAATCCCGCGGCAGCCTGAAACCCTGGCTGCTGGCATGTGCTGACGAATCAGCGAACATGCGGACAGCTTCGTGAGGGTGCCGCGCCACGTCAGTTGGAAATCGGCATCCGGTCCAGCCCCGATTGATGTGCGCAGGACAAAGAAAAGCCCCGCAACGAGTGCGGGGCGGTCATGACGGTGCGGTGAGGCTGGATCAGCGGGGCTTGTCACCCAGGACATGCTGCTTCCAGATGGCGAATGCCTCGTCCGCTGGCAGCTCGGCCAGGATGACGATGGGCTGGTCCTGTCGGCTGCGCAGCTTTGCGAAATACGCCGCGCGGTCGGCAATGACCTTGAGCTTGATGCCCTTGAGGAACAGCAGTCGGCCGTCCTTGATGAACAGCACCTTGTTGCCGATGTCGCGGTTGAACGCGGTGCGCAGCTTGCGCTCCGCGTGCATGGCATCGGCCAACTGGTCCACTAGGAAGTCGAGCGTCATGTCGATGAGAAGCGGCTCGTCGTCCTCGTGTTCGACGTCGAGCGATGCCGGCGGCAGGCTCTTGGCGAATTCCTCGGCCTGGGCCAGCAGCGCGGCTTGGCCTTGCAGCGGGCGTACGAACGTCGAGCCGCCGTGTCCGTCATTGCGGGCTTCGGCGATGGGCCTGCCGTCGAACATGACGGTGGCGGTGAAGCACAGCGTTTCCTCGCTCGCGAAATCCGCGACCTTGAGGTTCTTGAGCGTGATACGGTCTTGTCGGGTGATGGTGTCCATAGGAAGTCCTGTTATCGACCGGGTTGACGACACGCCCCTGACGGGACGCGGCATACATCCCGTGGGTTGGAGGAAGGTGGCATCGATGCCCGGTGGGCAGCGTTCGCCGGAGAGATGCCGGGGCGAACTGGCGGGTGGCGTGGGAGGAACCCACGGCAGCCTTGACACCCTGGCTGCTGGCTGTTGCCGATGCGTCGGCAATGCAGGAGGAAGGATCGCGCGACCTGCCGGCCGCGTCGTACATCAATCCGAAGCGCTCGATCCCGTCTTGTGCAGGCACTGCACCAGCCGCTGGCCCAGCCACGCGACGCACGGCACGGCCATGGAGTTGCCGATCGCCTTGTAGCGCGGCGCGTCGGCGGCGGGCTTACCGCGGTACGGGACCAGCGTGTAGTCGTCGGGCATGCCTTGCAGCCGCTCGCACTCCACAGGCATCAGCCGACGCACCCGCCACTGCGACCAGTCGCCCGGGCCGGGGTCGTTCCAGTCGTAGCGGAAATGTGCCTCGAAGTCCGGTGCCAGCACATGGGGCTTGTCGGCACCGCCGCTGCTGGTGCGCAGCGCGGTCGAGACGCCATCGCCCAGTTCAGCGGCCAGGCCTTCGGTGCGACCGCGCAGCGCCACGCCGATCACCATCGGCCGGCCTTGGCCCGGCTTGCCGCCACCCGTGGAGAGCGTCCCGGCAAGCTGGCCGTGGCCGGATTCCAGCCGCAGCTCGCCGCGCGAGTTCTGCGCGAACGCGATGGCCGGCACCACGCCGGCGTTCGCGTGGCTGAGGCGATGTCCGCCGGCACGCAGCGTCGGTGCATGGTTCGTCGTCGCATCCGCCCCGCAGCCCTGTGCTGTGAAGGCAATGATCGGCACGCCCTTGCCGGTGCCGTCCTCGCTGCAGCCCTTGCCGCCGTTGGCGGTGCTGAGCGTGTGGCTGATGCTGCCCGCGATGGACTGCGCCACGAAGGTCTCGACCTCGAAGTCGTTCTTCGGGCCGGGCGCCGCGGTCAGGCAGGCCGCGACGTCGATGGGTCCTGCGGTGTTGCCCCCGCCGAATCCGAACGTCACCGTGGCCTTGCCGTAGGGCTGCTTCAGTCCTGCATATCCCGAGTACCAGCCTGCTGCCGCAGCGCCCGATCCAGCAGCGCCGGCAGCGTCTTGCCACGGCGCGAAGCCCGGCGAAGAATCCCCGCGCAGGCTTGGGCGCTCAAAAAGTACCTCGGCGGGATCGACGCCACCTCCACCACTTGCCACAAGAAACACGCGACGGCGCCGTTGGGCGACGCCGAAATATTGAGCATCGAGCAAGCGCCAGGCGATGCGGCGCCGGGGTCCAGACACACAACCTGCGTGCGCCCATTTTTGCCCTGGCGGTTCGAGCGCACGGCTTTCGCCGGCCAGTGCTCCCAGGAAGTGCCCGAAGGCGTTGCTGCGGTCGCTGAGGACGCCGGGGACGTTTTCCCAGACAAGGGTTGCCGCCGGGCGGCGGTCTTCATGGCGGGTTTGGTCGATGGCATTTGCAAGCTCCACATAGGCAAGGGTCAAGGCGCCGCGCGGATCGTTCAGACCCTGGCGTGCACCGGCCACGCTGAACGACTGGCATGGCGTGCCGCCGACCAGGATGTCGGGAGCCGGCACGGTGCCGGCGCGGACCTGGCGGGCGATCGCGGTCATGTCGCCCAGGTTGGGCACGTGGGGGTAACGGTGGGCGAGCACGGCGCTCGGGAACGGCTCGATCTCGGCGAACCATGCGGCTTCGAGGCCGAGGGGTTGCCAGGCGAGGCTCACGGCCTCGATGCCGCTGCAGACGCTGCCGTAGAGCAGCGGCGCGTTGCGCGGCGGTGCGCAAGGTTTCGGGTGCATGTCGGTCTCCTGTTCGTATGGCGCAGGGCCATCGCCCTGGCCGGGGCGTTGAAAGGCAGGAGA
Source organism: Pigmentiphaga sp. GD03639 (assembly GCF_029845405.1). Lineage (NCBI taxonomy): Bacteria > Pseudomonadati > Pseudomonadota > Betaproteobacteria > Burkholderiales > Alcaligenaceae > Pigmentiphaga > Pigmentiphaga sp. GD03639. The sequence goes on from NZ_JAOCLR010000008.1 coordinate 73,666, forward strand.
AAGGCGCCGAAGGCCCCAGCGGCCTTCGGCTCGGGAGGAAGGAAGAACCACCCGTGGGCTGATTGGCAGGCCCGGTCGTCGCTAGAACCGTCTGCTCATCCAGCAATCACACCCGGCCCATGTCGTGGCTGGGGCCGGCATCGTCTGGCGCACATCCGCGCACAAAGGGAGCCCGTTTTTTGCGCCGGCGGGCACCGGCACCGAATACCGCTGACCGCGAAGGGTCTCCGGATGGCTCGCACAGGCAAGCCATCGGGGGACCCTTCGCAGCGGCGGAAGGAATGCAGACGAGGAGAACGCGCGGGGTGCGGTTCGCGGAGAAGCCACCTTCAGGTCCCGCGGCCGGGGACGGCCGGACGGGACGCGCACACGGAGCAAGAAGGCGTTGCGCGCTGGGGCGTCCCGCAGGGCATGCGGGACACGGGCCACGCCGCCGATGGCGGGCATGGCTCACGGGGAATCGGGGCGGTCAGGCGCCTTTGCGGCCGCCGCCACTGGTACGGCGTGGACGCGAGGCACCACGCCTGGACGTGCCGGTTGCCACCGGCAGCGTGCCTTTGCAGTCGGGGTAGCGACTGCACGACCAGAACGGGCCGCTCTTGCCGGTGCGCTGGCGCGTGGGTGCGCCGCACTGCGGACAAGCCGGTCCTTGGGGAACCTTGATGGACAGGGACGTGCTGCCGTACTGCGCGATCAACTGCGAAATCCAGGCGGCCTGCTTGCCGATGAACACATCCAGGGTGAGTTGTCCGCCCTCGATCATGTCCAGCGCCTGTTCCCAGACGGCGGTGGTGCCGGGGTCGGCAATCGCCGCGGGCACGGCGTCGATCAGCGTGAACGCCGCATCCGATGCGCGGATGGAGCGTCCCTTCTTCACGATGTAGCCGCGGGCGATCAGCCCGCTGATGATGTTGGCCCGCGTCGCCTCGGTGCCGATGCCCGTCGTGTCCTTGAGCTTCTGCTTCAGGCGCGGGTCGGTCACGAAACGCGCAACGCCCTTCATCGCCTTGACCAGTTCGCCCTGGGTATAGGGCTTGGGCGGCATCGTCTTGAGGGCCTTGATGTCGGCCCCGGCGATCTGGCATGCCATCCCGTCCCGCAGCGCAGGCAGCACCTGGCTGCGCGCGGCACCATCGCCGTCCTCGTCCGCTTGCGGTTCGGCCAGCACCAGGCGCCAGCCCTTGGCGACGACTTGCTTGCCCGTGGCCACCAGCTTCTGCTGGCCGCAGAAAAGCTCGGCCAAGGTACGGTCGAACTCGTGATGAGGGAGGAACTGGGCCAGGTAATGCGCCCGGATCAGCCGGTACACCGCCTGTTCCTTCTCGCTCATGGCAGAGAGATTCGCGGGTTCGAGCGTCGGGATGATGCCGTGGTGCGCGGACACCTTCGTGTCGTTCCAGGCGCGCGAACGCACGGAGCGGTCGAGCTGCTCCATGATCGGGCGCAGCGAGGAATCGGTCTTGAGCAGGCTGTCGAGGACCGTAGGCACCTCGGCGAACATGCTTTCGGGCAGGTAGCCGGAATCCGAGCGCGGGTACGTCGTGGCCTTGTGCGTCTCGTACAGGGCTTGGGCGATCTCCAAGGTTTCCTGCACGTCCAGCCCAAGCTGCTTGGAACAGACTTCCTGCAAGGTGCCCAGGTCGAACAGCAGCGGCGGGCCTTCGCGCACGCGCTCGGTCTCGACCGACACCACCTGGGCACTGCCCGCGGCGCGGATCTGCTGCGCGGCCTGCTGTGCGACGGGCTGCTGCAGGCAGCGGCCGGCGTCGTCGGTGCTGGCATCGGGTGCCACCCACTGTGCGGTGAACGTCTGACCGCCTGCGGACAGGGACACGTCGATGGCCCAGTACGGCACGGACACGAAGGCCGCGATCTCTCGGTCGCGGTCCACCACGAGTTTGAGCGTCGGGGTCTGTACACGCCCGACGGACAGCACGCCGTCGTAGCCGGCCTGCCGCCCGAGCACGGTGAACAGCCGGCTGAGGTTCATGCCCACAAGCCAGTCGGCGCGCGAGCGCGCCAGCGCCGAGTAATACATCGGCAGCGTCTCGGCCGAGGGCCGCAGCTTGGCGAGCGCGGTGCGGATGGATGCATCGTTGAGCGCCGACAGCCACAGGCGTTCGATGGGGCCGCGGTAGCCGCACAAGTCGATGATCTCGCGGGCGATCAGTTCGCCTTCGCGGTCGGCGTCGGTGGCGATGACAAGCTGGGTCGCCTTCGCCAGAAGCGCTTTGACGACCTTGAATTGCGTGGCGGTCTTCGGCTTGACCTCAACCCGCCACTGCTGGGGAATGATGGGCAACTGTTCCAGCGACCAGCGCTTGAGCGCTGCGTCATAGACCTCGGGTGCCGCCGCTTCAGCGAGATGGCCGATGCACCAGGTGACCGTGACGCCGGAGCCGTTGAGGCAGCCTTCACCGCGCTGCGTGGCGCCGAGAATCCTGCCGATGTCTTTGCCTTGGGAGGGCTTCTCGCACAGAAACAGCCGCATGTCCGTCCATCCGCTTCCCGTTGTTCATGGAGTTGCTGGGATCGAGGATGCCGAGCGCCTGTTGGGGCAGCAGCAAACAAGCTGCATGCGGCAGCGACCGCTTTCACGAGATGGGATGGCTGCGGCGGGGATGGCGTGCGGCCGGCGATGTGCGAGTCGGGAGCCGCGATGTTCGGGAGCGCGTGGAAGCCGGTGGACGCTGGTGGCGATATCCCCCACGGATAGCTCGCGAGGACATGGGGGGCGGCAACGTACTGCGGCCGCCCCCACGCCGGATCACTTCCTGCGCTTGGGCTCCTTCGGCGCAGCCGGTTCCTGGGCGGCCTGGGGCTTGGGCTGCGCGTCCTGTGCGGTCTCCTGCGATTTGGGGCTGAGGGCCACGGATTCGATGCGGAACGGCAGGATGCCGACGCTGCGTGCGTTGATCTGCCAGGTCTCGCGCGGCTGATCCTCGTTGTCCGTCCAGGGTTCGCGCTCCATGCGGCCGACGACCAGCACGCGCATGCCCTTCTGGTACAGGTCCTTCCAGTGACCGGCTTCGCGGTGCCAGATTTCCACCGGCGCCCAGAAACCGCCGCGGTCCTCGAAGTCGCCGCCCTTGGTGGGAACGGGGTTGTCGAAATACACGTTCAGCCGCAACAAGCGCCGCGGTTCGTCGTTGCCGTTGGGGAACTCCCTGTACTCGGGGGGCGAGCCGATGTTGCCTTCGCCCGAAAAATGCGTGCTCATGGTGTGATCTCCGTGGTGGTTGAAATACCCGCACCTGGTCGGCGCCGGGCGCGTGCTGGGATGCCCGGCGCAATCACCGATCGCGCATTGCGGCGGGAAAGGACGTGAGCCGGCGCAGGTAGGTGTCTTCCGCCTCGGCCGCCTTGCTGGCGCACTCCTGCGCCTGCCTGCCCAGGGTGTGCAACAGGCTGATCTGCATGTTCAGCGTGATGCGCTGCAGCTCGATCGCGTGCAGGTCGGCCAGCAGGTTGACCGGCGTGCTGGTGCTCGCCATCAGCTCCTGCCACAGGGCCACGCCCATGGCCGAGCGGTCGTGCCTGCGCCAGCGCAGGAACGTCGTTCCCGCGCCAGTGGTCTGCTGGGCCAGTTCCACGGGCAGCAGGTGGAAGGGATGTCCACTGGCCAGTTGCAGCACTTGTCGCTGCGCCAGGCCGATCAACTCGTCGCGCATGGCGAAGCACTGGCTGGCCCAGGCCTCGAAGTCCCCTTTACTCTTAAAGGGCTTTAAAAGGCCTTTTAGAGAGGCCGCGTGTTCCAGGCGCGTGAAGGCTCCCTGTTGCAGGCCCCGGAAGTAGCGGGTCGGCTGGTTCAGATCGCTCATGCGGATTCGTCCTCGCTGCCAGTGGCTGCGTTTTCGGATGGGTCGGCAGCAGCGGCCGCATCACCATCGACGCTGGTAGCGGCTGCGGCAGGACTCTCACCGCGCTGCTGCAGACCACGGCGCACGATGGGTGGCGCAAACTTCGAGCGGCGCGTGCCTTCGAGGACGTCCTGCGGCAACTCGCCGAACTTCTCCAGCGCGGCCCGCGCTGCGGCATTCTTCGCCGCGAAATCGTCGCGGGTGCAGCCCGAGTAGCGGTACTGCTGGGCCAGTGAGAACAGGCTGCGCAGCGCGTGCGCGCCCTCGTTGAGCCAGCGCTCCAAAGTGCTGCGGTCGATCAGCGCGGTGTGGTGGGCGAGGATCAGCTTGCGCGCGATGTCGTCGTAGTCGGCCAGGAGATAGACGGCGGCAAAGCCCAACTGCGCATTGACGAACAGCGGCAGCTTGACGGGCTGCACGTTGAGGTTCTCGCCCAGGGTCAACGCGGCGGGCACGCCGGCCAGGGCCTGGTCCACCTGGTCGCGCAGCGTCTGCAGCGTGGTCCTGGTCTGGTCGAGCTTGTCTTCGATGCGCAGCATCCACCAGTCGCTGTACGGGTCGTCCTGCTCCGAGCCGCGCTTCATCTTGTTCATGACGGCGATGTAGCCGTTCAGGCCGACGATGCCCGGTCGCCCCTCGGCGGCCGCGCGGCCATGCCAGATGCGCGAGGCGTGGTGGGTGTGCAGCGTCAGCGACATCGCGCTGCGCAGGGAGCCGAGGTTGAGTTGCAATGGTTCGTTGCTGGTTGCCATGGTGATCGCTCGCTGGTGGACAGGGAGCCGCCAGCATCCGCATGCGGCGGAAGGCAGTCAGTCAACAAACCGAAATGAGCCGGCCCCCGGTTCTGTGCGCGCTGGTGGCGCAGCGCGCAACGGTCCCCTGGGGACCGCTCCGCAGATGGGCATTCACGTTGGCGCTCCGGGCCTCGGTCGTCGACGGGTTGCGTGCTGCACCGCACGTCGCGCTGCCGTTCGACGCCATCCTTCGCAGCACGGCCGTCCCCAGGGGACCGTTCCGCTGAGCGCCATGGAGGTCTGCTTCATGGCCTTGCCAGGCGCTTTGCCCAGGTTTCGCGCAGCAGGTCGCGCCGTCACCCGGCGCTTCACCGCACAGCCGTCCCCAGGGGACCGTTTCTGCCGACCGCCATGGAGATCTACTTCACGGCTTTGACGAGCCCTGTGCTCAGGTCTTGCGCAGCAGGTCGCGCAGGCGCTCGATGTGCTGCCGGGCCACCTCGGGCGGCACGACGTTGCGCGGCGGCTCGGATGGTGGCGCTCGCGCCGCCGATGGTGTTGGCGCTGCCGGCCCGGTCTGCTTGGCCCACGCATTGAACTCGCCGCGCATGGCGCGCTGGATGATGCCGAACAGGTACCCGGCGGGGTTGCGGATGCCATGCTTGCCGCACCGTGCGGCCCATTCGTCCAGCACGGCCTGCCGCAGGGCAGCGTCCACTTGCTGCAACGCCATCCTGGCGCCGGCCTGCTGTTCCGCTTTCAGCTCCGCGAAGCGCTTGGGCCATTGCAGGTCGCCCAGCGCACGCGCCTGCGCGGTAGTACGTACTTCATCAATACGACTACTACGTACTGTACGGTCCTGCTTCGGATTCCGAAGAGCGCCGTCTGGCGCGGGTTTCGGCCCTGCTTCGGATTCCGAAGAGGGGCGTTCGCCATTCCGAAGAAGGCTCGCGGGCCCTTCTTCGGAATCGTGGACCGCATCCTCCTGTGGATAACTTTCGGTGGCGGTGATGCCCTGGTCGGCCAGGCGCTCAGCGAGCACTTGCAGCCGCGACGGCAAGGTACGTCCGGACAACATCGGGTCGTCCGCGATCTCCTGGAGGGTGTTGAGTCCCACCACCTGGACGGCCTTGGCCGAATGCCCCAACGACTGGCTGACCAGGGCCAGGTAGTCGGCGTCGAGCTGCATGGCCTCGAACGGTGTCAGGGGTTCGTCGTGCAGGACGTAGAGGTTTCCGAGGATGCGGCCAGTCTTGGGGTCGCGCCGTCGTCGCACGAGGCTCAGCCAGCGCGTCAGGCGCAGCAGCGTCAGCGCCCGCGCGACGGTCTCGTGGGAGGCTTGTCCCGCGCAGGGCATGGACGCCAGCCAGGGGCGCAACTGCTCATAGGTCGGGAACGCCATGACGCCGTCGTCGTTGAGCATCAGCCGGAACACCTGCCAGGCGTTGCGCTCCAGCGGTGTCAGGCGGCGGTCGAGAAACAGCCGCCGCGGCACGCTCTCGTGCCGATTGCCACTGAACAGGAAGGCGTCGCCGGACGCGGCAGGCATGGGCATTGCCATGGGCGCTGGCGCGCTGGGATTTGGCTTGGGCGTGAAATCCTTCAGCGCAGCGTCGAACAGGTCAGCGAGTGCGATGGGGCCAGGGCGCTGGGCTCGTGGGGCGGTGTCGTCCACGGCCATGGCCTAGCCCAATCCCTGATCGACCCAGTTCCTGATCGCGGCCCAGACCACCGAGAGCGGCAGTGACATGCCCTCGGCCAGGTCCATGGCCGCATCGAGAATCGAGGTCTCGTCCTCCAGATCGACGTTCCTGCTGCTGGTCACGGCTTTCCATTGCCGCCACAGTTCAGTGTCCTGGGTCTCGTCCAGGACGGGGTGGCGCCCCTTGCGCTTGGGCAGGCCGAGAATCTCCCGCCGCAGGGCGACTTCCTGATGGGTCAGGCCATAGAAGCGGCTGACCATCTCCGTGCTGGCCCCCAGCCGCAGCATGCGATCGACCGTGGCGATTTCCTTCTCCACGTCCTGCGCCTGGTTGAGCAGGCGCTGCAGCACTTCGCGGTTGACCGTGACCGAGCACCACGAGACGCTGGCGTTGGCCAGCACGCTGATCAGCGCGGGGTGCTTGAGCGCATCCAGCTCGGCCTCGCCGAAGCCCATGGCCTTGCAGCGGCGCAGTTGGCCGTTGCGAAGGTCATACAGCGCCTGGGCAATCACGGCCTGGTTGAGCGGATGCGATGTGGACATGCGGCCTCCCTCGCTCACGCCCCGGGCGCCGTTGTGCCGGCTTCCAGGTCCAGCAGACGCCGGGCTAGGCGCAGCAGCCGAAAGAGCTTGACCAACGCCGTGTCGCTCAAGCGCTTTATGCGGATGTCGTGGTCTTGGCCCCGGCCCAGGCCGTGCAGCAGGGTCGGCAGGTCGGTGGCGAGCTGCGTCCCATCCACGCCCGCATCGGCGGCGGACTGACCCGTCAGGGAGGCGAGCAGCGTCAGCACCGCGCGGCCGAGCGGCGCTGGGGCGTAGGCGGGCGCGCGGCAAGCGAAGCCGATGCCATCGGTGCGGTCCTCGATGCACTCGTCCACGCCTGCCTCGCCGGCAATTTCACGCGCGAACTGCGCGATGTGGATGCGCAGCCGATCGGGCGTATCCAGGCCGGCGTCGATGTACCAGACGTCGGAGATCGGATAGAGCCCGCCGGCTTGCACCGGGATGGACTGCAGCACGCTCGCCGAGAAGTCGGGCGGCAGCGCATCGCCCAACTGGTCGGCGACCATGCGCTGGATCGACTGCAGCCGTTCGGTCGTCGGTGCCGGCGAGACGATGTGCTCGCGAAGCAGATCGCCCGGTGCAGCCGCCGGGCTTCCCGTGGCCGCTTCGCCAGCCGCCGTGTCGTCGTGGCGCAAGGTGGGCTCGGACACCGCAGGGCTGGCGGATGAAGGACTGGCCGCTAGTGCAGGCGTGGCGATGGACGATGCTGCGCCCGGAGGAGTCGGCGTGCTGGCGCTGGGCGAAGGCAACGCCGGCGGCGGGGCAGGTGGCGTCGGATCGCTGACCAGCGCCCGGTGGCGGCTTTCCGATTCGGTCAGGTCCAGCGCCAACACGTCGTAGCCGACGCCCAGCAGCTCGGACATCTGGCCGATCAGCTCGTCCTGCACGCGCTGCGGCGCGAACTCGTCGCCCTGCGTGTCGAACTGCGCCAGCACCTCCTGAAAGAAGCTGTCGAAGTCCAGCGGCAGCGTGCGGTCCTTGGCATAGTGCTCCCAGGTGCGCTTGCAGGCCGTGCGCATGACCGACAGCCGCTCGACCTGGTGGCGCCCCAGGCCGCCATAGAGCACCGTGGGAATGGCGGGCAGCAGGTAGCGCACCGCGTCGGCCATGCGGGTGATGTGCGACCGCTGGACGGGAAACCCATCGGCCGCCAGGCGGCGAGCCAGTTCCGACTGGCTCAGGGCGGCGCCGCTCTCCTGCTCGTAGAACTCGCGTGCTTTCTCGACGCCGAGCGCGCGCTCGATGAACGTGAGGCCACCGCGCAGTTCGTTCTCGGCAAGATGCCCGGTCAGCGCGACGATTTCACCGCGGTCCGGCCATGGCCGAAACAGGCACGATATGCGGAAGAAGCGTTCGTCCTTGGTCTCCGACCAGAGTTCGCGCAGGATCGCCAGCCGCGTGTTGCCGCCGTTGCGGATGATGTAGTGTTCCTCGCCGGGCCGGCGGGTGATGGCTGGCGCCGCGTCCAGGCCTCGCTCGCGGATGGACGCCTTGATTTCCTCGTAGGCGGGGTTGCGCTTCATGCGCGGGTCATGGTCGTAGGGCCGCAACTGGTCCAGCGTCACGACCATGGGCGTGTCCGCGATCGGGTCGCTCAAGGCCGTAGCCGCTGGGCCGCTGCGCTCGAAGCCAGCCGCGAGCAGCTTGCCGGCCATGTCCTGCGAGGTCATGTCAGCCATGGCCGCACCCCTCGCAATCCCCACGACCGCCGGCCGGCGCCATGCGAGCCTCTCGCTCGGCGCGGCGGATCTGCGCACGGGCGTTCAATTCGGCCCGGTGGTCACTCGCTGTCGAACTGGTGTAGATCGCCGCGCAGCCGGCCTTGGTGAACTTGAGGTGCCCGCCCGGCGTGCGCTTGACGTGCCAGCCTTCACCGACCGCGAACTCGATCAGGGCGCGCAGCCGCTTGTGGCCGCGGGCCAGCTCATGTGCGTTCGCCATGGGGCCTCCCAGGATCAAGAGGTCGCTGGGGGCGGCCGGATACTTGAGCCAGTCGGTCCTGCCATTGCGGGAACAACTCGCTGGCGAGCGCGCGCATCGTGTCGAGCGCGGCAGGGGCGACTCTGCCGGGCGGCTGGCGGTGCTCGACCCGATGCACTGGCAGGCCGCGCGTCGCGGCGCGCGGATAGGCTTCGATGGCCGGCACGTCGGTGGCGAGCACGCGGATGCCGGCATGGTCCTGGAACAGGTCGCGCAGGGCCTGCTGGATCAGTCGGGCGTTCGCCGACACCGGGTGGACGCGGTTGATGAGCAGGTGCAGCGGCGGCGGTTCGATGCCCAGGTGCCGGTAAGGCGCAATGTCTTCGAGCAACTGCATGGTGCCGCGCCGCAGCTCGCGGGCCGCGAGAATTTCCGGCGTGACGGGCGACAGCGCAAGGTTGGAAGCGAGCACCGCCATTTCCAGCAACACCGAGCGCGCGCCCTGGGTGTCGATCAGCACCAGGTCGTAAAAGGGAACAAGCACCGGCAGCAGATGCCGCAGCCGCAGGCGCCCGTCCGGCGCGTGCAGCAGCAAGGTGTTCAGCTCGCCCCGGTGGTCATTGGAGAGCACCAGGTCCAGGCCCGCGACAACCGTGCGGGACACGAGCTGGCCGAGGTCGCGCTCGTTGAAGGCCAGCAGCTCGTAGATGCCGCCGGGCGCGCGGTGAGCCAGTTCGTAGTAGGAGGACAAGGTGGGCTGCACGTCGAGATCGAGCAGCAGCACGCGCAGGCCCGCGTCCGCGGCGAGCCCGCCCAGGTTGGCGGCCGTCGTGGTCTTGCCGACGCCGCCCTTCGTTGAAATGATGGATACGACCTGCATGGCGCTCTCCGTCTGGGAATGGGAAGTCCGCGGGAGAACGGGTCAGGTACGGTGGTTGAGGCGCTCGGCGATCCACTGGTCGATTTCGATCGAATCCCAGCCGACAGCGCGCACGCCCAGGCGCAGCGCCTGGGGGAACTGGCGCTTCTTCATCAGGTTGTAGATGTGGGCGCGTTTGAAGCCGGACTTGGCTTCGACTTCATCGAGCCGCAGGATGCGGCGCTCGTTCGGCGGGAGTACAGGGGGCTGCGACATGGCGGTCACTCCTGAACGCTCGGTGGCGTTTGTTGGCGTGACCTCTATTCAATAGACATGGCTGCGGAAAGACATTGCAAATGCAATCTCCGCGATTGCACATACAAGCTGGAAAACCTCATTCACTTGCACTACGGACGTACTTCCTGGCGTTGGCGAATTTGCCGTTCAAGGTTCGCTCCGTGATGCCCATGGTGCCGCCGTAGTGGGCGACCAATGCCGAGACAAGTGCCTCCTGTGTTTTGAAGCTGGAATAAGGCACACCCGAAGGGGACTGGCCCAGCATCAGCGTCAGCATCCCGCCGATGATGTTGAGATAGGTCGTCTCCGCCCGCTCGCTGATCTCGCATTGCTTGGAGGCCAGCAGCGCAGTGGACTGCTTGAGCAAGGTGTCGCGCTGCTCCTGCAATTCCTGCATCTGGCGCCGGGCATGCTCCAGCGCGGCCTGAAGGGCCAGCCGCTCCACGAGGATCGCCTGTCCTGTTTCCATGGTGATGAAAGGATGCGCCATGCGTTCGCCACGACTGAACAGAAATCCTGGCCGGTGCTCGGGATAGTGGGTGCGCATCCAGCGTTTCAGATCGACGTGGCGAACAGTCAGATCCAGAGAACTGAGCAGCTTCGGATCATTGAGCGTGATCCCATTCTTGCCGTAGGGCAGCTCTCCGTTGAGGATGCCGTCATAGATACGTTCCGAGTGCAGTCGGCACTCATTCCATCGAGGGCAGTTCAGCGACCGAGGCAGGACACGCGGTGACGCGATCGTGGCCAGGATCATCGGGAGATACCGCAGCAGCCCAGCCCATCGGATGGCCGCCTCGATGGGACGATAGAACACCTTTGATGTTGAAATGTCCTTGTGCATGTCCTCGTCTCCTTTCGGGTGCGCTACATCACCGGCTCCTTTCTTGCCCAAGGGCTGTTGTGTCGTTATGGCCTGCGACGGACGCTTGAGGCGATGCCCTAAGCGAAGGCGGAGGAGGCCATTGGCGTCCGCCGCAGGTGGCCTTGTCTTGCTTGATATGCAAGAATCGATCAGTTGCCGGCCCATCGAGCGATGAGGACGCAAGCTCGATATTGACGCTCACGGTACCAGCGTCATAGGTGGCGCAAAGCCCATCAAGACCGATTTGGTATGGTCTGATATCCAGACGGTTCAAGACCCGCGAGTTGAAGCGTTCGACGCCCCTACGTCCAGTTGGGGACTGGAAATCAGCGGTTAGTGATGCATCGCTCCACATGCTGATATATCGACAAAGTATCTGCCGCAGTACCAGTGACCCTGCCAGGTTGCCCAAGCACATAGGAGACGGAGATGGCTGAACATTCCCATGAACATCAACATCACACATCCGGTCAGATGGGTAAGCACGGCCGACCCTACGCCAAGTTCTGGGTGAACATGGTGTTGGGACTCGTCGTCATGTACTTCGTAATGTTCAGCATGATCGACGGCGCCAGGGACTTCAGAAACAATCTCAACATGCTCTACATGGCGATCACTATGTGGGCGCCAATGGGCATCTTCATGCTAGCGACAATGCCCGGCATGTTTCCAAACCGGCGGCTCAACCTCGTGCTGTACGGCTTGTTTGCCGTTCTCACACTCGGTTCTTTTGCCGCTACCCGTGCTCAAACCGGAATCGGCGATCGACAGTTCATCGCGTCTATGGTCCCGCACCATTCGGGAGCTATCCTCATGTGCCGCGAGGCGCAGCTCTCAGATTCGGAACTCGTCAACCTATGCCAAGCGATTTCCGATGGCCAGCGCGCGGAGATCGAGCAGATGAATCGGATTGCTGCACGCCTTCGTTGAGGCTGGCCGCCACTACACTGGCGCCGCGTTGCGCTGCGACGAAGTTAGCCGCAGCGATGTAAAGATGAGTACTTGCGGTATTCCGATGCCGGCGGTCGTGTCCTACAGCCGTCCAGGTGCCAGGCAGTCCACGCGCCACCACCCCGCGCTGCCTGCGGAGCGAGCGCAAGTCATGATCGTCGCAAGTTGGAGTTCGATAGCGACCCCGCTGAGCAGCTCGACGCATCAGACGTAACGGAGGGTGGATGGACCATCCTTGGACGCTGGTGGAAGTGGTTGGATGAACTTTGTTGCCGAGGGCGAAAAACAAGGCTATAATTAAGTTCTTCGCTGATCACCACAGTGGAGAAAGTGATTGGGAAACAGAGACTTAGCGCTCTAGTGCATGACTCGTTTCCCGCTCCAATTCGAGATCCATGGAAAGCCCTTCCATGGAGTGTAAAAAAGGAGCCTTGCGGCTCCTTTTTTCGTTTCGGGACCCTCCCTGTCCATCCGGAGCAGGCCCTGGAAGCCTTATCGGCTGGCCGGCGACAGCGGGGCGAGGTAGTCGTCGCGGCCTTGGCGGAAGCGGCTGGTTTCCTGCTTCAACCAATGCGCCAGCGCATCCACGCGCGGCGGCGGCTGGGCGACGTGTACCAGGCGGTACGCGGCCGGCGAGCGTACCGCGCGCCCGAACAGCGGCACCAGGCGACCTTCCCGCAAGTGATCGATGACCAGGGCCAGGCGTCCGATGGCGATGCCCTGGCCGTTCAGGGCGGCTTCCACGGCCAACTGCGCCATGTTGAAGCGCCTGCCCTGGGTGATGGACACCCGGTCGGCACCGACCGTGTCCAGCCAGTACCGCCATTCCGCATCGGCCGAGGCGCCTGGCCAGGCCACCGCGTCGTGCAGCAGCATGGAACCGTCCAGGTCGGAGGGAGTGCGCAGCGCCGGATGCGCTTCCACGAAATCCGGACTGGCGACGGGAAGCAGATATTCGTCCAGCAGATGGACGGATTCCAGGTCGCGATATTCGCCCAGGTCGTAGCGGATCGCGGCATCGATCTCCTCCCTGAGCACCGTCGCCATCTCCAGCACATGGAATTCGGCGGACACGCGCAGGTCGATCTCGGGGTACTCGCGGTAGAACGCGCCGATGCGCGGCATGAGCCAGAGCAGCGCGAAGGACGAATAGCAGCTCAGCACCAGCGAGCCGTCGGTGCGCCGGTCCTGCAGCCGCGACAGGGCCAGTTCGAGCTGGTCCAGGGCGGTCGTGACGGTTTCGCGGAGTTTCTCGCCTTCGCTGGTAAGCACCAGTTGGCGCGGCAGGCGGCGGAAAAGCACGACGCCCAGCCGGTCTTCCAGCTCGCGAACCTGCTGGCTGATTGCGCCCTGGGTAAGGGACAGTTCGGAAGCCGCCTGCGTGAAGCTGCCGGCGCGGGCGGCCGCCTCGAAGCAGCGCAGCCAGGCCATTACGGAGCTGTTGAGGTGTCTCCGCCGCACTCTTGGTTCCTTGCACGCACTCGGACTAATGGATGCCCCAGTATAGATCGTTTGACCACCCGGGTACCGGTTAGCAGAATGATTTGCTTTATCCGCCCCGGAGGTTCGCATGTCCATCCAGACCGATGCAGTCCGCTTCACGGAGGACCACGAATGGCTCCGGCCGGATGCGGACGGCGGCGTCGTCGTCGGTATCACGGATCACGCGCAATCGGCGCTCGGTGACCTGGTGTTCGTCCAGCTTCCCGCCGTCGGCTCGCACTACGATGCCGGCGACGAGCTTGCGGTGATCGAATCGGTCAAGGCGGCCGGCGACATCAAGGCGCCGCTGTCCGGCACCGTCGTCGCGGTCAACGAGGCAATCGTGCAGGATCCCGGCAAAGTCAACAGCGACCCGCTGGGCAGCGGCTGGTTCGTGAAGCTCGCGCCCGACGAAGCGCCGAGGCTGGACGGGCTGCTGACCGCGCAAGCCTATGCCCGGCTCATCGAGGGCTGAGGACGGACCGGCACGAACAGAGGAAGCTTCATGACCAAGCACGCAACCGACACCGCACGCCGTATCCCCTATGCCGGGCTGACCCAGGCGGACGATTTCATCGGCCGCCATATCGGACCTTCCGCGGCCGACCAGGCCGAGATGCTGGGCTCGCTCGGACTCGCATCGATGGGCGAGCTGATAGAGAAGGTGGTCCCCGCTTCGATCCTTGCGCGGTCGCCGCTGGCGCTCGGCCAGCCGCGCAGCGAACCCCGGGTGCTGGAAGACCTCAAGCGCATCGCGGCCGGGAACCGGGTGATGAAGTCCTGCATCGGCCAAGGCTACTACGACTGCCACACGCCGACGGTCATCCTGCGCAATCTGCTCGAGAATCCGTCGTGGTACACGGCCTATACGCCCTACCAGCCCGAGATCTCGCAGGGCAGGCTCGAAGTCCTGCTGAATTTCCAGACGATGGTGAGCGACCTCACGGGGATGGACATCGCCAACGCTTCGCTGCTGGACGAGGCGACGGCGGCGGCGGAGGCGATGACCTTCTGCCGGCGCCTGGCCAAGAACAAGGCCAACCGTTTCTTCGTATCCGGCGATTGCCATCCCCAGACGCTGGACGTCGTCCGCACGCGCGCCGAGCCGCTGGGTATCGAGGTGATCGTGGGCGACGAGCGCACGGACCTCGCGGCCGTGGACTGTTTCGGCGTCCTGCTTCAATACCCCGGAACCAGCGGCGAGGTCGGAGACCTGGCCAGCATCGCCGATCAGGCGCATGCGAAGGGCGCGCTGCTTGCGGTGGCCGCGGATCTGCTTGCCTTGACGCTGCTGCGCCCGCCCGGGGAGTGCGGGGCCGACGTCGTGGTCGGATCGGCGCAGCGGTTCGGCGTGCCGCTGGGCTTCGGCGGCCCGCACGCGGCGTACTTCGCCACGCGCGAGGCGTACAAGCGCGAGATGCCCGGCCGCCTCATCGGCGTGTCGGTGGACGCGCAGGGACGCAAGGCGTACAGGCTCGCCTTGCAGACGCGCGAGCAGCACATCCGGCGCGAGAAGGCGTCGAGCAACATCTGCACGGCGCAGGCCTTGCTGGCCATGATGGCCGCGATGTACGCCTCGTATCATGGGCCGAGCGGCCTGGCGACGATCGCGCGGCGCGTCCACCGACTTGCGGCCACGCTGGCCCGGGGCTTGCGCGAGCTGGACCTGGAGGTGCCGACGCACGTGTTCTTCGACACGATCACGGTAAGGACGGGCCGCCGCACGGACGAGATCCACCAGGCCGCGCGGGCGCGCGGGATCAACCTGCGCGAGATCGACGACGCCCACGTGGGCATTTCGCTGGATGAGACCAGCGGCGTGCCGGAAGTGGAAGCCCTGTGGGCGGCGTTCGCTCCCGCCGGACTGCGGGCGCCGGGGTTCGAGGCGATCGAGGCCGGCACCGACGACCGGTTCCCGGAAGCGTTGCAACGCACGTCGGCCTTCCTGACCCATCCCGTCTTCAACACCTATCACAGCGAGACGGATCTGCTGCGCTACCTGCGCAGCCTCGCCGACAAGGACCTCGCCCTGGACCGTACGATGATCCCGCTGGGATCATGCACGATGAAGCTGAACGCCACCACCGAAATGATTCCGGTGACGTGGAAAGAGTTCGGCGGCCTGCATCCCTTCGCTCCCATCGAGCAGGCCCGGGGCTATCTGCAACTGGTGACCGAACTGGAGCAGATGTTGTGCGCGTGCACCGGGTACGACGCCTTCAGCCTGCAGCCGAACTCCGGTGCGCAAGGCGAGTACGCCGGCCTGCTGGCGATACGCGGCTGGCACGCGAGCCGTGGGGAAGGGCACCGCAACGTGTGCCTGATCCCCTCGTCGGCGCACGGAACGAATCCGGCATCGGCGCAGATGGTCGGCATGAAGGTGGTGGTCGTCGCGTGCGACGAGAACGGCAACGTCGACCTCGAAGACCTGCGGAAAAAAGCGTCGCAGCATGTGGCCGACCTCGCGGCCATCATGATCACGTACCCGTCGACACATGGCGTGTTCGAAGAGGAGGTGGCCGAGGTCTGCGCCATCGTCCACGAGCATGGCGGCCAGGTCTATATCGACGGCGCCAACCTGAATGCCCAGGTCGGCCTGGCGCTGCCGGGGGCCTATGGCGGCGACGTGTCCCATCTCAACCTGCACAAGACCTTCTGCATTCCGCACGGCGGCGGCGGGCCCGGCGTCGGGCCGATAGGCGTCAAGGCCCACCTGGCGCCCTTCCTGCCGGGACACCGCCGGTTCGAGCGGCGCACGGAAGGCGCCGTCAGCGCTGCTCCGTGGGGCAGCGCGAGCGTCCTGCCGATCACCTGGGCCTATATTGCGCTGATGGGCGCGGACGGCTTGAAGCGCGCCACCGAGGTCGCCATCCTCAGCGCCAACTACATCGCCCGGCGGCTGGCGCCGCATTATCCGATCCTGTATACGGGCGTGCACGGCATGGTCGCCCACGAGTGCATCATCGATCTGCGTCCGATCAAGGACAGGACCGGCGTCTCGGCGGAAGACGTCGCCAAGCGGCTCATCGACTTCGGGTTCCATGCGCCGACCATGTCGTTCCCGGTGCCGGGCACCTTGATGATCGAGCCGACCGAAAGCGAACCCAAGGCCGAACTGGATCGTTTCTGCGATGCCATGATATGCATCCGCGAGGAAATCGACGCGGTGGAGCGCGGGGCCTTCGGCCGCGATGACAATCCGCTGAAGAACGCGCCGCACACGGCCCTGGACGTCGTTGCGAGCGAGTGGACCAGGCCCTACTCGCGCGAGCAGGCCGCGTACCCCGTGCCGTCGCTGCGGCAGTCCAAGTACTGGCCGCCGGTGGGCAGGGTGGACAACGTCTACGGAGACCGCAACCTGGTCTGCTCGTGCCCCCCGATGTCCGACTACGAAGGCGGCCAGGCAGGCGCCCCGGCCAGGCAATCGCTTGCCGACCGCGGTTAGCGCGCCCGGGAGAGTTCCATGTCGGTGAGCGCCCTCGACATTTTCAAGATCGGAATCGGGCCATCGAGTTCCCATACGGTGGGGCCGATGAAGGCGGGCCTGAAGTTCGCGGACGGCCTGCGAAGCTTGGGCCTGCTCCAGCGGGTGTGCCGTATCCGGGCCGAGCTGTACGGGTCGCTGGGGGCCACGGGCAGGGGACACGCCTCGGACGTGGCGGTCCTGCTCGGCATCGAAGGCGAGGAGCCCGAGCGGGTCGATACGGAAAGCATCCCGGACCGGCTGGCCGCCATCCGCGAGCACAGGCGCGTGAACGTGCTGGGCGTGCACCAGATCCGGTTCGACGAGAAGACCGATCTCGTCCTGCATCGGCGGGAAAGCCTGCCGTTCCATCCGAACGGCATGCGGTTCACGGCGTTCGACGAGGCGGGCGAGGTGTTGCGGTCGCGCGTGTACTACTCGGTGGGGGGCGGTTTCGTGCTCGACGAGTCGGTGGCCGAGGGTTCGCCGATCGTGGCGGACGACCGGCCGCTGGCGTACCCGTTCGATACCGCCGACGCGCTGCTGGCGCACTGCCGGCAGACCGGACTGCCGATCAGCGCGCTGATGATGAAGAACGAGGAAGCCTGGCGGCCCGAGGAAGAAACACGCGCGGCCCTGCTGCGGATCTGGAGCACGATGGAGGAGTGCGTGCGGCGCGGTTGTCGCAAGGAAGGGGTGATGCCCGGCGGCTTGCGCGTCAAGCGTCGCGCCGCCGAGATGTACCGGAAACTGACGAGCCAGCCGGAAGCCGGCCTGCGCGATCCTCTGTCCGTGATCGACTGGGTCAATCTTTATGCCTTGGCCGTGAACGAAGAGAACGCCAGCGGCGGACGAGTCGTGACGGCGCCAACGAACGGCGCGGCCGGTATCGTGCCCGCGGTGCTGCACTACTACATGCGCTTTGTTCCGGGCGCCACGTCCGACGGCGTCGTCCGCTTCCTGCTCACTGCCGCGGCCATCGGCATGCTGTACAAGCAGAACGCCTCGATATCGGGCGCGGAGGTGGGCTGCCAGGGCGAGGTGGGCGTCGCATGCTCGATGGCCGCCGGCGGGCTGGCGGAAGTGCTGGGAGCCACGCCGCGGCAGGTCGAGAATGCGGCGGAAATCGGCATGGAGCACAACCTTGGCCTGACCTGCGATCCGGTCGGGGGACTGGTCCAGGTGCCTTGCATCGAGCGCAACGCGATGGGGGCGGTCAAGGCCATCAATGCCGCGCGTATCGCGCTCCAGGGCGATGGCAGCCACTGCGTGTCGCTGGACAGGGTCATCAAGACCATGCGCGAGACCGGCGCCGACATGAAGGTCAAGTACAAGGAGACGGCCCGCGGCGGGCTGGCCGTCAACGTGATCGAGTGCTGATTGGGAACCGATGAATGACTGAATCCGCTCTTGCGCCCCTGGCGCAGACGCCCCTGCATGACCTGCACCTCGAGCTCGGGGCACGCATGGTCCCCTTCGCGGGGTACGCGATGCCGCTCCAGTACCGCGACGGGATCCTGAAGGAACATCTTCATACGCGGGCCAGGGCAGGTTTGTTCGACGTATCGCACATGGGCCAGATCCGCCTGTCCGGGCCGCAGGCGGCCGCGGCGCTCGAGACCCTCGTGCCCGTCGACATCGTCGATCTGCCCGCAGGCCAGCAGCGCTACGCCATGTTCACCAACGAGCGCGGCGGAGTGATGGACGACCTGATGGTGGCCAACGCCGGCGATTCGCTGGTCCTCGTCGTCAACGCGGCCTGCAAGGAGCAGGACATCGAATACCTGCGCCACCGCATCGGCGAGCGCTGCGGCGTCGAGGTGCTGTCCGATCGCGCCTTGCTGGCGATCCAGGGACCGGCGGCCGCGCAGGTGATGGCCCGCCTGGCGCCCGAGCTCGCCTCGCTGCTCTTCATGTCGGTCGCCACCGTGGAATTGCTGGGCGTCGAGTGCCTGGTCAGTCGCTCCGGCTACACCGGCGAGGATGGCTACGAAATTTCGGTTCCCGCCGATGCCGCCGAGCCATTGGCCCGGGAACTGCTCGGGCACGAGGAAGTCAGGCCGGTGGGCCTGGGAGCCCGGGATTCGCTGCGGCTCGAGGCCGGCCTGTGCCTTTATGGCCATGATCTCGACGCCGCGACCACCCCCGTCGAGAGCAGCCTGCTCTGGGCGATCTCGAAGGCGCGCCGGGCCGCGGGCGCCCGGGCGGGCGGCTACCCGGGGGACGAGACGATCCAGGCGCAGATCGAACAGGGCGTGGACCGCAAGCGCGTCGGGCTGCTGCCGCGCGAGCGCACGCCGGTGCGTGAAGGCGCCGTACTGCTTGACGAACATGGCCATCCGGCCGGATCGGTGACCAGCGGCGGCTTCGGCCCGACGCTCAACGCACCCTGCGCGATGGGCTATGTGAACACCGGTCTTGCACAGCCGGGAACCGTCCTGCAAGCGATGGTGCGCGGCAAGGCCGTGCCGGTCGAAGTGGTCCGCATGCCGTTCGTCCCGCAGCGGTATTACCGCGGTGGCTGAGCCCGCCGCCGCAGGCGGGCACGTTTACGGAAAATATACGGCGCTCCCCGGTTTTTGAACGAGGAATTTATACGCTTTTCGGAATACTGGTGGCCGGTCATGTCTATCACCCTTTTCAAGTGGAAAACATGCGGCTCATCCTTGTTCTTTCCCGCGGCAGCCTTGCCGTCCTGGGTTGCGCGGCCTTGCTGGCCGTCTTGCCGGGCGATGCCCGTGCGCAGTGGACGGGCAGCGCGGCCCTGACCTCCGACTATGTGTGGCGGGGGTCGTCGCAAACGCGGGAGCGCCCCGCCGTGCAGGCAGGCGTCCGATACGCCCACGAATCGGGGCTGTATGCCTCGGCGTGGGGGTCCACGGTGAAATTCAAGCCCGACAACGGCGCCTACGCCGAGTTCGACCTCGCCGCCGGCTGGGTAGGAAGGCTCGCGCCGGACTGCGCGCTCGATGCCTATTTCCTCCGTTACCAGTATCCGTCGACGCAGGGGCATCCGAACTGGAACGAAGTCAATTTCGCCGTGACGTGGCGCGATCGCTACTGGCTGGCCCTGGGGCATTCGAACAATGCCATGGCCAGCCGCACGGCCGGCACGTATGCGCTGCTGGGGGCGCGTCATCCCCTGGGCCATGCGTGGCGTGTCGAAGCCGCGCTGGCCCGCTATTTCCTGGATGACGCGTATGCCGACAGCTACACCCACGCCTCGGTGGGCGCGGTGTGGGCGTTCAAGCCTCCCTTCGAGTTGCGGCTGACCCTGCATGGAACCGACGCGGCGGCCCGGCGGCTGTTTCCGGGCATGGCCGGCACGCGCGGCGAGATCGCGCTGCAGGCCGCGTTCTAGGACCTGCGTGGGGTTTCTTCCAAGGGGAAGGGCCTAGGCCAGGTCTCCACGTTTCTCGATGATGCGGGAGACCAGCCCATAGGCCACGGCTTCTTCCGCCGGCATCCAGTGGTCGCGTTCGATGTCCGCCAGCACCCGCTCCAGGGCCTGCCCGCTTTCGCGCGCGATGACGCGGGCGATGCGTTCGCGCGCCTTGACGATCTCGCGCGCGTGGATGGCGACGTCGCTGGCCGTGCCGCCCATGCCGCCGCTGGGCTGGTGGATCAGGAAGCGGGTCTGGGGCAGGCAGAAACGCCGCGCACGGGGCGCGCCGAGGTAGAGATGGGTGGCGGCGCTGCCCACCCAGCCGGTGCCTATCATGTTGACCGGCGCGTCGATGAAGCGCACCACGTCGTGTATCGCGTCGCCCGACTCCAGGTGGCCGCCGGGAGACGAGACGATCATGTTGATGGGCGCGTCGGATTCCGAGTCCAGCGCCAGCAGGCGCCGCACCGTCTCGGACGCCGTGGTGTCGGTGATGGTGCCGAACACCAGCACCGTCCGTGTCCGGAACGCCTTTTCTTCCAGGAAGGCGCTGTTCTGTCCGGGCGCGGTTCCGGAAGCGTGATCGGGATCGTTGGCAAACATCGGAGGCTCCTTTTCGTGTTAGGTTCTGCTGGTAAACGAACGAGCCGCCCATAACGTGACATCCCTGATCTCCTCCCATCCCCTGGCAGACGACGAGGCGCTGCGCAAGCGATTGATCGCACTGGCCCGACGCTGGCTTGCGCACGGCGGCGAAGCGGAAGACCTGGTGCAGGACGCCTATCTGCGCACCGCCGGCGGCGCCTTGCCGCCGACCCAGGCAGGCCGGGAGGCGTGGCTGGTGACGGTGCTGCATCATCTGTGCATCGACTTCCTGCGCCGCCAGGGGCGGTACCAGGCCGTCCTCGCGCAGGCGGCCGAAGCGGCGCCGGGGGAGCCGGATGGAAGCTGGCCGCAGCGGCTGGCCGATCAGGCCCAGCGCGTGGAGGCGGCCTTGCTTCACCTCTGCCGGACGCTGGCCCCCGGCGATGCGGCGGCCGTCCTGTTGTACGAGATATTCGGGTTCAGCCATGCCGAGCTCGGTTCGCTGGCCGGGCGCAGCGAGGAGGCTTCCCGCCAGCACCTGCATCGCCTGCTCAGGCGGGTGCGGTCCAGGCTGTCCATCGATCACGGCCCGGATGAGGACGGGCAGGAAGACACGGCGTACCTGTTCGCGCTGTGCCGCCATGCCCTGGCCCGGCGCGACCCCGGTGGGCTCATTGCGGTGCTGCGCGCCGGCAGGCCGCAGATGATGGCGGCGCTAGCGAACATCGGCGACGGCGAATGGAAGGACGTGGCGGGTTCCGGCGCAGCAAGGCAGGTTCATATGCGCAACCTGCTGGCCTGGGCGATCCCGGACGAAGCATTCGTGCACTGCGGTTGATCGGCGGGCGCTAGCGCATTTCCCGGATCGCGTCGACACGGTCCGGATAGAACGCCAGATACCCGGCGATCTGCGCCATGGCGGGGTGCGGCGACTCGTAGCTCCACACGGCATCCGTGGCGCGCTCGCCACCGGCAGGGATGCTGTAGTACGTGCAGTCCCCCTTGTAGGGGCAGTAGGTGGTGTGCGCGGTGCGCTCGAGCAGCGTCATGTCGGCGTCCTGGCGCGGCACGTAGTGCACCGGTGGATAGGCGGCTTCGCGCAGCGTCAGCGCGCGGCGCGTATCGGCCACCGTGCGGCCGCCGGCCGTGACGACGATGCGCACCGGGTTCGGCGTGATCGTGATCGGATGGTCCGGGCCGGGAATCTTGACGGGTTTGTCGGCCATGGCTTGCTCCAGATGGATGGTCGGTTATCGACGATGGCCGCCGGGCTCCAGCCGGGCCAGCAGTTCGGCCCGGTTGCCGGCGCCCAGGCGGTTGTAGAGCTGGCGGCGGTGATAGACCACGGTGTTGGCGCTGATGCCCAGGCGCCTGGCGATCTGCGACTCGGGCACGCCGCGCGCCAGCCAGTATGCCAGCTCGTGCTGGCGCGGCGGCAGCCGCAGCGCCCCCAAGGCCGACCATAGCCGCAGGCCGCGCGGCACGCGCTGCGTGATATGGATGCCGATGGCTTCCCCGTCGCCCGAGGCCGCCGCCAGGTGCGTGGCCCGCAGCGAAAACCAGCCGTGGGCATTGTGCAGTTCGTGTCGCGGCGGGGCGCAGTCCGCGCCTGCCCGTGGCGCCAGCCGCTGCACCAGCGATTGCAGGGCAGGAGGCAGCGCGGCGCCTCGCCGCCAGCGCCAGCCGAACGCAAGCGGCATGAGGGCTTCGGCGTCGGGGGAAATCCACAAGGGCCGGCCTTGCGGGGTGGCGACCAGCAGGCCCTGGCGATGGATTTCGCTGTCCTGGGCGTCGAGCTCGCCCGGCTGCAAGGCATGCGCCAGATGGGGTTCCAGCCGGGCCAGCGTTGCGATTTCTTCCGGCCGGAAGGGGGGCGCGCCGGGCGGACGGAAAAGGAAAAGCATGCCTATGCCCTGGCCTTGCGGCGCGCGCAGCGCCAGGCACAGCCAGTCGGCCACCCGCGCGGGGCGCATCACGACGTTGTAATAGTCGCTGCGCCGTAGGTCCACATGGGACGCCCGGAGCATCTGGCCCATGGTGCGCGGGCCGTGGCCGTGGAGCACGATGTCGCGGGCCGCGCGCAGGCTGTTGTGGAACATCTCGTTCTCGCTGCGCAGGATGCGCGGATCGAAATGTTCAGGCACCGAGGCCTGCACGTCGGCATCCTCCATATGTGCTTCCAGCTCGCCATTGCCGTCCGGGTAGAAATAGCCGCCCGACTCGAATCCGATGAGCGGGTGCATGGCCTCCAGCAAGGGCTGGATCAACTGCGGGCCGCCCACGTCCAGGCAGGCCAGCTGGTGCAGGCGAGCGAGGGCTTGGCCGGTCGGGCGAGGCGATGACATGGCGGGTGGCGACAATGGGGATTCCTGATCGTACCCGAGCCGCGGCATCCCGGCATCCCCGTGCGTCGGTCACGACACCCTACCCGGGCGGGGTGGGGTAGAGGGGGACGGGTTTGGTTAGTCTGCCGGGGTTTTTCCCAAGGTATGTATCGCCATGTCGCCAAGCACCCGTTTCCTTTCCCTGGCGGCCGCCTCGGCCGTCATCGTCCTGAGCGCCTTGCTCGCCGCGGACCCCGCGCAGGCCGCCGACGGCACGGACCCGGCGCGTTTCCGCCTGACTCCCGCCTTGCTCGACCGCATGGACGCGGTGGCCGCCGAACTGAAGAACGTGAAAGCCGCCGACGACGATGACGACGACGCCGAGTCGGTCGAGGACATCGCGCGCAAGCTCGAGGCCCAGCCGCGCGTGCGCGCCGCCCTGGCCCGCCAGCGGCTGACCGGCAAGGAATACGCCACCGCGATGCTGGCGGCGCTGCACGCCGGCATGTACCTGGCCACCGAACGGGCCGCCGGCCCGCAGGGTCAAGCCTCTTTCACACCCGAGCAACGGGCGAATATCGAGGTGATGCGCGCCCGCCGGAAGAACTAGCGCAAGCCCGCAAGGGCGGGGCGGGCAAGCGCCTCGCACACAAGCGCAGCTTCGTGTAGAATAGCGGGCTCTTTCCAGCACAAGCCCCTTGCATGCGAAATCATGCAAGAACCATGGGGCGGAAAAGGAAAGATGAATGCGAACCTTGTTCGCCATGGCGCGTTAGCAAAGCGGTTATGCACCGGATTGCAAATCCGTTGAGGGCGGTTCGACTCCGCCACGCGCCTCCAGGTTCACCGACAATCGCCGTTCCCGCAAGGGGCGGCGATTTTTTTTGCGCGTTCCCGTGTTCACGGGGCGATCGATCGAGAGACGCGGCTCCCGGGGATTCCTGTTTTTAAATGAAAACATTTATCATTATGATTTGCAAATTTTGTGACCCACCATTTCTACCCGAGAGCGATTTTGCACACTCCTTCTCATCAGGATCGCCACGCCGATCACGCCCGCCTCGCATGCCTGCGTCGTTCCGCCCTCGTCCTGGCGCTGTCCCTGGCTTTCGCGGCCCAGGCCGCTGCCGCCGATACCTCCGCCAGGGACCAGGACAAGACGCCGGAAACCGCCCAGCAGCTTCCCACCATCTCCGTCACCGCGACGGGCGAATCGGCCACGCTCCATGACCTGGAAGCGCCGGTCAATGCCGGTGCGCTGGGCAGCCTGACGCAGCTCGAGACGCCGTTCTCGACCACCGTGGTCACGCGCAGCGACCTGGACGACCGGCCCATCGTCAAACTTGGGGACCTGTTCGCGACGGATGCATCGGTATCGGACAACAGCGGCGCCCATGGCGCCTGGGCCAGCTACCTGACCGTGCGCGGACTGCAGCTGGACTGGCAGAATGCTTTCCGCATCGACGGCAAGCCTTTCCTGAGCTACGCCACCACGCCGCCCTACGAGCACTTCGAGCAGGTCGAGCTGCTCAAGGGGGCGTCGGGGTTCATGTACGGTTTCGGCTCGCCGGGCGGTGTCGTCAACTATGTGACGAAGCGGCCGACCGCCCAGCCGGTGCGCAGCGTGAGCCTGGGTTTCTCGTCCGGCAACGTCTGGCGCCAGCACGTGGACCTGGGGGGCAGGGCGGGCGAGAACGACCGTTTCGGCTATCGGTTGAACGCGACACATGAAGAGGGGGATCTCTACAACGACGGATCCCTGAAGCGCAACGCCGTGTCGCTGGCGCTGGACCTGAAGCTGACCGACCGGCTGACATGGGATTTCCAATCCCTTTACCAGAACAAGAAGGTCGTCGGGCAGGAGCCGACCATCAATACGTCCAAGCTGGCGGGGACGGTGCTGCCACGGCCCGTGCGCGACGACGACCGCACGCTGGTCGGGGACGGTACGTTCGTGAACAACGAGTTCCAGTTCCATTCGACCGGGCTGACGTACCGGCTGGCGCCCGACTGGAAGCTCAGCACGACCTATAGCCACAGTTCAACCCGGACCCGCCGCAGCGAGTCGGTGCTGTTCCTGACGGACAGCGGCGGCAACTACCAGGACTACCGGTCGGACTACGCGGAGCGTTATGCCTACGACCAGTGGCAAGCCATGGTGCAGGGAGGTTTCGCGACGGGCGCGCTGGAACACCAGGTGGTGCTGGGCGCGTCCTGGCAGCAGCAGAAGAACGACTACAGCCTGAACAGCGTGTATCAGCAGATGGGCACGGGGTCGCTGGGGTCGCGGAACGTCATTGCCTACCATCCGCAGGGCGGGCTCGACTTGTACCGGGCCGGCGAGATCACGCAGAAGGCGCTGTTCGCCAGTGATACCGTCAAGCTGTCGGATCGCTGGTCGGTGCTGGCGGGCGTGCGCTACACCAGGTTCAGGCAGGAAGGCTACACGCCGGACGGCGCCACGTCGGCGCTGTATGACAAGAGCAGCGTGACGCCCACGGTGGCGGTGATGTTCAGGCCCGATGCGCAGACCATGACCTATGCCAGCTATGTCGAGTCGCTGGAGCAGGGCGCGACGGTGGGCAATGCCTACGTCAACCGCGGCCAGACGCTGGGGCCGCTTACCAGCAAGCAGTACGAGGTGGGCATCAAGACCGAGCGCAGCGGCTGGGCCGCCACCGCCGCCTTGTTCCGCATCGAGCGCGGCGCCGAATATGCGAACGCCGGCAACGTGCTGGTGCAGGATGGCCTGTCGGTCTACCAGGGCCTGGAACTGGGGGCCTCGAAGCGGGCGGGGGCGTGGACCGTGGGCGGCAACCTGATGCTGCTGGATTCGGAATATCGCAAGGGCTCGGACTACAACGGCAAGCGCGTCGCCGGCGCGCCGCGCTTCGTCGCGGCGGGGCAGGTGGTCTACAGCGTGCCGCAGGTGCAGGGGCTCAAGCTGCGGGCCGATCTGAAGTACACCGGCAGCACGATGCTGCGTCCGGCCAACGACGTGAAGGTCTCGGGCTATACCATCGTCAATGTCGGCGCCAGCTACGAAACCCGCCTGGGCGGCTATGACACGATCTTCCGCGCCGCCATCACCAACCTGGCCGACAAGCGCTATTGGGAATTCCAGTACGCGGACTATGTGAAGCCGGGTTATCCGCGCGCGCTGGCCCTGGGGATGACGCTGAAATTCTGAACCGGCCGCTTATGCGTTTTTTGTCGAACGAACGCAGTGGTTAATAAGGAAATAGAATATACATAGGAAAAATGCGTCGTTCCCGGCGCCGGGCGTTTGCCCCATACTGCGATGTTACAGTGGCGGCCAAGGTGCTTCCGCCCCATGCCGGGCGGGGGCCAGCCGCCTCGTCTTTTTCTATGAATCCGAATTCTTCCTCTCCTTCCGCACCGCCGCTGATCCGGCTCGAAGCGGTCAGCAAGACGTTCAAGCTGCCCG
Source organism: Pigmentiphaga sp. GD03639 (assembly GCF_029845405.1). Taxonomy (NCBI): domain Bacteria; kingdom Pseudomonadati; phylum Pseudomonadota; class Betaproteobacteria; order Burkholderiales; family Alcaligenaceae; genus Pigmentiphaga; species Pigmentiphaga sp. GD03639. The sequence goes on from NZ_JAOCLR010000008.1 coordinate 100,105, forward strand.
ACGGGCGGGTGTTCGAGGCCGTGAAGTCCGTGTCGCTGGACATGGCCGAAGGGCGCATCTTCGGCCTGATCGGCAAGAGCGGCGCCGGCAAGTCGACGCTGCTGCGCATGATCAACCTGCTGGAGCGCCCGGACACCGGCCGCGTGCTGGTGGACGGCCGCGACCTGACGCGGCTCTCCAAGCGCGAGCTGCGCGAGACCCGGCAGGGCATAGGCATGATCTTCCAGCAGTTCAACCTGCTGCAGAACGCCAGCGTCTACGAGAACGTGGCTTTTCCGCTGAAGCTGCATGGCAACCGCAGCCGGGCCGAGATCGAGGCCCGCGTCCAGGAGTGCCTGGCCGTGGTGGGCCTGACCGACAAGCTGCACAACCATCCCGCGCAGTTGTCCGGCGGGCAGAAGCAGCGCGTGGCGATCGCGCGCGCCCTGGCGCCGCATCCCAAGGTGCTGCTGTGCGACGAGCCGACGTCGGCGCTGGATACCGAGACCACGCGTTCGGTGCTGGACACGCTGCGCGAGATCAACCAGCGGCTGGGCGTGACCATCATCATCGTCACGCACGAACTGCACGTGGTCCATGCCTTGTGCGACCACGTCGCGGTGCTCGAGAACGGGCAACTGGTCGAACGCTTCGACGTGGGCGACCAGGCCACGCCGCGCCTGAGCGCGCTGGGCCGCGAACTGGCCCAGGAGCAGGTGCGTGAAGACATCCTCAAGGAACACGCCGCCCGCATCGCCCAGGCGGCGGAACCGACTACCCGGGCCGCATGACCATGTCCGACAATATCCTCGCCATTCTTCCCGAACTCTGGGTCGCCATCGGCCAGACCTTCATGATGCTGGGCATCGGCCTGGCCGCCGCGATCCTGATCGGGGGCCCGCTGGGCGTGCTGCTGTTCCTGCTGGGACCCGGGCAGTCGCTGGAAAACCGGCCCGCCTACCTGGTGCTGAGCTGGATCGTCAACACCGTGCGGTCCTTTCCTTTCATCATCCTGCTGGTCGCGCTGGTGCCGGTTACGCGCGTGATGGTGGGCACGTCCATCGGCCCGCTGGCCGCGTCGGTACCGTTGTCGGTGGCCGCCATCCCGTATTTCGCGCGGCTGGTGGAGCAGAGTATCCGCGAAGTGCCGCGCGGCGTGATCGAGGCCGCGCACGCCATGGGCGCTTCCGAACTGCAGATCGTCTGGCGCGTGCTGGTACGCGAAGCCCGCTCCGGCCTGATCCTGGCGCTGACCGTGCTGGCGGTCAGCTTCCTGTCGTATTCGGCCATCGCCGGCGTGGTGGGCGGAGGCGGCATCGGCGACCTGGCCATCCGCTACGGCTACTACCGCTTCCAGACCGACGTCATGCTGCTGACCGTCGCGCTGCTGATCGTATTGGTGCAGATCATCCAGTTCGGCGGCAACGCGCTGGCCCACCGGCTGGACAAACGCTGATCCTTTCTTTCCGTCGAAGGCACGGCTGGCCGTGCCGCATTCATTTCCGGGAATTCCATCATGACCCTACGTCGCACTTTCATCCTCGGCACCGCCGCCGCCGTCCTGGCGCTGGGCGCCGCCGCCCATGCCGCCGATCCCGCCAAGAAGGACCTCGTGTTCGGCGCGACCGCCGGCTACAACTATGACGTGCTCAAGCTGGGCATCGTGCCCCAGCTCGAGAAGCAGGGCTACAAGGTCAAGCTGGTCGAGTTCAACGACTACGTGCAGCCCAATCTGGCCCTGGCGCAAGGTTCGCTGGACGCCAACCTGTTCCAGCACATCGCCTACCTGAACCGCTTCAAGGCGGACCAGAAGCTGGACCTGGTCGACCTGGTGCAAAGCACGACCGCGCCCATGGGCATCTATTCGAAGTCGCGCAAGAGCCTGGCCGACGTGAAGGAGGGCGACCGTTTCACGCTGCCCAACGATCCGAGCAACCTGGCACGCGCCCTGTTGCTGCTGCAGCAGAACCGGGTGATCACGGTGAAGGCCGACGTGGACCCGCTGCGCGTCACGGAAAAGGACCTGGCCACCAATCCCAAGAAGGTCAAGCTGCAGCCGGTCGAGGCCGCGCAACTGCCGCGTACCGTGGGCGACGTGGAGTTCGCCGTGGTGCCGGGCAATTTCGCGATTGCCTCGGGCCTGAAGCTGACCAGCGCGGTGGCGCTGGAGACGCCGCCCGTGCAATTCCAGCAGGTCGTGGCGATCCGCAGCGCCGACCAGGGCAAGCCCTGGGCCAAGGACCTGGCCGCCGCGTTCAAGTCGCCGTTCTTCAAGAACGTGCTGGACAAGGACTTCCCGGGCTACGTGCGTCCGGCCGGCCTGTGACGGGCGCGGCCGTTTTTCACGTCTTTGGAGTACGACCTTCCGGATATGGTGATTCGCGGCGGGGACGAATAGACTCTCGTCGCGGATTTTCGCAATCATGAGAGGTTCTGCAACCATGGAATACCACGGCGTGGAGTATCGGCCCCTGACGGTATTTCTCAAGCGCTTGCGCGATCTGGCCCTGCTGGCCGGTTTCTCGTGCGTCTTCATGTGGCTGGTCGCGAAGCTGGGCACCCTGTGTCCCACGGTGCTGGAGCATTTCGCCATCACGTCCATTTTCTGACCCGGCGCTCCGCGCGGGGTGGCCGGCTGTCATGATCCGGTCATCGGGCGGACATAGTATTTACACGATCCTACGGCGCCGTGGCCGGGCTCTTGCGAGCCGGCGAACGGCGGCGTTTCCTGTTCGTGTTCGCCCGTGTCCGACTTCGCTTCCCATTCCGCATCTTCTTCCTCCGGCGCCGCCATCGACATCGAGGGCCTGGTGCAGCGCCTGTCCGGCAATACCATCCTGGACGGCATCGACATCCGGCTCGAACCGGGCAGGGTGCTGGCCTTGCTGGGGCCGTCCGGCTGCGGCAAGACCACGCTGCTCAAGCTGCTGGCCGGCCTGAGCCGTCCGGTGGCGGGGCGCATCGCCATCGGCGGTGCCACGGTCGTGGACGACCGGACTTTCGTTCCGCCCGAGCGGCGCGGCCTGGGCATGGTGTTCCAGGACTATGCGCTGTGGCCGCACATGACCGTGGGGGCCAACGTGGCCTTCCCGCTGGAGGTGCGCGGGGTGCCCAGGAGCGAACGGGCGGGGCGGGTGGCGGGCGCGCTCGACATGGTGGGGCTGGCGGGCTACGAAGCCCGCTCCCCGGGCAGCCTGTCGGGCGGCCAGCAGCAGCGCGTCGCACTGGCGCGGGCGGTGGTGGCGCGGCCCCGGGTGCTGCTGTTCGACGAGCCACTGTCGAATCTCGACCGGGACCTGCGCGAGACCCTGTGCGGCGAGATCGGGCTGCTGCTGCGTGAGCTGGGCACCACGGCGGTCTACGTGACCCATGACCACGAGGAGGCCTTCGCGCTGGCCGATACGGTGGCGGTCATGCGGGCCGGCAAGGTGTGCCAGATCGCGGCCCCCGAACTGCTGGTGAACGAGCCCGCCAGTCCCGACGTGGTGGAGTTCCTGAAGCTGGGGGCCCTGCGCAGCGGCGTGCGCACCGAGCGCGGCTGGCAACTGGCCGGCGGCCTCGAGCTGGTCTGCCCCGAACCCCTGGCCGGCGGGCCGGCGGGACCGGGCCATCTCTTCATTCCCCATGCCGCGCTGAAGGCGGGCGAACGCCATGCCCTGCGGGGCCACGTGGTCGCCCAGCGGTTCCGCGGCGGGCACTACGCGACCACGGTGCGCGTGGGCAGCGACCACCATGCCTTCGAGCTGGCGTGGCTGACCGATCAACGCATGCCTGTCCTGCATCCGGTAGGGCTGGATCTCGACTGGAGCCGGCTGCGCTGGTTCCCGCAGGCGGCGTGACCCTTCCCCCGGCGATATGCCGTTTCTCGACTCAGGAATCTCGATGATGAAAATCAAGCCTCTGATCGGCGCGCTGGCGTTCGGCGCGTTGCTGGCCGCCGGCCAGGCCCAGGCCCTGACGGTCTATACCGCCGGCCCGGCCGGACTGATCAAGCAACTGGCCGACGACTTCAAGAAGCAGACCGGCGTGTCGGTCGACGTGTTCCAGGCCGATACCGGCAAGGTGATGGCGCGGCTGGAAGCGGAAGCCTCGAACCCGAAGGCCGACGTGGTGATCTCGGCCTCGTGGGACAGCGCGCTGGACCTGCACAAGCGCGGCTGGCTGCTGGCCTACGCCAGCCCCAATGCCGCCAAGGTGCCGGCCGAGTACAAGGGGCCGAGCTACGTGGCGCAGGGCCTGTCGGCGCTGGCCATCGCCTGGAACACCAAGAGCGGCACGCCCCGCCCGGCGGACTGGGCGGACCTGGCCAAGCCCGAGTTCAAGGGGCTGGTCAACATGCCCGATCCGGCCCAGTCGGGGACCGCGCTGGAACTGCTGTCCGGCCTGCAGTCGGCGCGCGGCGCCGATGCGTGGCGCCTGTTCGCCGACCTGAAGCGCAATGACATGGCCATCGCCGGCGCCAACGCGCAGGCGATGAACCCCGTCCTGCAGGGTGCCAAGGCGGTGGTCTTCGGCGCGGTCGACTACGTCGCGCTGGAGAACCAGGCCAAGGGCGAGAGCATCGAGGTCATCTTCCCCGCCAGCGGCACGGTGATCGCCGGACGGCCGATGATGATCCTGAAGTCCAGCCGCCAGCAGCAGGACGCCAAGCGCTTCATCGACTTCGTTCTGTCCGACGCGGGCCAGGCGCGAGTGGCCGCGACCTACCTGATCCCGGCCCGCCAGGACGTGCAGGCCAAGCGTCCGGTGATCAAGGACATCAAGGCGCTGCCGATGGAAAACGAGGCCCAGCGTGCCGGCCGCCAGGCCCTGCTGGAGCGCTTCACGACGTTGTTCGGCCGCAAGTGACCGACCCGGCCGGCGCCCGTCGCGGCGCCGGCCATGCATGACTTCACATATCTAGCAAGAGGCGGGCTCCATGCGCGCGAACACGTTGTTGGTGGGTGCCGCGGTGTCCGCCCTGGGCATCCTGGTGGCCATGCCGCTGGGTTTCGTCCTGCTGCAGGCCATCTTCCCCGAACTGGCCCAGGGCTCGCTGGCGCGGCCGCTGGCCCACCTGGCGGGTGTCCTGGCCGATCCCAAGCTGGTCGAGCTGACGATCAACACGCTGAAGCTGGGCGCCTGCGTGGTGCTGGCCGCGGCGGCTATCGGGATTCCGCTGGGCACGCTGCGCGGCCTGTTCGACCTGCCCGGCGCCAGGCTCTGGGACGTCCTGATGCTGGTGCCCTTCATGATCCCGCCCTACATCAGCGCGCTGGGCTGGATCATGCTGCTGCAGCCGCGCGGATACCTGCAGCAGCTGCTGGGCGTCCATGCCGGGCCGGCGCTGTTCTCGTTCGGCGGCGTGGTGTTCGTGATGACGTTGAACGTGGTGCCGGTGGTCTATTTCGCCGTGTCCCGCACCATGGCCGCGTCGGGTTCCCGTCTGGCGCTGGTGGGGCGGGTGTGCGGCGCGGGGGCCTGGCGCTGCTTCTGGCGCATCACGCTGCCGCTGGCCCTGCCGGGCATCGCCGCGAGCCTGCTGCTGGTGTTCGCGATGGCGATCGAGGAGTACGGCACGCCGGCGGCGCTGGCGGCCAACGCCGGCTTCTTCGTGCTGGTGACGGGCATCGAACGGCGGTTTTCCGAATGGCCGATCGACCTGCCCGGCGCCTCGGTGCTGTCGCTGATCCTGGTGGCGCTGGCCATGCTGGCCTTCGTCTGGCAGCGGCGGATGTTGACGGGCAGGGGATACGAGACCACCACGGGCAAGCCCGCGCGGGGCGAGAACCTGCCGTTGGGAGCCTGGCGCTGGCCCGCCGCCGCGCTGTTCGCCGTGATCGTGGCGGTGGCCACCTTCGCGCCGTTGTTCGCCATCGCCGCGACGGCATTCAGCCGCACGCTGTCGGGCGGCCTGGCCGTCGGCAACCTGTCGCTGACGCATTTCCAGGCCATCGCCGCGGGCGGCAGCGAAGCCTCGGGCGCGCTGGCGACGAGCCTCATGCTGGGCGCCGGCGCGGCCATCGTGACCGGACTGACGGGCGTGCTGGTGGCCTACTGCGTGGTCAAGACCCGCACGCGCGGCCGCGCGGTGCTCGACGCCCTGGCCGTGCTGCCCAATACCATGCCGGGCGTGGTGGTCGGGGTAGGCCTGATCCTGGCCTGGAACCAGGCCTTCTGGCCCGCTACGGCCTACAACACCTGGGGCATCCTGCTGCTGGCCTATTGCTGCCTGCTGCTGCCTTATCCGGTGCGCTATTCCCACGCCGCGCTCATGCAGATCGGCGACAACCTGGAGGCCGCGGCCCGGGTGCATGGCGCCGGTACGGTCACGGCGCTGGCGCGCATCCTGCTGCCGCTGCTGGCGCCCAGCCTGGCCGCCGCCATGCTGCTGGTGTTCGCGGTGGCCTCGCGCGAGCTGGTGGCCTCGCTGCTGCTCGCGCCCACGGGGGTGCAGACGGTATCGCTGTTCATCTGGAGGCAGTTCGAGCAGGGTTCGGTGGGGCAAGGCATGGCGATGAGCCTGGTCACGGTGGCTTTGACCACGACGGTGATGCTGCTGGCCACCCTGTGGCTGGAGCGGCGGCAGGCGCGTAGTGTGTAAGCAGACCCCCATTCCTGTGTATTTATAAAAATCTCTTGTATACAAGGACGGGATGGGGCAAGATGGCGCCATGTCATCCCGCCCCCCATCTCCCGGCAACGAGAAGAAGCGCTCCGAGACGCTGCGCGAGACCATCGAAGAGCTGATCGCCGTCGGCGAACTGTCGCCGGGCGATCCGCTGGACGAGACCGTGCTGGCCAACCGCTTCGGCGTTTCGCGCACGCCCATACGCGAGGCCCTGATCCAGCTGGCTTCCGCCGGCCTGGTGGAAATGCGGCCGCGCAAGGGCGCACTGGTGGCGCAGATCGGGCCCCAGCGCCTGATCGAGATGTTCGACGTGATGGGCGAGATCGAGGCCATGTGCGCGCGGTTGGCCGCGCGGCGCATGACGGCCGATGACCACCGCCGCCTGCTCGAGGCCCACCGGGCCTGCCAGGCCTCGCGCGATGCCGGCGACGCCAATGCCTACTACTACCTGAACGAGATTTTCCATCGCACCATCTACGGCCTGGGCTGCAACGGCTTCCTGAACGAGGAAGCCATCAAGCTGCATCGCCGGCTGGGGCCGTATCGCAGGCTGCAATTGCGCGTGCGCGACCGCATCGCCACGTCCTACGACGAGCACGAGGGCATCGTCGAGGCCCTGCTGGCCGGCGATGCCGGCCTGGCCGCCGAGCGCGCGCGCGACCACGTGGTGGTGCAGGGGCAGCGTTTCGCCGACCTGATGGCCTCGCTGTCCAGGCAATCCGGTTGAGTCTTTCAGAAGGGACATGAACGACATGTTGAACAGCGATCGTCACGATGCCGCCGATGCGCGGCCCGCCGCGCCGGCCCCCGATCCGCAGCCGACCCAGTCGCTGCTGGCCCGCTGGAGCAAATGGCTGGGAGGACGGCCCCAGGCCGTTGCCGAGCCGGGCCGCGAGGCCGACGGCGTCGCCCTGTCCACGCGCGAGGCCAATCGCCAGCGGGCGATGCTGCTGCCGTGCTTCCAGGCGCGCCTGACCGATGTCGCGGCCAATCGCGCCGCGTCGGCCTGGCAGGAGACCTATCGCGCCGCCGACGCCCAACGCCGCGGCGCCATGCTGGGGCTGCTGGGCGAGGTGGGGGCGTCGGCGGCGGGGCCGTCCGAGGCGGGAGGCAAGGAGACGCCTTCGGACTTGTCGCGCGCGCTCTCGCATGCCCGCGTCCGCTTCTTCAAGCGCCTGAACGCCTTGCCCGACGGCCTGCCTTTCCTGCTGGAACTGCGCACCGACATGCTGGCCTGGCGCTCGAAGATCCCGGCCTTGCAGGGGCTGGACGCGGATCTGGAGGGCCTGCTGTCGAACTGGTTCGACGTGGGCCTGCTGGAGATGCGGCGCATCACCTGGGATTCGCCGGCTTCGCTGCTCGAGAAGCTCATCATCTACGAGGCGGTGCACGAGATCGCCTCGTGGACCGACCTGCGCAACCGTCTGGATTCCGATCGCCGCTGCTACGCGTTCTTCCATCCGCGCATGCCGAACGAGCCGCTGATCTTCGTCGAGGTCGCGTTTTGCGCCGACATGGCCGGCAACGTGCAGAGCCTGCTGGACGAAGGCGCGCCCATGGAGAACCTGGACAAGGCGCGCTGGGCCATCTTCTATTCGATCTCCAACACGCAACAGGGCTTGCGCGGCGTCAGCTTCGGCAACTTCCTGCTCAAGCGCGTGATCGAGGAATTGAACGGCGAACTGCCCAAGATCAAGCGTTTCGCCACGCTCTCGCCCATACCGGGTTTTTGCGACTGGGTCAGGAAGCGCGGCGCCGAGGATCTCGCCGCCGTCGTCCGCAAGGAGAAGGCCGGCCTGGAAGGCGCTACCGGCGCGCAGGTGCTGGCCGCCATCCAGCAGGCGGTGGACGACGAGGCCGCGCCGCCGGCCGTGCAGGCCGTGGCCATGAGGCTGGCGGCCCGCTACCTGGTCGAACGCAAGGGCTCGCTGCCGCTCGATTCGGTGGCGCGGTTCCACCTGGGCAATGGCGCGCGCATCGAACGGCTGAACTGGAAGGCGGACACGTCGCGCAAGGGCCGCGCCCAGTCGTGCGGCATGATGGTCAACTACGTGTACGAACTGGATGCGCTGGACGACAACCTGGCCCGGCTGGGCGAGGGGAAGCCCGAGACCAGCAGGGGAGTGGCCCGGCTGCTTTGATCCGCGTACGCGCGCTCCGAAGGAATCCATCAGAACTGGCAAGAGCCAGCGTGTAGTACCTTCATACCAAAAGAAAGGAGACGGGAGATGAAACGCAGCATTGCCTTGATCGCCTGCATCGTGGGCGCGGCCGCGGGTGGCCATGCGGTGGGAGCCGACGCCTGGCCGTCCAAGGCCGTCACCATCATCGTGCCGTTCCCGGCGGGGGGCGGCACCGACGCCTTCGTCCGGCCGCTGGCGCAGCAACTGGGCGCCCAGCTTGGACACAGCGTCGTGGTGGACAACCGCGGGGGAGCGGGCGGCACGGTGGGAGCGGCCATCGCGGCGCGCGCGCAGCCGGACGGCTACACCTTCTTCGTGGGCGGGGCGCACCACGCCATCGCGCCGTCGTTCTACAAGGGCCTGACCTATGACATCGAGAAGGATTTCGTTCCCGTCACGCTCATCGCGCAGCCGCCGCAGATCGTCGTCGCGGCGCCCACCGAACCGTTCAGCGACTTGAAGGGGCTGATCGACCACGCCCGCCGCCAGCCAGGCAAGCTCAACTTCGGCTCGGCGGGCAACGGCACGTCCCACCACCTGGCCGGGGAGCTGTTCAAGCTCCAGGCCGGCGTGGATATCGCGCACGTCCCGTACACCGGTGCGGGCCCCATGCTGCTCGCGCTGATGGGCAGCCAGGTGGACCTGGCCTTCGACGGACTGGGGTCGTCGGCCCAGCACATCCGCGCCGGCAAGATCAAGCCGCTGGCCGTGGCGGCGGCGCAGCGCTCGTCCGCCTTCCCGGACGTGCCCACCGCGGCCGAGGCCGGCCTGCCGGGCTACGAGGTGTCGACCTGGTATGCCATGTGGGCGCCCAAGGGCACGCCCCAGCCCATCGTCGAGCGCATGTACGCCGAGGTCCAGAAGGCGCTGGGCACGCCCGAGATCAGGAAGGTGTGGCTGAGCAACGGTTCCGAGGTCCCGCGCTATACCAGCGCCGAGTTCGGCAAATACCTGCATGATGAAGTGCAGCGCTGGGCCAAGGTCGCCAAGGACGCGGGCATCAAGGCCGACTGATGGACGGGGACCCAGCCATGGAGCCGGCGTCCGCGCCGGGCCGGATCGAAGCGTCGACCGAGGGCGGCGTGCTGACGCTGACTCTCTCGCACGCGGGCAAGCTCAATGCGCTGACCGCCGCGATGTGGCGCGCGCTGGCCACGGCCATGCGCGAAGCGGCCGGCCGGCCGGATCTGCGTGCCGTCGTCATCCGGGGCGCGGGCGGGCATTTCGCGGCCGGCGCCGACATCGGCGAGTTTCCGGTGGAGCGGGGCGGTCTCGCGGCGGTGCGCCGCTATCACGAGCAGGTCATCGCGCCGGCGCTGCACGCGATCGACGACTGTCCTTGGCCCACGGTGGCGCTGGTGCAGGGTGCCTGCGTGGGGGGCGGCCTGGAGATCGCCTGCTGCTGCGACCTGCGCATCGCCGGTCGCAGCACCCGCGTGGGCGCGCCCATCGCGCGGCTGGGGTTTCCCATGGCGCCGGCCGAGCTGGCCGGGCTGCTGGCCGTGGCCGGCCGCGCGGTGGCACTGGAGCTGCTGCTGGAAGGCCGCATCCTGGATGCCGCCGAGGCCCATGCCAAGGGCCTCCTGACCCGTGTGGTCGAGGATGCCGAACTCGAGGCCGAGCTGGCGCGCACCCTGTCCCGCCTGGCCGCCGGCGCGCCGCTGGCGGCCACCCTGAACAAGCGCATGGTACGGCGACTGCAGCGGCCCGAGCCGCTGGACGAGGCCGAACTGGCGGCATTCTTTTCCTATAGCGATACCCGCGATCACCGCGAAGGCGTGGCGGCGTTCCTAGAAGGACGCCCCCCGGTGTTCGGCGGCGACGCTTCACCTTTCCAGACCGAAGAAGATAGATGAAAGACGAGAATCTCTATTCCCTGCTGGCCTCGGGCTTCCCCGCCGATCGCGACACGGTGTGCATCGAGGCGCCCGGCGTCGGCGACTACACCTGGCGTGAGGTCGAGACGCAGACGGCGCGCATGGCGAATCTGCTGCGTTCGCTGGACCTGCCCGAAGGCGCCCGCGTGGCCGTCCATGTCGAGAAGTCGCCGGAGGCCTTGCTGCTGTACCTGGCCACCCTGCGCGCGGGCTATGTCTACCTGCCGCTGAACACCGCCTACCAGGAAGCCGAGATCGACTATTTCCTGGGCGATGCCGAGCCGTCGGTCGTCGTCTGCGCCAGCAAGAACCGGGAATGGGTGGACCGCTGCGCGCAGCGTGCCGGGACGCGCCACGTGTACACGCTGGACGACGATCGTACCGGCACGCTGCTGGACGCCGCTGCGCAGGTTTCGCCCGAGCATGCGGTGGCCGTGCGCGCCGCCGACGACCTGGCGGCCATCCTGTACACCTCGGGCACGACGGGGCGCAGCAAGGGGGCCATGCTGACCCACGGCAACCTGGCCTCGAATGCCCGCGTGCTGCATGAATACTGGGGCTGGCGCGCCGACGACGTGCTGCTCCACATGCTGCCCATCTTCCACGTGCACGGGCTGTTCGTGGCCGCGCACGGCGCGCTGCTGGCCGGCGCGAAGATGATCTGGCTGCCCAAGCTGGACGTGCCCGCCGCGCTGCGCCTGCTGCCGCGCTGCACCGTCATGATGGGCGTGCCGACCTATTATGTGCGGCTGCTGGCCGAACCGGCGTTCGGGCGCGACACCTGCCGCAACATGCGGCTCTTCGTGTCGGGATCGGCGCCGCTGCTGATGGAAACCTTCAACGCCTTCCGCGAACGCACGGGCCACACCATTCTCGAGCGCTATGGCATGAGCGAGACCGTCATGCTGGTTTCCAATCCCTACGACCCGGCCCAGGGCGAGCGCCTGGGCGGTACCGTCGGCAAGCCGCTGCCGGGCGTATCGGCGCGGGTGGTGGACGATGCCGGCGTTCCGTGCCCCCCGGGCGAGATCGGCAACATCCAGGTCAAGGGACCCAACGTGTTCAAGGGCTATTGGCGCATGCCCGAGAAGACCAGGGAGGAATTCACCCAGGACGGCTGGTTCAAGACCGGCGACGTCGGGCGCTGGGGCGGCGAATCGGGCGGCGCCAGGGTGCCGGACGACTATCTGTCCATCGTCGGACGCAGCAAGGACCTCATCATCTCGGGCGGATTCAACGTCTACCCCAAGGAAATCGAGAGCTTCCTGGACGACATGCCGGGGGTGGAGGAAAGCGCCGTCATCGGCGTGCCGCACCCCGATTTCGGCGAGGCCGTGGTGGCCGTGGTCGTGCCCAAGCCGGGCGCCAGCCTGGACGAGGCGGCCATGATCGCCGAGCTCAAGGCCAGGATCGCCAACTTCAAGGTGCCCAAGCGCGTCCACGTGGTGCCCGAGCTGCCCCGCAACACCATGGGCAAGGTCCAGAAGAACGTGCTGCGCCAGGCTTATTCCTGATTCGGCGGGCGGCGGGGCAGGAGGGCGGGGCGCATCGGCTACAATACCGCCCGTGCGCCCGTGACGAAACTGGTAGACGTAGCGGACTTCCGTAAGAGTGGAGTGCCCTGGACGAAAGTCCGGGAGTAGAACCCGTCAAATTCGGCGAACCCCTGGCACGGGAACGCCGAGCCAAGCAGGCGGCCGATGCAGGCCGCCGGGCGTGTGTAGAGACTCGACGGCGGGGACCTAAGGCTGGGCGCGGCGATTCCGCCGCGCGACGCGATGGTCAAGGCAGAGTCCAGACCCCAAACGGCGTTGCCCCGTGCAATCCGGCTGCGCGAGCAGTAGCGGGTAAGAAAATCCGCCGCCGCAAGGCGTGCCGGTTCGATTCCGGCCGGGCGCACCATTTCTCCTTCCTCCGAATCGCGGGTACGCCGCTTGCTGGGCCATGTCGTCCTCATCCACGGGAGACGACGATGAACCAAGCCAGCACGCGGAGAAACGGCCGGGGGCGACTGTTCGACCGCTTCGCGACGGCGGTCACCCGCAGCACGGGATCGCCGCCGGCGTTCAGCGTGGCATGCGCGGCCATCCTGCTCTGGGCCGTGCTCGGGCCGATATTCCATTTTTCCGAAACCTGGCAACTGGTGGTCAATACCGGGACCACCATCGTGACCTTCCTGATGGTGTTCGTGATCCAGCGCAGCCAGAACAAGGACAGCGAGGCGCTGCACCTGAAGCTGGACGAGTTGCTCGGGGCGCTGGAAGGCGCCAACAGCAAGCTGGTCGCCATCGAGACCATGGATGAAGAGCATCTGCGCCGGCTGAGCGAACGCTACCACGCGATGGCGGAGAGGGCGGCGCGCGGCCGGGCGGGGCCCGCTTCCGGCCCGGAGAATGCAAATCACCGTTAAGACGCGTACCGCCGGCCACCCAATGGATGTATAGTCCCGGTTAATTTTTGTAACCTATATCGTTCGGTCCATGCGCTGGCTAACGTTATGGGCCACCTTGGTGGTCGCGTGTTTCGGCCTGGTATGCGCGGCCGCGCTATACGACACCCGCCAGGATGCCAAGCGAGCGGCCAGGGAAGCCACGGTGAACCTGGGCCGGGTGGTCGCCGACGGCATCGGCCGCGACATCGAGCTGGTCGACCTTTCTCTGCAATCCATGCTGAATGGCCTGCGGCTTGCCGAAGCCGAGGGCCTGGACCCCTATCGCCGCCACCAACTGTTGTTCGGCAGCCTGCCGCAGATGCGCGGGGTGGGAACCATGGTGGTGCTGGATACCGAGGGCCGGATGCTGACCGACTCCAAGTCGGTGCAGCCGCGCGGGGTCGAGTTTTCGCAGCGCGACTATTTCCGCGTGCACAAGGAGGCTTCCGACGTCGGCCTTTTCGTGAGCCGGCCTTTCTTCTCCCGGCTGACCAATATGTGGTCCATCGCCATCAGCCGCCGGGTCACCCGGTCCGACGGCAGCTTCGGCGGCGTGGTGGTCAGCACGCTGCGCATCTCCCACCTGGAAAACCAGTTCCGCCAGCTGGACCTGCGCCAGAACGGTTCCATCATGCTGCTGCGCGCCGACGGTTCGGTCATGGCGCGTTTTCCGGCGGTGCAGGGCCTGCTGGGCAAGCAATTGACCGACCTCGAACTGTTCAAGCGCTACCCGGCGTCCGATAGCGGCTCGTACGAGGCCGTGTCGGCCACGGACGGAGTGACCCGGCTTTATTCCTTCACGGCGGTCGAGCCTCCGCTGCCGCTGATCGTGCTCGTGGGCATGGCCGACAGCGACATCTACGCGGCCTGGCGCAACAAGGCCGGGATCATCGCCATCCTTACGCTGCTGCTGTGCATGGGCACCATGGTGCTGGTCTGGATGCTGCGCCGGGAATTCGCGCTGCGCCTGGCGGCCGAGCGCAGCGCGCTGCGCAGCGAGGCGCGCTACCGGGTGCTGGCCGAGAACTCCGCCGACATCATCGCGCTGTGCCGGGCCGACGGCACCGTCACCTATATCTCGCCGGCGATAAAGGACGTGCTGGGGTGGGTGCCGGGAGACATTGAGGGGCGCAACATCGACGATTTCGTGCGGTCGGACTATGTGCCGCTCTTTTCCGGCGACGAGCAATCCTGGCCGCGCATGCTGACCTTCCCGGCGCGGCATCGGGATTCCTCGTGGAGCTGGCTGGAGGCCAGCGTCAAGCGGCTGCCGCCCGAGATGGGCGACGAACGCTGCATCCTGAACATCCGCGACGTGTCGCGCCGCAAGAAGGCGGAAGAGGCGCTGGAGGCCGAGAACGCCCAACTGCTGGCCATGGCGGCCACCGACGGCCTGACCAACCTGTCGAATCGCCGTCGCTTCGACGAGGCGTTGGAGCGCGAATGGCGGCGGGCCGCGCGCGAGGAAAGCTCGCTGGCGCTATTGCTGATCGACGCCGACCATTTCAAGGCCCTGAACGACCATTACGGCCACCAGCATGGCGACCAGTATCTGCGCACCATCGCCCAGGTGATCCAGGCCAACATCCGGCGTCCGGCCGACATGGCGGCGCGCTACGGCGGCGAGGAATTCGCGGTGCTGCTGCCCAAGACGGACATCGACGGCGCCTACCTGATCGCCGAGAACATCCGCAAGGCCACGCTGGACGCGCGGATTCCCCACCTGAAGAGCGAGCAGGGCGTGATGACGGTCAGCATAGGCGTCGATGCCATGGTGCCGGGCCACGGCACGACGGCGGCGCTGCTGGTGCGCCAGGCCGACGCCGCGCTCTACGCCGCCAAGCGGCAGGGGCGCAACCGCACTTGCGTGTACGAGCCGCAGCAGGGGTCGATGTCGCGTTCGGTATGAACGCCGACACCCGGGCGGCTGCAAGCCCCTGGCTTGGGGTACGATAGGGTTATCTACAGGTACAGACCGCGCCAGGCGTCCCACGGGGCGACAGGCGCATCATCCATGGCATTCAAGGTTTTCGATCTGCAATGCGAGCACGGCCACGTATTCGAAGGCTGGTTCAGCTCGCACTCCGATTTCGACACGCAACGCGCAAGCGGCCTGATCAGCTGCCCGCTGTGCGACAGCAAATCCATCGACAAGAAATTGTCGGCGCCCATGTTGAACGTATCCGGCAGCAAGGCGCCCGCCGTTCCCACTGCCCGCGAGTCCGGCAGCGCGCCCATGTCTCCCGACATGCAGGCCGCCATGCTGCAGCAACTGCGCGAACTCCTGCGCAGGACCGAAAACGTCGGTGAACGCTTCGCCACCGAAGCCCGCCGCATCCACCACGGCGACGCCCCCGAGCGTCCCATCCGCGGCGTGGCCACCCAGGAAGAACGTCAATCCCTGGCCGAAGAAGGCATAGCCGTAGCCCCCATCCCCGCCCTGCTGGACGACGACCGCCTGCAATAAGGACGTTTGTTCGTCCCGCAAACCGGGGCGAACCTGCGCCTGCCCTGCGTCAAAAAAGCGCAAGCCAACCAATAGACGAAACTATGGGGGAAAGGGGGCCAAAGGCCCCCAAGAAAGACGAGTCGAAGTGGATCGGCTTCGCCGGTCCACTTCGACGCCCTACGGGGCCCGGCGCCGGGCCGCCCCAAGGCGGGCCCCGGCCCCCTCGGGGGGGCTTGCCGCGTAGCGGCTGGGGGCTCACACCATGCTGGGCGCGCGTAAGCGCGTAGGGGGGGTTATTTCACCCTGCTACGGTATTCGCCCGTGCGGGTGTCGATTTCGATCTTGTCGCCGATTTCGCAGAACAGCGGCACCGGCAGTTCGTAGCCGGTGTTGATCTTGGCGGGCTTCATGACCTTGCCCGAGGTGTCGCCACGCACGGCGGGTTCGGTGTAGATGATCTCGCGCACGACGATGGTGGGCATTTCCACCGAGATCGCGCGGCCTTCGTAGAAGACCACCTCGACGGGCATGCCTTCTTCGAGGTAGTGCAGGGCGTCGCCCATGCTCTCGGCTTCGACTTCGTACTGGTTGTACTCGGCGTCCATGAAGACGTACATGGGATCGGCGAAGTACGAGTAGGTGCACTCGCGGCGCTCGAGCACCAGGACTTCGAACTTCTCGTCGGCCTTGTAGACGGATTCCGTGCCCGAACCGGTCAGCAGGTTCTTGAACTTCATCTTGACGACGGCGGCGTTGCGGCCGGACTTGTTGTATTCGGCCTTCTGGACGACCAGGGGATCCTTGCCGACCATGACGACGTTGCCGACGCGCAGTTCCTGAGCGATTTTCATGCTGGAGCAACCTTAGGGGAGGGAACGCTGGACAGCCGGCGCGTAAGCAACCGCGATGCCCAAAAGACGGCCATACGGCCTGTGCAGCCAATCAGTATAGCCTGGGACGGGGCACTCCGGCTAGTGCCGGCATCAGGCGTGGTTTTCCTGTCGTGCCTGGCAGAAACCGGTCAATTGGGTGGCCAGGTCGGGCTGTGCGGCCAGGCTGCCGCTCCAGGCGCGGGCGGCTTCCCGCCAAGGTCCGAATACCGCTGGCGACAAGGCCTCGGCCAGCAGCCCCGGAAAACGGGCGGCGCCGGCGTCGCCGTTCCAGGCGGTCTGCAGCGCGGAAGCGGGCGCGGGGGCGGGATAGCGCCGCAGCCAGGCCTCCAGCTTGTCGACATGGGCGGCCTCGGCCTGGGGGTAGATGTGCCAGACCATGGGGCGGGCGGCCCACTGGGCGCGGACGAAGGAGTCCTCGCCCCGGACGAAATTCAGGTCGGCGCTCCACAGCAGGCGGTCGTAGTCGGCCTGGGGCAGGAAGGGCGCCCGGGCGATGCGCAGGCGGCCCCGCGTACCGGCGGCCAGGTAGGGCGCGACGCCGGGCGGGATGGCCAGCAGCGTGGGCGTGTCGCCGCCCGCCAGCACGTCGGCCAGCGCGGACGCGGGGGCGTCGGGATAGCAGAACAGGGTGACGAGGCGTTCGCCGGCCAGCGGCTCGGGCAGGCCGGCGCCGCGCAGGAAGGCGGCCCGGGCAGCGGGGTCGCCCTGCAGGGCATCGCGTTCGGCCAGCAGGCCGCGCTCGCGCAGCAGCCCGCCCGTCGCGGCCGTGAACCCGGGAAAGAAGAAGTACTTGCGCAGGCCGCCAGGCTGGGGCGAGGGCAGGGCATGGCAGGTCTCGACCCAGGGCTCGGCGCTCAGGTATTCCAGGTTGACCCAGACGGGCGGGCGGACCTGGTCCCGCATGCGCTGGACGAATTCGACGGGAGGATCGCACGCGAATGCTTCGATGACCACGTCGCCCGGGGCCAGCGGCGCCGCCGGGCGTGTCCAATGGACGATGTCCACGCCATCCGCCCGCTGCGAGGCCGCCTTGGGATCCACCTGCGGCGCGAGGCGCGTCATCACGGACAGGTCGTCCACCCACAGGCGCACCCGCCAGCCGTGTTCCCGGGCCAACTGGCGGGCCAGGCGCCAGCACACGCCGATGTCGCCGTAGTTGTCGATCACCCGGCAGAATATGTCGGCGCGCATCAGCGGTTTCCCTCTTCCCAAAGGACGCCATTATCGCCCGCGGCCCGGCCATCCCCGGGCAATGTGCGCCGGGCCAGGTCCAGCCAGGCGCGGGCGGCGAACGACAGATAGCGGCCGCGGCGCCAGGCGAAGGCCATGTGCCACCACAGTTGCGGATCGTCGAGCGGGACCACGGCCAGCCGGGAGCGGTCCAGTTGGCGGCTGAACAGCTCGGGCAGCAGGGCGAGCCCCACGCCGGCGGCCACCATGGAGGCCATGAAGTCCCATTGGCTGCTGCGGCCGGCGATCTTCGGCGTAAAGCCGGCCTGGACGCAGGCGGCGTGGACCACCTCGTTCAGCACGAAGCCTTCGCCGTAGAAGATGAAGGATTCGGCGGCCAGCTCGTCCAGCCGGACCCGTTCCCGCCCTGCCCAGCCGGACGAGGCGGGCGCAATCAGGCGCAGCGGGAAATTGCAGATGGGCAGGGTCTCGTATTCGTTCTCGTCCGTCGGCAGCAGCATGGCACCGATCTCGAGGGTGCCCGATTTCAGTTCGTCCTCGACCGAGCGCGAGCCCCGCTCGAACAGCCGCAGCTCTATACCCGGGTAGTCCTGGTGGAAGCGCGCGAGCAACGGGGCCAGCAGGTGGTGCGCCAGCGGCGGCGTGCCGACGACCAGCTCGCCCCGGGCGGCCTGGCGCACGTCGGACAGTTCGGCCTGCAACTGGGCGTGCAGGGCTAGCAGTTGCCGGCCGCGTTCCAGCACGATGCGGCCGGTGTCGGTCGGTTCGATGCGCCGGCCGAACTTGCGCAGCACCGGCGTGCCCAGTTCGTCCTCCAGCTGCCGGATCATCTTGCTGACCGTGGGCTGGGTGACGAACAGCGCCCGCGCCGCCGCGGTATAGCTCTGGCGCTGGACGACTTCGACGAAGTACCGCAGGGCGCGCAAATCCATTTCATTCCAATATGGAATTCAAAATATGGATTTTATTCATTTTATAAATGTATGGAAGTTGCCTAGAATTACGGGTATACCCATGGTTCGCCATCATGCAGCATCGTCCCGTTCCTTCCTTCGCCGCCCGCATCCTGCAAGTCCTGGCCCTGGTCGCCGTCTGGTGGGCCGCCGATACCGCCGTGCGCTGGACCGGCCTGCCCATACCCGGCGGGGTGGTGGGGCTGTTCGCCGTGCTCGCGCTGCTGCTGAGCGGCCGCCTGCCGCTTCATCGCATTGACCAGGGCGCGCAATGGCTGCTGGCGGACATGCTGGTGTTCTTCATTCCCGCGGTGGTCGCGATGGTGCGCTACCAGGACCTGCTCAGGAGCGAGGGATTGAAGCTGGCGGCCGTCATCGTGCTCGGCAACGCCTGCGTGATGCTGACCACCGCCATGACCGTGGAATGGATCGCCCGGCGACGCCGCGCCCGCGTGCCGGCGAAGGCGGCATCATGATCATCGCCCTGTGCGTGGTGGCCACGGTCGCCCTGTATTACCTGAACAAGCTGCTCTATGCCCGCCATCCGCGGCTGTGGACGCATCCCATCCTGCTGACCCCGCTGGCGCTGCTGGCACTGCTGCTGGCCACCGGCATCTCGCTGGACGAATACACGGCCGACACGCGCGTGCTGCTGTGGTTCCTGGGCCCGGCCACGGTCGCGTTCGCGGTGCCGATCTACCAGTACCGGCGCCTGATACGGGAGTTGTGGCCGGCGCTGGCCGTAGGCACGGTGGCGGGCGTGACGGCGGCGGTGGCCAGCTCGTGGTGGCTGGCGCGGGCCTTCCACCTGGCGCCCGAGGTCGCGCGCAGCCTGCTGGTGCGCTCGGTGTCCACGCCATTCGCCATGGCCACGGCCGACCGCTTCGGCGGCAACGCCGACCTGGCCGCGATGTTCGTGGTCTTCACCGGACTGGCCGGCATGCTGACCGGGGAACTGATCCTGGCCTTGATGCCGCGCCGCTCCGGGCTGGCCAGCGGTGCGTCCTACGGCGCGGCGGCCCACGCGCTGGGCACGGCCAAGGCGCGGGAATTGGGGGAGGAGGCGGGCGTGATGGCGAGCCTGCTGATGATATTCAGCGGCCTGTCGATGGTGCTGCTGGCGCCGGTGCTGGGGGCTTGGCTGGCCTGAGGGCGGCGGCGCGCCGGCAAGGCGCCGCCGCCCGGGTGTCAGCGCCGCTGGTACTGGGTGGCGCCGAACAGGTTTTCCTTCGCGGTGGCGTCCTGCGGCTTGCGCTGGTCGGCCAGGACCTGGATGCCGCGCTGCACGGCCGGACGCGCGTGGATCTCGTCGAACCAGCGCTTGACGTTGGGGAAGTCCGCCAGGTCCACGCCCTGGTTGGCATGCGAGCGCGTCCAGGGCCAGGTGGCCATGTCGGCGATGGTGTAGGCGCGGCCCGCCAGGAAGGCCTGGCGGGACAACTGCTTGTCCATGACGCCGTAAAGCCGCCGGGCTTCGTTGGTGTAGCGGTTGGTGGCGTATTCGATGCGTTCGGGCGCGTACAGGCGGAAATGGTGGGCCTGGCCGAACATCGGGCCGACGCCGCCCATCTGGAACATCAGCCATTGCAGCGTGTTGTAGCGCTCGCGGTCGGTCTTGCCCAGGAACTTGCCGGTCTTGCCGGCCAGGTAGACCAGGATGGCGCCCGACTCGAACAGCGAGATCGGCTTGCCGTCGGGCCCCTCGGGATCGACGATGGCGGGAATCTTGTTGTTGGGGCTGATGGCCAGGAACTCTTCCTTGAACTGGTCGCCAGCCCCGATGTTGATGCCCGTCACCTCGTACGGAAGCTTGCACTCCTCGAGCATGATGTGCACTTTGTGGCCATTGGGCGTCGGCCAGGAGTAGACCTGGATGGGCTGCTGGGCCGGCTTGGCGATCTTGTCGGTCATGCGGGACTCCGGAAAGAGGTCGAGTTCGATGCGATTATGCGACAAAGACCATCGCTCGTGGCCGATAGGCCTCCCTTGCGGCAGGGATACGGACGGCGATCTTTGACCTGGGAGCACAGCAGATACAACGAATGCGGGCTGGGCAGGGGGCCGACAAAGGAAGATAATCCGTGTTTACCCTTGGCCGGATCCGCCTTCCGGCCGCTGGCCGCCAGCGCGCAACGTCCGCTGCGGCGGGACCAGCGACCGGTTCGTCCGGAGGCGCCGCGTGGCCTCGCGCCCGGTGCCAGGCGCAGTTTTCCTTTGTCTTTCGGCCCATCCCATGACTCGTCCGCGTTTCCTGCCCGACAATTTCACACTCAGCCTGATCGTCGTCGTCACCCTTGCCAGCTTCCTGCCATGTTCCGGGCAGACGGCCGTGGTATTCGACTGGGTCACCAATATCGCCATCGGCCTGCTGTTCTTCCTGCACGGCGCCAAGCTGTCGCGCGAGGCCATCGTCGCGGGCGCCACCCACTGGCGGCTGCATCTGCTGATCTTCGCCTTCACCTTCGTCATGTTCCCCATCCTGGGGATGGCGTTCAAGCCGCTCCTGGCGCCGCTGGTCACCCCCGACCTTTACCTGGGCATCCTGTTCCTGTGCGCGCTGCCGGCCACGGTGCAGTCGGCCATCGCGCTCACGTCCATCGCGCGCGGCAACATCCCGGCGGCCATCTGCAGCGCCTCCGCCTCCAGCCTGCTGGGCATCTTTCTGACGCCCGTGCTGGTCAAGCTGATGATGAGCACGGCCGGCGAGGCGGCGTTCTCGTTCGACGCGGTAGGCAAGATCCTGGTGCAACTGCTGCTGCCCTTCGTGGTGGGGCAGGTGATGCGCCGCTGGATAGGCGGGTGGGTCACGCGCCATCGCGCCGTGCTCAAGTACGTCGACCAGGGCTCGATCCTGCTGGTGGTCTACTCGGCCTTCAGCGAGGCCGTGGTGGGCGGCCTCTGGCACCAGACCTCCACCGCGACGCTGGCCGGCGTGCTGGTGGCGTGCGCGGTGATCCTGGCCGCGGCGCTGCTGGCCACGACCTACATCAGCCGGGCGCTGGGCTTCTCGAAAGAGGACGAGATCACCATCGTCTTCTGCGGTTCCAAGAAAAGCCTGGCGACGGGCATTCCCATGGCCAAGGTGCTGCTGTCCAGCAGCGCGGCGGGCGCCATCGTGCTGCCGCTGATGATCTTCCATCAGATGCAGCTGATGGTGTGCGCGGTGCTGGCGCGCCGCTACGCCAACCGTCCCGAGGAAGCGCCCGAGGCCAGCCCGCGCGCGGCCTGAGCGCCGGCGGCCTCCCGCTCAGTGGAAATGGGCGGGGCCGGCGTCGGCGTCGTCGGGCGGCTCGGCGTGCACCATTTCACCCAGGGGATTGGGAAAGTAGGGTGCGCCGCAGTCGTCGCAGAATTCCATGGGCAGCAGCCCCTGCAGCTTGCGCAGGTCGGTCACGCCCAGTTCTCGCAACTGGTCGGCGATCACGTCCATGGCCGGCATGTCGGGATTGTCGTCCTCGCGTCCGAACAGGGGCCAGGCCGAGCCATAGATGACGTCGTTGCTCTGGCGCTGGGTGAAGCCGATCCGGTATTCCTCGACCTCGGTCTCGCCGCAGGCGGCGATGACCGCGCGCAACTGGTCGGGCGCGACGCCCAGCGTGGCCTCCAGCCAGGCGACCGAGGCGCGCAGCGACAGCGGCCGCACCCGGCGGTCGGCCTCGCGGTTGTTGACGTAATAGGCGTCGGGCAGCAGGCATTCGAAACCGCACCCGGGCAGCAGGTCGGCGAACAGCGGCGCGGCCTGCGCCTCCCATTGCGCCAGGCAGCTTTCGCGCGTGTGCTCGGGCTTGCCGGGGTTCTCCTGCCAGCGGAATACCGGCGCGCCGCGCGGCACGGCTACGGCCGCGACCACGTAGCGCGTGTCGGCCAGCAGGTTCGCGACTTCGGTGTCGGTGGCGGGCATGCGCGGCAGCGTCAGCCCCAGCGCTTGGGCGCCCAGGCGGCTCAGCCACAGCCGGGTGGCACTGAACGAACGCGGCATCTGGTCCACGCTGTAGAGCTCCGGGGCCAGCGCCAGGCGCGCGTCGGCCGCCAGGATGTGGCCATGCAGCTGGGCTTTCAGCGCGTCCAGCAGGCCGATGCGTATCGGCCCGTAGGGGATGCTGAAACGGGTCCAGGCCACCACCGGCGCGACCACCAGCAGCACGTCGTGGTCCACCCCTTCCTTCTGCAGCGTCAGCGATTCCGACAGGGTCTCGGCCTGCTCGACCAGGATCTCGTAGGCGCCGGCGTTGCGCTGGTACAGGACCTCGAGCGCGGCCTCGATGGTCGCGTCCTGGCCGCCATGCATGAGCTTTTCCAACAGCGCGCCCAGTTCTCCTTCCCAGTAGCGGTCTTCGACCCGGCTGCCCGAGCCGTTGAGCGACAGGGACAGCGAAACGAGTTTTTCGGCATCGCGATTGAGGCGGGACGAGGAGGTGCTGCGGGAACGGGGCATGGAGGGGTCGCGGCTGACGGAATGATTGTTCGAGTCCGCTAGTTTATCTCCCTGGCGCCGGGTGGGTACGCAGACGCGGTCCCGCGGCCAGCAATTGGCTGGGTACCTCGCGCGCCACCAGGCGGGGCAGGGTGGCCACGATGTCCATCAGGGGTGCCAGCGAGACGCCGGTGTCCACGCCCATGCAATCGAACATGTGGACGAGTTCCTCGGTGCTGACGTTGCCGCTGGCGCCGGGCGCGTAGGGGCAGCCGCCCAGGCCGCCCACGGCGGCGTCGAAGCGCCGCATGCCCGCCTGCCAGGCCGCCAGCGCGTTGGCCAGGGCCATGCCGCGGGTGTTGTGCAGGTGCAGGGTCAACGGGGCCGAGGCGGGCAGGGCGGCGGCCAGCGATGCGGACAGGTCGGCCACCTGCGTGGGGTAGGCCATGCCGGTGGTGTCGCACAGCGTGATGCCGGCGGCGCCGGCCCCGGCGAAAAGCCGTGCCAGCCGCTCGACCTCGGATGGCGCGATGTCGCCTTCGAACGGACAGCCGAAGGTGGTGGACAGCGAGACGTTGTAGGGCACGCCGGCCTGGCCCGCGCGCTCGAGCATGGCCAGGAGCTGGGCCGTGGATTGCTCGCGCGTCATGCGCAGGTTGGCCTGGTTGTGGGTCTCGCTGACCGACATCACCAGGTTCAGCTCGTCGGCGCCGCTGTCCAGCGCGCGCTCCATGCCGCGCAGGTTGGGCACCAGGCAGGTGTAGACCACCCCGGGCCGGCGGCGGATGCGCTGCATGACCGCCTCGGCGTCGGCCAGCGCCGGAATGGCACGGGCCGAGGTGAAGCTGGTGACTTCGATGCGGGCGAAGCCACAGTCCGACAGCGCATCGACCAGCGCCACCTTGTCGTCGGTGGCGACGAAGGCCGGTTCGATCTGCAGCCCGTCGCGCGGCCCGACCTCGTTGATCTCGATCATGCGATCACTCCCTTGCCGCGCAGCGTCCGCAGCGTCTCGTCGTCCAGGCCCACGCCGCGCAGCACCGCGTCGGTGTGTTCGCCCAGGGTCGGCGCGCGGTGGCGGATGGCGCCCGGATTCGTGGACAGCTTGGGCACGATGCCGGGCATCTCGACCTTCAGGCCGTTGGCCGAGGTGACCTCGTGGATCATCTCGCGGGCGCGGTAGTGAGGGTCCTGGGCGATGTCGCGAGCGTTATAGATGCGCCCGGCGGGCACGTCGGCCTCGCGCAGGGCCGCCAGCACGGCGCCGCTGTCCAGCGTGCGGGTCCAGGCGCCGATGGCCTCGTCCAGTTCCTCCGCGCGCTGCGCGCGGCCGTCGTTGCGGGCGAGGCCGGGATCGTCGGCCAGGTCGTCGCGTCCCATGCGCCGCATCAGGCGCACGAAGATACCGTCGCCGTTGCCGGCGATCAGCACGTATTCGCCGTCGGCGCACGGATAGGCGTTCGAGGGCGCGATGCCGGGCAGGGCGCCGCCGGCCGGCTGGCGCACGGCACCGAACACCGAATACTCGGGCAGCAGGCTTTCGCTCAGGTTGAACACGCTTTCGTACAACGCGGTGTCGATCATCTGTCCTTGGCCGCCGCGCGCGTCGCGGTCGTACAGCGCCAGCAGCACGCCCATCGCGCCGTGCAGGCCTGCGATGGTGTCGCCCAGCGACAGGCCCGCGCGTACCGGCGGGCGGCCAGGCTCGCCGGTCAGGTAGCGCAGGCCCGCCATGGCTTCGCCTATCGCGGCGAAACCCGGTTCGTCGCGCTTGGTGCCGGTCTGCCCGTAGCCCGAGACGCGCAGCATGATCAGGCGGGGATTCAAGGCGTGCAGGGCTTCCCAGGACAGGCCCCATTTTTCCATGGCGCCGGGGCGGAAGTTCTCGATCAGCACGTCGGCTTGCGCGGCCAGCTTGCGCACCAGTTCCTGCCCGTCGGGCTGGCGCAGGTCCACGCATACCGATTGCTTGTTGCGCGACTGGGCTTCCCACCAGACCGAGGTGCCCTCGTGGAGCATGCGCCACTTGCGCAGCGGATCGCCCTGGCCGGGCGGTTCGATCTTGATGATTTCGGCGCCGAAATCGGCCAGGGTCTTGGCGGCGAACGGGCCGGCGATCAGCTGGCCCAGTTCCAGGATGCGGATGCCTTCGAGGATTTGCCGTGGCATGGGAGTCTCGCGGGGAAATATCTTGGCGACAGTGTGACCCGAAACCCGCAACGGAGGAAATGGGCGATCGGGCAAGCGGGGTTTGCCGGAACGCGAAAGCCGGCCGGTGGCGTCAGGCCGGCGTGGCGGCGGCCCGCAGGTGCGACACCAGCAGCCGTGCCGGCGCCGCCAGCGCATCGGGCGCGCGCACGCCCAGCAGCAGGCTGCGCCTGGCCCAGTCGTCTTCCAGCGCGACCAGCTTCAGGTGCATGGATTTCGCGTGCGGAGCCGCCGCGAGGCGCGGCAGTATCCCCACGCCCATGCCGGTCGAGACCATCCTGCAGATGGCATCGAAGCTGCGCACCTGGATGCGCAGCCGGATGGGGCGGTCCAGCCGGCTGCTTTCCTCCCTTATCCGGCTGGCGAGCGAGGTCGCATCCGGCAGGCTGACGTAGTCGCAGTCCAGCGTGTCGCGAAAGGCCACCGCGCGCCGGGACGCCAGGGCGTGCGCGCGCGGCGCGATCAGCACCAGCTCGTCCTCGCGGTAGCGGTAGGTCGTCAGGCCCTGGGCGGGCGTGCGGTCGGCGAACACGCCGATGTCGGCGCGGTTCTCGTTCACCGCGGCCACGATGTCCGCGCTGTTCTGCTCCTCCAGCTCGATGCGGATGCCGGGATGGCCGGCCATGAATGCCGACAGGTCTTCCGGCAGGAACTGCGTGATGGACGAGGTGTTGGCGGCGATGCGGACCTGGCCCACGGCGCCGCTGGCGTAGTCGGACATACGGCCGGCCAGTTGCTCCACGTCCTGCAGGATGCGCAGCGCATGCCGCAGGCAGGCCCGTCCGGCCTCGGTCAGTTCGACGCCCGAGGCCCGCCGGTACAGCAAGGGCGTGCGGACCGCGTCTTCCAGGTCGGCGATGCGCCGGCTGGCCGCGCCCACGGCCAGCCGGGCCTGGCGGGCGCCGGCCGAGATGCTGCCGTGGCGGGCGACGGCCACGAATAGCGACAGCGTCACCAGGTCGAAGCGCGAAAGGTTGATCAAGCGTGGGCTCCGCAGATGTGGCAAGGCCTGCGCCAGATGCCGGGGGCACCGCAAGCGCAGGCCTTGGAGGCGGCCGCCGGGGCCGGCCGGCTTCAGGCCGCCAGCAACTGGCGCAGCACGAAGGGCAGGATGCCGCCGTGGTTGTAGTAGTCCACCTCGATGGGCGTGTCGATGCGCAGCAGCAGCGGAACCTGCTTGCTGGTGCCGTTCTCGTAGTGGATGGTCAGCGTCACGTCTTGCTGGGGCTTGATGCCGTTCTCCAGCCCGGTGATGTCATAGGTCTCGCGGCCCGTGATGTCCAGGGACTGGATGCTGTCGCCGGCCTTGAACTGCAGGGGCAGCACGCCCATGCCCACCAGGTTGCTGCGGTGGATGCGCTCGAAGCTGCGCGCGATGACTGCCTTCACGCCCAGGAGTTGCGTGCCCTTGGCGGCCCAGTCGCGCGACGAACCCGTGCCGTATTCCTCGCCGCCGAAGATCACCGTGGGCGTGCCCTCGGCGATGTACTTCATGGCCGCGTCGTAGATCGACAGCTGTTCGCCGCTGGGCTGGTGCAGCGTGATGCCGCCTTCCACGCGCGTGCCGTCGGCATTGGGCGGGATCATCAGGTTCTTGATGCGCACGTTGGCGAAGGTGCCGCGCATCATGACCTCGTGATTGCCCCGGCGCGAGCCGTAGCTGTTGAAGTCGGCCTTCATCACGCCGTTGGCCTGCAGGTACTTGCCCGCGGGCGAGCTTTCCTTGATCGAGCCGGCCGGCGAAATGTGGTCGGTGGTGATGGAGTCGCCGAACAGGCCCAGCGCCCGGGCTCCCTTGACCACGGCGTTGGCCGCGCCGGGTTCCATCGTGAAATCCTCGAAGAACGGGGGTTCGGCGATGTAGGTCGACTTGGGCCAGTCGTAGATCTGTCCGGATACGCCCTGGATGTCCTGCCACAGCTTGCCGGGATTGGTCTTGACCTGGGCGTAGTTGTTCTTGAACGCCTTGGGGTCCAGGGCGTACTTCATCAGCTTCTCGACCTCGGCCTGGGTCGGCCAGATGTCGCCCAGGTAGACGTCGCCCTTGGTGCCGCGGCCCACGGGCTCGGTCATCAGGTCCCGCTTCATGGTGCCGGCGATGGCATAGGCCACGACCAGGGGCGGCGAGGCCAGGAAGTTGGCCTTGATGTTCGGGTGGATGCGGGCCTCGAAGTTGCGGTTGCCCGACAGGACGGCCGCGCACACCAGGTCGTTCTTGGTGATGAGGTCGTTCAGTTCGGGGGCGAGGTCGCCGGCGTTGCCGATGCAGGTGGTGCAGCCGTAGGCCGCCACGTCGAAGCCGAGCTGTTCCAGGTAGGGCAGCAGGTCGGTCTTCTGGAGGTATTCGGTGACGACGCGCGATCCCGGGGCGAGCGAGGTCTTGATGTGCGGCTTGACCTTGAGCCCGGCCTTCACCGCCTTCTTGGCCAGCAGGCCCGCTGCCAGCAGCACGCTGGGGTTGGACGTGTTGGTGCAGGAGGTGATGGCGGCGATCAGGATGTCGCCGTTCTGGATGGGGATGCCGTTGTCGGTCGTGAAGACCTGGTCGAGTTTTTCCGCGGGCTGCGAGAAGCCGTTCTCGGCCACCGGCTTGCTGAACAGGTCGCTGAAGGTGGTCTTGACGTCGCCGATCTCGATGCGGTCCTGCGGACGCTTGGGGCCGGCCAGCGAGGGCGCGACCGTGGACAGGTCCAGCGTGAGCAGCTTGGTGTAGTCGATGTCCTTGGCGTTGGGGACGCCGAACATCTTCTGGGCGCGGTAATAGGCCTCGAAGGCTTCGATTTCTTCCTTGGTGCGGCCGGTGCCCTTGAAGAAGTCGATGGTGCGCTCGTCCACCGGGAAGAAGCCCATGGTGGCGCCGTATTCGGGCGCCATGTTGCCGATGGTGGCGCGCTCGGACACGGTCAGGCTGGCGGTGCCGGGGCCACAGAACTCGACGAACTTGCCCACGACCTTCTCGCGGCGCAGCATCTCGGTGATGGTCAGGACCAGGTCGGTGGCGGTGACGCCTTCGCGCAGCTTGCCCTTGAGTTCGACGCCGACGACGTCGGGGGTCAGGATGTAGACGGGCTGGCCCAGCATGGCGGCCTCGGCCTCGATGCCGCCCACGCCCCAGCCGACCACGCCGATGCCGTTGATCATGGTGGTGTGGCTGTCGGTGCCTACCAGCGAGTCAGGGTAGTAGACCTTGTCGCGCTTGTGCACGCCGCGCGCCAGGTATTCCAGGTTCACCTGGTGGACGATGCCGAAGCCCGGGGGCACCACGCCGAAGGTGTCGAAGGCCTGCATGCCCCATTTCATGAACTGGTAGCGCTCGTGGTTGCGCTTGAATTCCAGTTTCATGTTGATGTCCAGGGCGTTCTTGGTGCCGTAGGCGTCGATCATGACGGAGTGGTCGACGACGAGGTCCACCGGAACCAGGGGTTCGATGGCCTTGGGATTCTTGTCGAGTTTGGCGGCGACGTTGCGCATGGCGGCCAGGTCGGCCAGCAGGGGGACGCCGGTGAAGTCCTGGAGCACGACGCGGGCGACGACGAAGGGAATTTCCTCTTCGCGCTTGGCGTTGGGTTTCCAGTGGGCCAGTTGCCTGATGTGTTCTTCGGTGACTTTCTTGCCGTCGCAGTTGCGCAGGACGGATTCGAGCACGATGCGCAGGGAGACGGGCAATCGTTCTACCGCCACGCCCAGGGCCTTGCCGAGCGCCGGGAGCGAATAGTACTGGCCGGTTTTGCTGCCGATCTTGAACTCTTTCAGGGTTTTGAACGTGTTGTGCGGCATGATGGGCTCCGAAGGAAAACCGGTTAAATCTACCACTTATGTTGCGTCGTTGCGATGTAGGGGAGGATGACTTTCTATAAGGGTAGGTCCTATGTCTTATATAAGATATAAGACATAAAAATGCAAGTGATGATTTGGACTACCGGTGGAGGTTTGGTTCTTGAGGCGGCCGGGGGCCGCAAGCAGGCCTGCACCGAGGCCTCTCTCCGCTATGCTTGAGCATTCACTTCCACAACAATAATGAAGGGGGGAAGTTCATGAAGCATCTGGGGATGGTGATTCTGGCCGGCGCGCTGGCAGGCTGTGCCACGAATCGTGGGGTGTCCGGGGGTGAGCTGGCGCCGCACCTGGAAAGTTGCAAGGGCGTCAGCGAGCAGGAGATCGCCGGCCTGTTCGACCGGTGGAACCGCTCGCTGCAGACCGGCGATCCGCATCGGGTGGTGGCGAACTACGCACCGGATTCGGTGCTGCTGCCCACCCTGTCCAACCAGCCGCGCTATGGCGCAGAGGCCAAGGAAGACTACTTCCATCATTTCCTGGAAGACCGCCCGGCGGGCCGGATCGACGAGCGCCGCATCGCGCTGGGATGCAATACCGCGGTCGACTCGGGGCTGTACACCTTCACCTTCGCCCGGACGGGGGCCGCGGTCAAGGCGCGCTACACCTATACCTATCGCTGGGACGGGCGGCAATGGCTGATCACCAGCCATCACTCGTCGGCGATGCCGGAAGGGAAGTAATGGGCGCCGGGCGGCAGGGCCGCCCGGACGGGTGTTCTAGAATGGCTTCCATCAAGCCATTGCGAACGATCCATGAGCACTCCCATACGCCTGACGCAGTACAGCCACGGGGCCGGCTGCGGCTGCAAGATATCGCCCAAGGTCCTGGACGTGATCCTGGCCGGCAGCGGCGCGCAGAATCTCGACCCCCGTTTGTGGGTGGGCAACGCCTCGCGCGACGATGCGGCGGTCTACGCGCTGGATGACGAGCGCGGCGTGGTGTCGACCACGGATTTCTTCATGCCCATCGTCGACGACCCCTTCGATTTCGGCCGCATCGCCGCCACCAACGCCATCAGCGACATCTATGCGATGGGCGGCGATCCGTTGCTGGCCATCGCCATCCTGGGCTGGCCGGTCAATCTGTTGCCGCCCGAAGTGGCGCGCGAGGTGGTGCGCGGCGGCCGGGCGGCGTGCGACGCCGCGGGTATTCCGCTGGCGGGCGGGCATTCGATCGACTCTCCCGAGCCCATCTTCGGGCTGGCCGTGACCGGCGTGGTGGACAAGGCCCGGCTCAAGCGCAACGACACCGCCACGGTGGGCTGCAAGCTGTACCTGACGAAGCCGCTGGGCATCGGCATCCTGACCACGGCCGAGAAGAAATCCAAGCTGCGCCCCGAAGATGTGAACGTGGCGCGGGACTGGATGTGCACGCTGAACCGGCCCGGCAGCCGTTTCGGCCGGCTGGCCGGCGTCAAGGCCATGACCGACGTCACCGGTTTCGGGCTGCTGGGCCATCTGGTGGAAATGGCCGACGGCAGCGGCGTCAGCGCCCGGGTCGAGTTCGCCAAGGTGCCGCGCCTGCCGGGCGTGGAGCACTATCTGGCCGAAGGCTGCGTACCGGGCGGCACGGGCCGCAATTTCGACAGCTATGGCCAGCGCATCGCGCCGCTGGGCCAGGATCGCATCGACCTGTTGTGCGATCCGCAGACCAGCGGCGGCCTGCTGGTGGCGGTCGTGCCCGATGGCGAGGAGGAGTTCCTGGCGGCGGCCGCCGAATCCGGACTGGCGCTCGAGCCCATCGGGGAACTGGTCGAGCGGCAGGACTACGCGGTCGAAGTGGTGTGATGCGCGGCGATATCGACGACTACCGCGCGCTGTTCCTGCGGGGCACGCCCCTGATGGATACGCGCGCGCCCATCGAATTCCGCAAGGGCGCCTTTCCCGGGGCCGTCAACCTGCCGCTGATGACCGACATCGAGCGGCAGAAGGTCGGCACCTGCTACAAGCAGCAGGGCCAGGAGGCCGCGATCGCGCTGGGCCACCAACTGGTCCGGGGCCGGACCAAGGCTGAACGGATCGAGGCCTGGGCGGCCTTCGCCCGCGCGCATCCCGAGGGCAGCCTGTATTGCTTCCGCGGCGGCCTTCGTTCGCAAATCGTCCAGCAGTGGCTGCGGGACGAGGCGGGCATCGCCTATCCGCGCGTGGTGGGCGGCTACAAGGCCATGCGCGGTTTCCTGATGGACACGCTGGAGCGGGCCGTGGCCGAGTGCGGCTTCATCGTGCTGGGCGGCATGACGGGAACGGGCAAGACCGATGTGCTGCGGGCGCTGGACCATGCCCTGGACCTGGAGGGGCACGCCCATCACCGCGGATCGAGCTTCGGCAAGCATGCCACCGGGCAGCCGCCGCAGATTGGCTTCGAGAACGGCTTGGCGATCGACGTGCTCAGGAAGCGGGAAGCCGGCCATGCCCGTTTCGTGCTGGAGGACGAAAGCCATGCGATAGGCAGTTGCAGCGTGCCGTTCAGCCTTTTCCAGGGCATGCAGGAATATCCCGTGGTCTGGCTGGAGGACAGCCTGCAGAACCGTGTGGAGCGTATCCTGCGCGACTACGTGGTGGATCTGTGCGCCGAGTTCGTCGTCCTTCATGGCGAAGAAGCGGGCAGGGCGCTTTTCGGCCAGCGGCTGCGTGCAAGCCTGGACAATATCCGCAAGCGGCTGGGCGGCGAACGCCATCAGCGCCTGGCGGCGGTCATGGACGCCGCCCTGGCCGAGCAGGCGCGAGGGGGAAGTGTCGAACCGCACCGGGCCTGGATCGAGGAACTGCTGACCGGCTACTACGATCCCATGTACGTCTACCAGCGCAAGCTGAAGGCGGCACGTATCGTGTTCACGGGAGACCAGCGCGCGGTGCTGGACTATCTGCGGGAGCACGCGCGGAAGTAGTGGACGTTGTCGTTCGGGAGCTGTGATGCACAAGAGCCGATTGGGAAACATCGTCATCGACTGCAAGACCGGCGATCTGTTGTCGGAAGCGCGCTTCTGGAGCGCGGCGCTGGGGTATCCCTTGCCCGGGGAAATCGATCCGGATGGCCGTTTCATCCAGCTCGTGACCAGGCCGGGGGAAGTTCAGGTCATCATCCAGAAGGTCGAGCACGAGGCGCGCCCATCTCGACATCGAGACCGATGCGATCGAGGCGGAGGTGGCGCGCCTGGAACGACTCGGCGCCGTCCTCGTGTCGCGCAAGGAGGCCTGGGTGGTCATGCAGGCGCCCAGCGGACACCGGTTCTGCGTGGGCAAGCCCTACCGGGACGGGTTCGAGCGGTCGGCCAACGTCTGGGAATGACAGGGTGTGATGCCTAGGGTTTTCACTGATGGGTCGTTCTGTCGATTTCCCGGTTTCCCGCTCGTCGTAGGCATGTAACCACCCTGACGAAAGGAGATTCACCATGGCTACCGGAACCGTTCGACTCCACCGCGTCCTGCGCGCCACCCCCGAGCGCGTCTATCGCGCCTTCGTCGAGCCCGACGCGCTGGCGAAGTGGCTGCCGCCGTATGGCTTCACCTGCCAGGTCCATCACCTGGAAGCGAAGGTGGGCGGGACCTTCAAGATGTCCTTCCGCAACTTCACGACCGGCAACGCGCACTCCTTCGGCGGCGAGTACCAGGAATTGGTCCCGTTCCAGAAGATCCGCTACACCGACAAGTTCGACGATCCCAACCTGCCGGGCGAAATGGCGGTCACGGTCGTGCTCAGGCAGGTGGCCTGCGGCACCGACCTGGACATCGAACAGGCCGGCATTCCCGAGGTCATTCCGACGGAGATGTGCTATCTCGGCTGGCAGGAGTCGCTGCTCCAGCTGGCCAAGCTGGTCGAACCGGAAATCCCGGACTGAACCCCTCCTTTTAGCGTGAACAGACCCCAGGCGCCGGCGGGCCCTCGGACCCACGCCCCGGTCAGCGCGAACCCATCAGGTGCAGCGCCAGCGCATGGTAGGCGGGCAGCGAGGTCGGGTCGTTGGCGGCGTTGCTCGCCACCGGATGCGAGGCGAAGCGCGCGATCACCATTTCCGCCTTGGGGTCGACATATATCGCCTGGCCATGCACGCCGCGCGCGGTGAAGGCGCCGTGCGCGTTGTGCGTGACCCACCACATGTCGCGGTAGGTCCAGCCCGCCAGCAGCGCGTAGCCGGCGCGGGCGAAGTCCGCCGGGTCGCCGCCGCGCCGGATGTCGGCTACCGCGGCGGGCGGCAGGATCTGCCGGCCGTTGAAGAAGCCATCGTTCCGGATCATCTCGCCGAAGCGAGCCAGGTCGCGCAGGCCCGTGTTCAGGCCTCCGCCGGCGAACGGCGTGCCGGTCGAGTCGACCGTCATGTAGGCATCCTGCTCGGCGCCCAGCCGGCTCCATATGCGTTCGGACAGCAGTTGCGCCACCGGCTTGCCGCTGGCACGGGCCAGCACCCAGCCCAGCGCGTCGGTGTTGGCCGTGCGGTAATGGAAGGCCTCGCCGTGCTTGCCTTCCGGCTTCACCGTTTGCAGGAATTCGTAGTAGCTGCGCGGCCCGGTGTAGTCACCGGGCTTGGGCAGCGGATTGCCGGCGGCCGCGTGGGCCCAGACCTCGGCGTCGGGATCGGCATAGTCTTCGCTGAAGCGGATGCCGGTCGTCATGTCCATGACCTGGCGCACCGTCGCATCGCCGAAGGCGGACGATGCGAGTTCCGGCACGTACTCGGCCACCCTGCGCGACGGATCCAGCGTGCCTTCGGCCGCCAGCATGGCGGCCAGCGTGCCGATGAAGGACTTGGTCACCGACATCGCGCCGTGCTGGCCTTGCTGGTCGAGCACGCCGAAGTAGCGTTCGTAGACGATGCGCCCCTTGTGCAGCACGACGATGCCGTCGGTATAGTTGGCCTTCAGCGAGGCCTGCCAGGTCATGGTCCGGTCCGACCCCAGAGGCTGGAAGACCAGGCCGTCGATGTCGTCGCGCAGCGCGCGCGGCAGAGGGGCGGCGGCGCCCAGACCGCGCGAGACGTTCACCGTGGGCATCAGCTGGCGGAAGTGGGAGACGCTCCAGCGCATCGCGGGGAAGCGAAAGTACGAGCCGTCGTCGAACCGCAGGATGCGGTCCGGTGGCGGCGGAGAGCCGACCATCCAGCCGAGTCTGGCGGGATCGCTGGCATCGGCGTCGGGATAGCCGGCGGGGTCCTGGGGTGCAGCCGCGAATGTGGCGCCGGCCAGGAACACCGACAGGAGAAAGGCCAGGTGACGCTGCGCGGGGACCATGGATACTCCTTGCGGTACGTTCAAGCGCCTCTTCCGGCGATCCTTCCGCTTTGCGGCGCATCCCTGCTCGATGGATCGGGGGGATCAGTCCTCGGGCCGCAGGTGCGGGAACAGGATCACGTCGCGGATGCTGGGGCTGTCGGTCAGCAGCATCACCAGGCGGTCGATCCCGATGCCGCAGCCGGCGGTCGGAGGCATGCCGTACTCCAGCGCGCGGATGTAGTCCGCGTCGTAGTACATGGCTTCCTCGTCGCCGGCATCCTTGGCTTCGACCTGCTTGCGGAACCGCTCCGCCTGGTCCTCGGCGTCGTTCAGCTCGGAGAATCCGTTGGCGATCTCGCGGCCGACCATGAACAGCTCGAAGCGTTCGGTGATGCCGGGGCGCGTGTCCGAGCCGCGCGCCAGGGGCGACACTTCCACCGGGTAGTCGATGATGTAGGTCGGCTGCCACAGCTTGGCTTCCGCCGTTTCCTCGAACAGCGCCAGTTGCAGCGCGCCCAGGCCGGCGCGCGCCAGTTGCGGGCCGTCCACGTGGGCACCCAGCCGCTTGAGTTCGGCGCGCACGAAGGCTTCGTCGTTCAGTTGCTCGTCGGTGTAGCCGGGATCGGCGTACTTGTGGATGGCCTCGGTGATGGTCAGCCGGTCGAAGGGCCTGGACAGGTCCACCTCGCGGCCCTGGTAGGTCACCTTGGCGCTGCCCGTGGCGTCGATGGCGGCCTGGCGGATGAGCTGCTCGGTGAAGTCCATCAGCCAGCGGTAGTCGCCGTAGGCCGCGTAGAACTCCATCATGGTGAATTCGGGATTGTGCCGGGGGCTGACGCCTTCGTTGCGGAAGTTGCGGTTCAGCTCGAACACGCGCTCGAAGCCGCCCACGATCAGGCGCTTCAGGTAGAGCTCGGGCGCGATGCGCAGGTACATGGGCATGTCCAGCGCATTGTGGTGGGTCGTGAAGGGCTTGGCCGCGGCGCCGCCCGGGATGGCGTGCAGCATGGGGGTTTCCACTTCCAGGAAACCGGCTTCGGTCATCAGGCGGCGAATGGAGGCGATGGCGCGGCTGCGTGCCACGAAGGTGTTGCGGGTCGACTCGGTCATGACGAGATCGACGTAGCGCTGGCGATAGCGCATCTCCTGGTCGGAGATGCCGTGGAACTTGTCGGGCAGGGGGCGCAGCGACTTGGTCAGCAGCCGCACCTCGGTGGCCTGGATCGACAGTTCGCCCTTGTTGGTCTTGAAGACCTTGCCGCGCACGCCCAGGATGTCGCCGATGTCCCAGTGCTTGAAGGCGTCGTAGACCTGGTCGCCGACCAGTTCCTTGCTCAGGTAGATCTGGATGCGGCCGGTCGAGTCCTGCAGGGTGGCGAAGCTGGCCTTGCCCATCACGCGCTTGAGCATCATGCGGCCGGCGACGCTGGCGGGAATGTCGGCCGCGTCCAGCGCTTCCTTCTCGGTGCCGTCGTGCGCCGCGTGCAGCGCGGCGGCGCGGTCGGCGGGCACGAAGTCGTTGGGGAAGGCCGGCCCGGCTTCGCGCAGGCGGGCGAGCTTGGCGCGCCGTTCGGCGATGATCTGGTTTTCGTCTTGCGCGGGTTCGTTGGCGGTGGGCCGGTTGTCGGTCATGATGGCTATCGGGTCAGTAATGTCGGATGTCGTCGATGTCGGCGTGGCCGAAGTCGTCGCGTTCCAGGTAGTCGAGGATGCGGGCCGCCACGTCGGCGGGGGCGGCCAGGCGGCCGCCGCGGTGGAGTTCCTTGAAGTCTTCCACGGCGGGGA
Source organism: Pigmentiphaga sp. GD03639 (assembly GCF_029845405.1). Taxonomy (NCBI): domain Bacteria; kingdom Pseudomonadati; phylum Pseudomonadota; class Betaproteobacteria; order Burkholderiales; family Alcaligenaceae; genus Pigmentiphaga; species Pigmentiphaga sp. GD03639. The sequence continues at coordinate 136,122 of NZ_JAOCLR010000008.1, forward strand.
AGGCGTCGGGCAGCGTGGCGCGGATGCGGGCCTGCATGGGCGTGTCGATCACGCCAGGGGCCAGCGCGGCGATGCGCAGTCCCGAGCCCCGCTGTTCCAGCTTCACCGTGCGCGTGTACATGTCCAGCGCGGCCTTGGTGGCGCAGTACACGCTCCAGCCCGGCATGGGCCGCTGCCCCGCGCCGGACGAGATGTTCAGCACGCGGCGGTCCGCCTGCGCGGGCGTCGCCGCCAGGAAGGCCGCCGTCAGCAGCATGGCGGCGGCCACGTTCACATGCAGCGCATGCGCGACCGATGCGGCGTCCAGCGTGGCGGCCTGGGCGATGGGTTCGACCGTGCCGGCGTTGTTGATCAGCCGGTAGCGGGCGGCGCCCGCCGGCAGGTCGGCGAACAGGCCCCGGGCCACGGTTTCCGTCTGTGCCGGATCGGACAGGTCCACCGCATAGTGCCGGTGCTGGCATCCGCTGCGGCGCGCCTGCTGCGCCAGCAACGGATGCGCGCCGCGCGACAGCGTGACCAGCAGCGTGCCCGGCCGGCAGGCGGCCAGGGCCAGCGCGGCCCCCAGGCCGCGCGAGGCACCGCTCAGTATCACGATGGCATCGCTCATGTCGCGTTCCGGCGCCGCTCAGACGCCCTGTTTCAGGCTGGCTTCGATGAAGGGATCGAGATCGCCGTCCAGCACCTTCTGGGTGTTGGAGATTTCGACGTTGGTGCGCAGGTCCTTGATGCGGCTCTGGTCCAGCACGTACGAACGGATCTGGTGGCCCCAGCCCACGTCGGTCTTGGAGTCCTCCAGCTTCTGCTGCTCGGCCATGCGCTTGCGCATTTCCAGTTCGAACAGCTTGGACTTCAGCATCTGCATCGCCTCGGCGCGGTTGCGGTGCTGCGAACGATCGTTCTGGCACTGCACGACGATGCCCGTGGGGATGTGGGTCATCCGCACCGCGGAGTCGGTCTTGTTGATGTGCTGGCCACCCGCGCCGGAGGCGCGGAAGGTGTCCACGCGGATGTCGGCCGGATTGACTTCGACCTCGAAGGAATCGTCGACTTCCGGGTAGACGAACACGCTGGCGAACGAGGTGTGGCGGCCGCCGGACGAATCGAAGGGGCTCTTGCGGACCAGGCGGTGCACGCCGGTCTCGGTGCGCAGGTAGCCGAAGGCGTATTCGCCCTCGATCTTGATGGTGGCGGACTTGATGCCGGCCACTTCACCCTCGGACTCTTCCATGAGCTCGGCCTTGAAGCCCTTGCGCTCGGCGTACTTCAGGTACTGCCGCAGCAGCATGGAGGCCCAGTCCTGCGCCTCGGTGCCGCCGGCGCCGGCCTGGATGTCCAGGAAGCAGTTGAGCGGATCGGCCGGGTTGGCGAACATGCGGCGGAATTCCAGTCCGCCCACTTTTTCCTCCAGGCCCTGGGCATCGCCGATGATGGATTCCAGCGTGGCGTCGTCGTTGTCGGCGGCGGCCATCTCGAACAGCTCGGTGGCGTCGCGCAGGCCCGAATCGATCTCGTTGATGGTCAATACGACCGTTTCCAGGGCCTTCTTCTCGCGGCCCAGGTCCTGGGCGTGCTTGGGGTCGTTCCAGACGTCGGGGTTTTCCAGCTCGGCGTTCACGACCTGCAGGCGTTCATCCTTGACATCGTAGTCAAAGATACCTCCGTAGATCCTGGGTGCGCGCAGCCAGGTCCTGCAGTTGGGCTTCGAGTTGGTTGAGGCGTTCTGCTTCCATGCTGAATTCCAGGTGATTTTTCGCGTAACCCGCTATTTTAGCGTAGGCCGGACGCCCTTCGGCGGGGTGCGCCCGGCGTTCAGCGCGCCGCGTCCTGGCCGTGCTCGATCACCAGTTGCACGGACACCATGCCGTTCCAGTTGTTCAGCGCCAGGCGGTAGGCCAGGTCCACGGCGGGCGGCAGGGCGTCGGCGTGGCCGAACCAGATCGCGTCGAAGCGCTGGCCACCGCGTTCCAGCGCCAGCTTCAGGTGCTTCTCGCCCACCACCCGCTGGTTGCGGACGATGAAGGCGTCGACGAAGACGGGCGCCGGGAACCCGGAGCCCCAGACCTGCTGGTCGAGCAGGGTGGCGACCTCGGCATTGGCGTAGTCGGCCTCCAGCGAACCGTCGGTTTCCAGCGCCGGCTCGAAACGGCTGCGGCCCGTCAGTTCGCGCACGGCGGCGTCGAAGGCCGGCGCGAATGCCGCGAAGTCGGCCTCGTGCAGGGTCAGGCCGGCGGCCATGGCATGGCCGCCGAACTTGCGGATCAGGCTGGGGTAGCGCTTGGAGACGAGATCCAGCGCGTCGCGCAGGTGCACGTCGGGCACCGACCGGCCCGAGCCGCGCAGTTCGCCGTCGCCCGCGGGCGCGAAGGCCAGCGTCGGGCACCAGAAACGGTCCTTCAGGCGCGACGCCACCAGGCCCACCACGCCCTGGTGCCACGAGGCATCGAACACGCACAGGCTGGCGGCCGAGGCCGCGGGCAGCGCGTCCAGCGAGGCCAGCGCCTGGTCGCGCATGCCGGCCTCGATCTCGCGGCGCTCGCGGTTCATGGCGTCCAGCTCGCGCGCCAGTTTCAGGGCTTCGTCCTCGTCGTCGGTGACCAGGCAGCGTATGCCCAGGCTCATGTCGGCCAGGCGGCCGGCGGCATTGATGCGGGGGCCCAGGGCGAAGCCCAGGTCGAAGGTGCTGGCCTCGCGGGCCTGGCGGCCGCTTACCGCGAACAACGCGCGCAGGCCCGGCTGCATGCGGCCGGCGCGTATGCGCTTCAGGCCCTGCGCCACCAGCAGGCGGTTGTTGGCGTCCAGCCGGACCACGTCGGCCACGGTGCCCAGGGCCACGAGGTCGGTCAGGGCATCCAGCCTGGGGCCGCTGTCCCCGCCGAAGGCGCCGCGCTGGCGCAATTCCGCGCGCAGTGCCAGCAGCAGGTAGAAGATGACGCCGACCCCCGCCAGGTGCTTGGACGGGAAGCCGCAGCCGGGCTGGTTGGGATTGACGATGGCCAGGGCCTCGGGCAGGACGTCGCCGGGCAGGTGGTGGTCGGTGATCAACACCTGCATGCCGGCGTCGCGGGCCGCCGCCACGCCGTCGATGCTGGCGATGCCGTTGTCGACGGTGATCAGGATGTCGGGCTTGCCGCCCGGGTGGGCGCAGGCCAGGTCGACCACCGCGGGCGACAGGCCGTAGCCGGTCTCGAAGCGGTTGGGCACCAGGAAGTCCACCACGGCGCCCATGGCGCGCAGGCCGCGCAGGCCGACGGCGCAGGCGGTGGCGCCGTCGCAGTCGTAGTCGGCCACGATCAGCAGCCGCTTGCGCGCGGCGATGGCATCGGCCAGCAGCGCGGCGGCGCGGCCGGCGTGGGTCAGCAGCGAGGGGGCCAGCATGGCCTGCCAGTCGGGCGCGGTTTCCTGCGGCGCGGCCACGCCGCGCGCCGCCCACAGGCGGGCCAGGAGGGGATGGATGCCGGCCTGTTCCAGGCGGCGCCGGGCCGCCGGGTCGGGCTGACGGGTCAGGATTCTTGGGGCAACCACCAGCGTTTCCAATCGTGTCGGGAGGAGGGCAGCCAGCGCAGCAGGGCGGGCCGGCGTTCCAGGGTCAGGGTGACCAGCCGTTCGCGCGCCGGCAGCACCAGTATCAGGTGCCGCAGGGCGCCGGCGCGCAGCGCCGCGTCGGCCGGGGCGAACCAGTCGCGCTCCAGCCGCGCGGCGGCGTCCAGCCAGCTGCGCCAGTCGTCGGTGCGCTCGGGCAGGGCCAGGTCGTCCAGTTCCACCAGCGCGCCGGGCCGGATCGCCGAGGCCGCATCGGCAGGGCGCTGCCAGGGCAGGCCGCCGCGTTCGGCCAGCGCGCGCAGCCAGGGCGCGCTGCCGGCCACCAGCGCGGGCCGGCCGGCGGGCCAGTCCGGTTGCCATGGCACCGCGCCGCCGTGCAGCCACAGGGTGTTGACCGGGACCTGCCCCCGCGCTTCGCGGGCGACGTTGACCGGCGACTCGTGCCAGTGCATCTGGATTTCGTTGATCAGCTTGCGCCAGGGCCGGGCCTCGGGCGTGCGCGGCCACCAGGCATCCAGCGCGGCGCCCGTCACGGCATCCGGCGTGCCGGTGTGCCGGGCCGCGCCCTGGGGCAGGTCCAGGCGCCAGCGGCGCGGATCGACGGCGCGGGCCGCCGCGCCATGCGCCTCCAGCGCGGGCTGCGCCGCGGCCAGCAGCGCGTCGCTCTCGGCCTGCGTCGTGCCCAGTTCGGCGGAGTCGGTCAGGACCAGGCCGTCGCGGCCGACCTGCACGTGGGCCAGGTCCGCCAGCCAGACGGGCCGGCCGTCTCGGGCATCGTCCACCAGCAAGGGCGCGAGCCCCGCGCCGATTCTGCCGTCCGCGGGCCGGTGGCCCGCGCGATGCAGCCACCAGTACTCGCGCGAGGTGCAGCCCGCCTCGAAGGGGTCGAAGTCCTGCTGGACGGGCCGCGCCGCGCCCAGCCACGAGACCAGCGTGCGCACGGCGGGCTGGTCCGCGAGCTGGCGCGCCAGTTCGGGCGCGATGGCGGCGTCGGTCAGCAGGCCGGGAAGCAGCAGGGTCAGGGCGGACGGCAAGGCGGGCACGGCGGCAGGATCCGGGTAGGAGGGCCCGCGGGCGGCGGGCCGAATGGCCGGTATTGTAGGGGGTGGGGCGGAGGCGGTGCCGGCCGCCGCCTTCTGCCATAATACGCGCGTGCTCAAGATACCCTACGAATTCTGGATAGGCTGGCGCTATACGCGTGCCGGCCGCGGGCGGCGACGCGATCGCTTCATTTCCTTCATTGCCGCCAGTTCCATGGCGGGCATAGGCCTGGGCGTGGCGGCGCTGATCATCGTGCTGTCCGTCATGAACGGCTTCCAGAAGGAGGTGCGCGACCGCATGCTGTCGGTGCTGCCGCACATCGAACTCTATCCGGTGGGGGGCGAGCGCGGCGCGGCGCTGGCCAACTGGCGCGAACTGACGGCGCTGGCCAGGAAGAATCCCGAAGTGCAGGCGGGGGCGCCCTACGTGGCGGCCCAGGCCATGATCGCCCGCGACCAGGTGCTGCGCGGCGTGCAGGTGCGCGGCATCGACCCCGAGGCCGAGCGCGACGTGTCCGACGTGGCCAAGAACATGGTGGCCGGTTCGCTGGACGACTTGAAGCCCGGCAGCTACGGCGTGGTGCTGGGGCGCGCGCTGGCGCAGGGCCTGGGCGTGGGGCTGGGCGATCCGATCCTGATGCTGGCCCCGCAGGGCTCGGTCACGCCCGCCGGTTTCACGCCCCGCATGCGGCAGTTCACCGTGGTGGGCGTGTTCGAGGCCGGCCACTACGAATACGACTCCAGCCTGGCGTTCGTGAACGTGGACGACGCGGCGCGGCTGTTCCGCGACAGCGGCATAGGCGGGGTGCGGCTGCGCATCGCCGACATGCAGAAGGCGCCGCAGGTGGCCCGCGACCTGGCGCAACTGCTGCCGCCGAACATCGCCGCCGCGGACTGGTCGCGCAACAACCGCACCTGGTTCGCCGCGGTGCAGACCGAAAAACGCATGATGTTCCTGATCCTGGCGCTGATCATCGCCGTGGCGGCCTTCAACCTGCTGTCCTCGCTGGTCATGGCGGTCAACGACAAGCAGGCGGACATCGCCATCCTGCGCACGCTGGGCGCCACCCCGGCCGAGATCGCCCGCATCTTCGTGGTGCAGGGGGCGCTGATCGGCGTCATCGGTACGCTGCTGGGCGTGGCGGGCGGCACGCTGATCGCCTACAACATCGACGTCATCGTGCCCGCCATCGAACATGCGCTGGGCATCCAGTTCCTGCCGCGCGACATCTACCTGATCACCGAGCTGCCGTCCGACCCGCGCCTGTCCGACATCGTCACCATAGGCGTGACGTCGCTGGTGCTGTCGTTCCTGGCCACCCTGTATCCCAGCTGGCGCGCCTCGCGCCTGCAACCGGCGGAGGTGCTGCGCCATGACTGATCGCCGCGTGGTGCTGGAAGGGCGGGGCATATCCAAGGTCTATGCCGAGGGCGGCGAACGCGTCACCGTGCTGCGCGGCGTGGACCTGCGGGTGCGCCAGGGCGAGATGGTGGCCCTGGTGGGGGCCTCGGGCTCGGGCAAGAGCACGCTGCTGCACGTGCTGGGGCTGCTGGACCAGCCCAGCGCCGGCGAGGTCCTGCTGGACGGCCAGGCGGCGGCCAGCTTCAATGAAAAGCAGCGCAGCCTGGCGCGCAACCGCAGCCTGGGCTTCGTCTACCAGTTCCATCATCTGCTGGCCGAGTTCTCGGCGCTGGACAACGTCGCGATGCCGCTGATCGTGCGCCGCATGGAACGCGCGCAGGCCCGGCGGGCCGCCGCGGCGATGCTCGAGCAGGTGGGGCTGGGCCAGCGGGCCAGCCATCATCCCGGCCAGTTGTCGGGCGGCGAGCGCCAGCGCGTGGCGCTGGCCCGCGCGCTGGTGACGCGGCCGCTGTGCGTGCTGGCCGACGAACCCACCGGCAACCTCGACCGCCACACGGCGCGCGAGGTATTCGGCCTGCTCAAGCGGCTGAACCAGGAACTGGACATGGCCTTCGTCATCGTGACGCACGATGCCGAACTGGCGGCGCTGGCCGACCGGCAGTTGAAGATGGCCGACGGCCTGCTGGCAGAGGAAGCCGCCGGCTAGGGCCTGTGCGAGGTTCCTTTTAGGTTTTAGGGTGAACAGGCCCTGGCACGGCGAAGGCGGTAAAGTGGTCCGATGCTGATCGACACCCATTGTCATCTCGACGCGGCCGAGTTCGGCCGCGACCGTCCGGACGTTGCGATGCGGGCCCGCGCCGCCGGCGTGGCCGGCATCGTCATTCCGGCCGTGGCGCGCGACAATTTTTCCACCGTGCGCGACCTGGCCCATGCGATTCCGGGCGGCGCGTATGCGCTGGGAATCCATCCCATGTACGTGCGCCACGCCGCCGACGAGGACCTGGACCGCCTGCGCGACGCGGTGGCGCAGGCCATGGGCGATCCGCGCTTCGTCGCCGTGGGCGAGATCGGCCTGGACTTCTTCGTGCAGGACATCGCCCAGGGCGAACAGCGCGCGCGCCAGGAGCGCTTCTACCACGCGCAGCTCGCGCTGGCCGCCGAGTTCGGCCTGCCCGTGCTGCTGCACGTGCGCCGCTCGCAGGACGTGCTGCTGAAGTACCTGCGGCGCGTGGAAGTGCCGGGAGGCATCGCCCATGCCTTCAACGGCAGCCGGCAGCAAGCCGACCTGTTCGTCGCGCGCGGCTTCGCGCTGGGCCTGGGCGGGGAAATGACCTATGAGCGTTCGCGCAACATCCGCCGGCTGGCGGCCGGGATGGACCTGGCCGCGCTGGTGCTGGAAACCGACGCGCCCGACATACCGCCCGCCTGGCTGCCGCGCGACGACCGTCGCAACGAGCCCGGGGAGCTGCCGCGCATCGCGGCGGTGCTGGGCGAACTGCGCGGCCTGCCGGTGGCCGAGATCGCCGCGGCCACGTCGGCCAATGCGCGTCGCGTGCTGCCGCGCCTGAGCGGCGCGCTGGCGGCCTGAGCGCCGGCCGGGTGCGGCCCGGGCAGATTCATCATGGACAGATTCATCCCGGCAGGGGCTGCGTGGCGGCCCCGGCATGCCTACCATGCTGGCCTTGGGCCGGAGGAAGGGCATGCTGCGTTTCGCGTTGGTGGCGTTCGTGCTGGGCACCGCCTGGGTGCATGGACTGCCGGCGGTGCCGCCGGCCTGGGCCTCGGCGCTGGCGGGCGTGGCCGTGCCGGCAGCGTGCGCGGCGTGGGGGCGGGCGCGGCCAGGATGCCGGCGGCATCGCCGCGCGGCTGTCCTGCTCGCGGTCGCCGCTTTCGCCGCGGGGTCCGCGCTGGCGCTGACGCGCATCGACCTGCGCCTGCAGGACGGCTTGTCGCCGGCGCAAGAGAACGTGCCGCTGGAGTTGGAGTACCTCGTCACCAGCCTGTCCACGGCGACCGCGGCCGGGCAGCGTTTCGAGGCGACGGTGCTGGATCCGCCGGCCGGCGTGCCCGGCCAGGTGCAATTATCGTGGTGGGGCCGGGCCGCGGAGGTCGTGCCCGGCGAACGCTGGCGCGGGACCGTGCTGCTCAGGCGGCCCCACGGCACGCTGAATCCGCATGGTTTCGACTACGAGGCCTATCTGTTCGAACACGGTATCCGCGCGACGGGGTCGGTGCGCGGCCAGCCGAGCCGGCTGGCGGACGATGCCTACGCCAGTTTCGATGTAGCGGTGCAACGTGCCCGCCACGTGTGCCGCGAGGCCTTGCGCCGGGCGCTGGAAGGCAAGCGCTACGGCGCCGTGCTGGCCGCCCTGGCGATGGGCGACCAGGCCGGCGTGGACCGGCGTGACTGGGACATCTTCAACCGCACCGGCATCACCCATCTGGTCTCCATCAGCGGCTTGCACGTGACGATGCTGGCCGCCCTGGCGGGGTGGGCGGTGCTGCAGGCGTGGAAGCGCTGCCGCTGGGACGGCATCCGGCTGCCCGAGCGGCATCCCGCCCAGGTGGCGGCGGCCGGCGCGGCCCTGGCGGTGGCATGGCTGTACTGTCTGCTGGCGGGATGGGGCGTGCCAGCCCGCCGGACCTTTTTCATGCTGGCCGTGGTGGCGGGCGCGGCGGCCTGGCGAGTCCCGGTGTCGGGCTCGCGGGTGCTGGCGCTGGCGGCGGCCCTGGTCTGCGCGCTGGATCCTTGGGCGACGCTGGCGGCCGGGTTCTGGCTGTCGTTCGGCGCGGTGGCGCTGCTGATCCTGTGTGGCGGGGGGCGCTGGCGGCAGCGCGACGGGCCTGCGCCGGCCAGCGCATGGCCGGCGCGGGTGGCCGCTTCGGTACGGGAAGGCGCCCGCGCGCAGGCTGCGCTGACCGTGGGCCTGCTGCCCGCCCTGGCGCTGCTGTTCCAGCAGGTGTCGCTGGTATCGCCGCTGGCCAATGCCGTGGCCATCCCGGTGGTCAGCCTGCTGGTCACGCCGCTCGCGCTGGCGGCGCTGGCGTTGTCTGTCGCGCCGGGGCTGGAGGAGTGGGGCGCCGCCACGGCCGCCGTCGCTCATGCGGTGTTCGAGGGCCTGATGGTGCCGTTGCAGTGGCTGGCCGATACCGAACTGGCGGCCGTCTCGCTGGCCGCGCCGCCCTGGCCGCTATTCGTGCTGGCGCTGGCCGGGGTGGTATGGACCTTGCAGCCGCGCGGCCTGCCCGGCCGCTGGCTGGGGCTCGTGCTGCTGGTGCCCATGCTGGCCTATCGGCCTGCGCGTCCCGCGCCGGGCGAATGGCGCCTGGCGATGCTGGACGTGGGGCAGGGCACCGCGATCGTGGTGGAGACGGCCAGCGCGACGTTGCTGTACGACACCGGTCCGCCCTATGGCGACAAGGCCGATGCCGGTGGCAGGGTGGTCTGGCCCTATCTGCGGGCGCGGGGCATACGGCGGCTGGACGACGTGGTGGTATCGCACGCGGATGCGGACCATGCGGGCGGGCTGCGTTCGGTGCTGGCGGCCTTGCCCGCGGCGCGGGTGCATGCGTCCTACGATCTTGCGTCCGCGGACATCGGGCAGGCGGTTTTCTCGCGCTGCGCCGCCGGGCAGCGGTGGACGGTGGATGGCGTGGCGTTCGAGTTCCTGCACCCGGCCTCGCCCAGGGGCGAGGTGCCGGCTCGCGCACGCAACGCGCACAGTTGCGTATTGCGGGTACGCGGTACCCACCACGCGGCTTTGCTGGCGGGGGACATCGGCGCGGCCGAGGAAGCTGGCCTCGCGGCCGTCGAGGACCTTGCCGCCGATGTGGTGGCCGCGCCCCACCACGGTTCGCGCGGATCGTCCAGCCCGGCGCTGGTCGCGGCCACGCGGGCCTCGCACGTCGTGGCCCAGGCGGGCTACCTGAACCGCTATCGCCATCCGCATCCCGACGCGGAACGGCGGTGGCGGCGCGCCGGCGCCGTGTTCCATCGCACCGACAGGCACGGCGCGCTCGTGTTCGTCTCGCGGCAGGAGGGGCTGCGGGTCGCGCGCGAGCGGGAATCCCGACGGCGCTATTGGCATACCGCACCGTGACGGCGGTGGCTACAATCCCGGGTCCGGCCCAGCAAGGAATGCCTTCATGAACCACGATGCCTCGCCCGATTCCCCCCAGCCCCGTCTGGAGTTCGTGACCTGCCTGAGCCCGGCGGGCCTGCATCGCATGGCGTACTGGGAATGGGGCGATCCGTCCAACGACCACGTGCTGGTCTGCGCGCACGGCCTGACCCGCTCGGGTCGCGATTTCGACGCGCTGGCGCGGCGCATGGCCGGCCGCTATCGCGTGGTCTGCCCGGACGTGGTGGGCCGTGGCCGCTCGGACTGGCTGTCCAACCCGGCCTATTACACCGTACCGCAATACGTGGCGGACATGATGCCGTTGCTGGCCCGCGTGCAGGCCGAGACCCTGCACTGGTTCGGAACCTCGCTGGGCGGCCTGATCGGCATGGCGCTGGCGGGCCTGGAGGCGTCCCCCATCGACAAGTTGGTGCTGAACGACGTGGGGCCGCACCTGGATCCCGCCGCGCTGGCGCGCATCGCGCAGTACGTGGGCAAGGCGCCGGCCTTTGGCAGCTTCGAGGAGGCGCGGGCCTACGTGAGCACGGTATCGGCCTCGTTCGGTCCGCATACCCAGGAACAGTGGGACGAACTGACCCGGCACGTGGTGCGGCAGGTCGACGGTCCGGCCGGGCCCTGGACCATGCACTACGATCCCGCCATCGCCGAGGCCTTCGCGGCCATGGATCCGGCCACGGCCATCGCGGCCGAGGCGGCGCTGTGGCACGTCTACACCAACATAGAATGTCCCATCCTGATCGTGCGCGGCGAACATTCCGACCTGCTCACCCAGGATACCGTGGCGGCGATGCTGGCCCGCAATCCCCATGCGCGGCGCGTCGACGTCGCCGGCGTCGGGCATGCGCCCACCTTCATGACGTCCGCCCAACTGGACCTGGTGGACGGTTTCCTGCGCGACTAGCGGCCATCGCCGCCTGCTATGCTTGCGGCTCCGAATCTGCTCCACAAAGAGGAAAACATCATGAGCATCGAGCGTTTCAGTGTCGGCAAGCGCATGTCCGAAATGGTCGTGCACGGCGGCGTGGCCTACCTGGCCGGCCAGGTGGCCGAGGATCCCTCGAAGGATCCGGCGGACCAGACCCGCCAGGTGCTGGCCGCCATCGACAAGCTGCTGGCCGCCGCCGGCACCGACAAGACCCGCATCCTGCGCGCGCAGATCTTCCTGGCCGACATCGCCGACTTCGCCGCGATGAACTCGGTCTGGGACGCCTGGGTGCCTGCCGGCCACACGCCCGCCCGCGCCACGGTCGAGGCCAAGCTGGCCGCGCCTGAATACAAGGTCGAGATCGTCGTCACCGCCGCGGTCTGATCCCGGTCCGCCGGCCGCCCGCCGTCCGCTCAGCGGGGCAGCGCGGGCCCGGCGCCCAGCGGGTCCTGCCGGTAGTACTGCGACAGCAGCGCATACCATTCGGGCATCGCGCGCCACAGCGGCTCGGGATGCACGAAGAAGGCCTCGGAACTGACGGCGAAGAACTCGGCCTCGTCCGTGGCCGCGTACGGATCCAGCGGCAGCTGCGCATACCAGTGGTCCGCTTCCTCGGATTCCGGATCCACGTCGGCCGGGATGGCCGCCTCGATTTCCTCCAGCCGGGCCAGCAGCGCGTCGTAGCTGCGCTCCAGCACGCTGCGCCACAGCCTGGGCCGTATCCCGGCATGCGCGTGCAGGCTGGGCATGCCGTCGGCCTGGCCGTATTGCAGGTCGAGCTTGTGGGCGAATTCGTGGATGACCACGTTGAAGCCCGCCGGCCGTTCGAGGCCGGGACTGGCATCCTCCCAGGACAGCACGATGGGACCGCCGTCCCAGGCTTCGCCGGCGGCTTCCTCGACATATTCGTGCACCACGCCGTCCTCGTCCACGTCGGAGCGGGGGATCAGGAATCCGCCCGGATAGACGATGACCTCGGACCATCCCTCGTACAGGCCCGGATCCAGGTACAGGATGGGCAGGCAGGCCTGTACCGCGATGGACAGGCGGATCTCGTCGGTCAGGACCTGGCCGGCCGCGCCGGTCATGGTCTTGCTGGCCAGGAACCACGCGGCCCGCTCCCGCAGCGTGTCGCGTTCGTCCTCGGTCAGGCGCGCGAGGAATGCATGCGAGGCCAGCGTTTGGGTCCATAATTCCGGATTGATGCGAGCCTGCATCTGCGCCACGCGGTGCTTCGATGCGCCGCGGGCAAACAGCCATCCCAACATACAATGAACTTCCCTGGTGGATAAGCGACTAGAGTACCGTGCCGGCGGCCAGGAAGGGCCGGCATCGCCCCAAGTGTAAGACCATGAACTCATCCGCTCCCGAGACTTCCGCGAACCTGTCGGCGACCTTCGGCCCCGACTGGCAACAGGCGGCCAATGCCGGCCTGTCGGAGGCGGCGCGACTGGACTTGCGCAAGGCGCTCGAATGGTCATTTCCCCGCTATGCGCGCGAGCCGGCCGTGCCCGAGGGCGAGGGCTGGGCCGAGCACGCGGCGGGCGTGGTCGCGATCCTGGCGGGACTCCAGGTGGATGGCCATACCCGCATGGCGGCGCTGCTGGCGATCGCCGTGGGCGACCGCGACGTCAGCGCCAATCCGCACAAGGATCCGGTCACGCTGCAGTTCGGTCCCGAGATCGGCAAGCTGGTGCATGGCTATCGCGCCCTGATCCGCCTGGGCCAGGTCACCCGCGACGCCAGCGATGCGTCGGCCGGCAGCGGCGCGCAGGCCGAGATGCTGCGCAAGATGCTGCTGGCCATGGCGGCCGACCTGCGCATCGTCCTGATGCGGCTGGCGTCGCGCCTGCAAACCCTGCGCTGGCACGCCCAGCACAAGGTGCCGCTGCCCGAGGCGCTGTCGCGCGAGACGCTGGAACTCTACGCGCCCCTGGCCAACCGCCTGGGCATCTGGCAGGTCAAGTGGGAAATGGAGGACCTGGCCTTCCGGTTCCTGGAGCCGGTCCGCTACAAGGAAATCGCCCACCTGCTCGAGGAAAAGCGCGCCGAACGCGAAGCCTTCATCGCCGACGCCATCGCCCGGGTGCGCCAGGCATTGGCAAGCGCGGGCATCGAGGCCGACGTCACCGGCCGGCCCAAGCACATCTACAGCATCTGGAACAAGATGCGCAACCGGCGCCTGGATTTCGCCGGTTTGTACGACCTGCGCGCGCTGCGCATCATCGTCGAGGACATCCGTACCTGCTACACGGTGCTGGGGCTGGTGCACCACCTGTGGACGCCCGTTCCCGACGAGTTCGACGACTACATCTCGCGGCCCAAGCCCAATGGCTACCGGTCGCTGCACACGGTGGTCTACGACCATGACGGACGGCCTTTCGAGGTGCAGATCCGCACGCGCGAGATGCACCAGTTCGCCGAATTCGGGATGGCGGCGCATTGGCGCTACAAGGAAGCGGGCGCCAAGGGCGGGCAGGTCAGCGCCGATTCGGAATACGATCGCAAGCTCAGCTGGATACGTCAATTGCTGGCCTGGAAGGCCGATGTCCAGGTCGACGACCAGATAGGCCAGGCCGCTCTCGACACGCTGGTCGACAACATCTACGTGTTGACGCCGCAGGCGCGGGTGATAGAGCTGCCGCCGGGCGCGACGCCGGTGGACTTCGCCTACCAGGTCCATACCGATCTCGGTCATCGCTGTCGCGGCGCGCGGGTGGACGGGGTCATGGTGCCGCTCAACACCCGCCTGGCCACCGGCCAGACGGTGGAGATCATCGCGACCAAGTCCGGCGGCCCGTCGCGCGACTGGCTCAATCCCCAGCTGAACTATCTGGCCAGCCAGCGTTCGCGTGCCAAGGTGCGCGCCTGGTTCAACGCCATCGACATCCAGGAGCGCATTGCCCAGGGCCAGGGCATGCTGGAAAAGGAATTGCAGCGCCTGGGCAAGACCGCGACCAACCTCGAATCGCTGGCCCAGCAACTGGGCTTCGCGTGCACCGAGGACCTGTACGTCGCGCTGGCCAAGGACGAATTCAGCCTGCGGCACGTCGCGGCTGCCTTCGAGGCGCCGCCGCCCGACGCCGGCCCCGACCTGTCCGCACTCACGCGCGACAGCCGGCCGGAAAGCGCGGTCCATGCGGGCAAGAGCGGCGTGCTGGTGGTGGGCGTGGATGCGCTGCTGACGCAGCTGGCCAAGTGCTGCAGGCCGGCGCCGCCCGACCTCATCTCGGGCTTCGTGACGCGCGGCAGGGGAGTCTCCATCCACCGCTGCGATTGCAAGAGCTTCCGCTCGCTGGCCGCGCGCGAGCCCGAGCGCGTCATCGACGTGACCTGGGGCGATACGCGCGACGCGGTGTATCCGGTGGACATCGTCGTGCTGGCGAACGACCGCCACGGACTCCTGCGCGATATCTCGGAAGTCTTCGCACGCCAGCGCATCAACGTCATCGGCGTCAACACGCAAAGCCGGCAGGGAATCGCCCGCATGGTCTTCACCGCCGAGGTCGGCAACGGCGAGCACCTGGTGCGGGCGCTGGCGGGCATACGCGAAGTCCCCGGCGTCCTGGAAGCCGACCGGCGCTGACCTTGCGGACGGGGCTCAGCCCGCGGCCTGCCGGATCCTGTCCGCGCGCCCCGTGTCGCGCGCCAGGCGGTACGCGACCCAGTCGTCATGGTCGATGGGGACGGCGCCCCCCATCAGGCGCGGTTCGATCGGATAGTAGTGGCAGCACAGCGCCTGTCCCGCCACCTGAAGAACCACCGGGCGGCGCACGAACAGCGAACCGCCGTCGGGGTCGTATTCCTCGACCGCGTCCATGGCCGCCAGCAGCGGGTCGTCCACCGTGTAGACCTCGCCCAGTATCCGCGCATCGCCGTCCTCGACCAGTCCCGGCCAGTCGCCGAAATCGACCAGGCGGCCGCGCACGCGCGCCTCGCCCAGCAGCAGGGGCGGGGACAGCATCAATCGGCGCGCCAGGCGCTTGATGTCGTTGATCTCGCCGCGACGCAGCGTGCCGTAGACGAATACGTGCGGCATGTTCAGGATTTTTTCGAGGGCGGGTCGCCGACGGGGCGGTTCGCGGGGCAGAACTGGCCGGTCAGCAGGGCGTCGAGCACCCGCAGCGTTTCTTCCGGGCAGCGGCCGACCTTGAGGTTGTTCACCGACACGTGCTGGATGGTGTTGTCCGGATCGACGATGAAGGTGGCGCGCAGCGCCACGCCCTCGTTGCGGTCCCGGATGCCCAGTTGATCCACCAGCGCGCCCGCGCTGTCGGCGAATTGGTAGTGGTTCAGGTTCGCCAGCGCGGGCACCGCGCGGCGCCACGCCAGCTTGGCGTACTCATTGTCGACGGATCCGCCCATCAGCACGGCGCCGCGTTGTGCCAGGGGCTCGGCCAGTGCCGCGTAGCCCTCGATCTCGGTGGCGCAGATGTCGGAGAAATCCTTGGGAGTGAAATAGATGACCTTCCACTTGCCTGGAAACGAGGTTTCGCTCAGGGTCTCGAAGGCCGAGGCGCCGTTTTCCTCGGCTTGGTTGAAGCCTGGCTTGACGCCATGCACCTTGAAAGGTTCGAGCTTGGCTCCGATGGTTTTCATGCACGCTCCTCGGACAGCGCCGGCTCCGCGCGCCGATGGCCGATGCCGCCTACTTGGCGTCGGCCGATTTCTGCGAGGAGGCCGGCAGGGTGATGCGGGCGGTCAGGCCCCCGCCATCCCGGTTCAGGAGGTTTAGGGTACCACCTGCGCGTTGCAGCAGCCGCTTGACGATGGCCAGGCCCAGTCCGGCGCCGCCGGCGTTGGTGCGTGCATCGGAGCCCCGGGTGAACGGGCGCGTGAGCCGGGGCACGTCCTCGGCCTTGACGCCGGGGCCGTGGTCGGACACGTCGATCAGGACGTTGGCGCCCTGGCTGCTGACGGTCAGGTCGATGTGGGGCGCTTCGCCCGGCTTGTGGCCGTAGCGCCGCGCGTTCTCGAGCAGGTTGCCCACGACCCGCTGCAGGTCGGCGGCGGCGATGCGAGCCCACAGGTTGGGCGTGATCGTGACCTGCAGCGAGCCGCCCAGCGTCTCGGTATGGCTGCATTCGCGCTCGACCATCTCGGAGACGAGCTCGGAAATGTTGGTGTTGCGGTCGGGGGCGCTGGCCGGGCGGGCGTATTCCATGAACTGCCCGATGGTGCGGTCGATCTGGGCAAGATCCTCGTCCACGGCGTCGCGGCTGGCTTCGGAGACCCCGCTCAGCTCGATTTCCAGCCGCAGCCGGGCCAGCGGGGTGCGCAGGTCGTGCGAGATGCCCGCCAGCATCAGCGCGCGATCCGCCTCGGCGCGGTCCAGTTCCTCGACCATGCGGTTGAAGTTGGTGTTGACCCGCCGGATTTCCTCGGGACCGCTCTCCGGCAGCGGCGGCGGGGTTTCGCCGCGCGACAGGGCCAGCGTGGCGCGCGACAGGCGCGACAGGGGCCGGTTGACGAAGCCGACGATGACCGCCGCGCCCAGCAGCGACAGCAGCAGGGCGGCCGCGCCCCAGCCCAGCCACTCGACCCCGGGCACGCGTTCGGCCCGGTCGCGTTCGACCACCATCCAGTAGTCGTCATCGTCTATGGAAAAACTGACCCAAAGGCCGGGGATGCGGTTGACTTCCCAGGCCACGACGGTTTCGGGCCCCAGGCGATCGATCACCTGTTCTTCGACCCGCTGCAGGACCTGGCGGTCGGGCAGGCGGACGGTGATGTCATCCTTTTCGTGCGGGTAGATCTGGATGCCTTCGTTGGTGGCCAGATCGAGCAGCAGGTAGCGGCGCTCCTGCGGCGCGGAGTGGATCAGCGCGGCGCGCGTGATGTTGACGACGGTGACGATCTGCTGGGCCACCTGCTGCGCGCGCGGCTCGACCTCCATGCTGCGGAAGGCCTGGAGCCACGCTGCCAGGCTTGCCGTCATCAGGACGGTGAGCAAAAGGAAGGTCCGGCTGAACAGACCCAGCCTGGACGCGACGCGCAGGGCGACCGACATGAATGCCTACGAGCGGATCAACTGCCCCCATCGGGTACGAATACGTAGCCGAGGCCCCATACCGTCTGGATGAATACAGGTTTGGCCGGATCGGGTTCGATCAGCTTGCGCAGTCGGGAGATCTGCACGTCCAGGCTGCGATCGAAGGCTTCGTATTCCCGGCCGCGCGCCAGTTCCATCAGCTTGTCCCGCGACAGCGGGATCTTGGGATGGCGGGCGAAGACCTTGAGCACGGAGAATTCGCCCGTGGTCAGCGCCACCGGCTCGTTGTCGCGCGTGAGGGTGCGGGTCGCCAGGTTCAGCACATAGGGGCCGAACGTAACCGATTCATTGTCCTGGCTGGGCGCGCCCGGATGCTCTTCGGGGCCCCGGCGGCGCAGCACCGCGTTGACGCGGGCCAGCAGTTCCCGGGGGTTGAAGGGCTTGGGCAGGTAGTCGTCCGCGCCCATCTCCAGCCCGACGATGCGGTCGACGTCCTCGGCCTTGGCCGTCAGCATGATGATGGGGGTGCTGTCGCGGGCGCCGCGCAGGCGGCGACAGATCGACAGGCCATCCTCGCCCGGCAGCATCAGGTCGAGCACGAGCAGGTCGAAACGCTCGCGCTGCCAGAGCTTGTTCATGGTCTGGGCGTTTTCCGCGACCCAGACGGAGAAACCTTGCTCGGCGAGGTAGCGGCGCAGCAGATCGCGCAGCCGCACGTCGTCGTCGACGACGAGGATTTTCTTGGGGGCGTTGGCTAGTGACATGGCGCGAATGTAACGGAGGAGTTTGTATCAATCCAGCGAGGGACATTGGTTGTTACATAAATGCCCGTTTGGTCACGCAGGCATCTATGACGCTGTCATGGGTACATCGTATGATTGAAACGTGAACAAAGTATTCGACTCCACTCGTACGGCAGGCTCCAGCGCAGCGATCATGCTGGGTGGGCTGTTCGTGATGATAACGGTATTGGCCGGTGGCGCGGCGATCGGCCAGGTCAGGGATCCTCGTGCACCGCTTTCCCGCGCCGAGGCCGCTCGCCCCGCGCCTCCCGTCGCCGGCGGGCTGGCTGTCCAGGTCGAAAGCGCGGTTTCACAGGCCGATGCGCAGGCCAACACGGCGGCCGTGCCGCAACCCGGGCAGTCCGGCGTGATCCGCGCCGCCATGGACCCCTGGGCCGGGCCGGTCAGTCCGGACGAGCGGCGGGTGGGGCCGCGCAAACTCTCTTCCGAGGAACGCGTCCTGCTGCGGCAGGAAATCCGCCGCGCCAGCGAGGAAGTGTACGAGCCCTATCGCAAGCACAAGCACTGAAAACCGGGAGGTCATCCCGGTATTTCCTCCCGTCTGGTCTTACAATCGCAGCCCATGTCGCTGCATATCCTTTCTCTAGAAACTTCCTCCGCCTGGTGCGGCGTTGCCTTGTTGCGCGCCACGGACACGGGCGCCGCCGACCTGTTCGCGCGCGAGCACCAGGGCGTGCAGGAGCATTCGGCCCGGCTGCTGCCCATGGTGCAGGAAGTGCTGGACGAGGCCGGCATCGCCCGGACGCAACTCGACGCCATCGCCTTCGGGCAGGGGCCCGGAGGCTTCACCGGACTGCGGGTCGCCTGCGGCGTGGCGCAGGGGCTGGGGTTTGCCCTGGATCGTCCGGTGGTACCGGTGGTCTCGCATGCGGCCGTGGCGCAGCAGGTCCGGGATCCCGGATCCCGGACGCTGGTGGTCGCCATGGACGCGCGCATGCAGGAGATCTACCTGGCCGCCTATCGCCGCGAGCCGTCCGGCCGGCTTGCCTGCGTGATCGAACCGCAGCTGATGGCGGGCGAGGGGCTGGAGTCCTGGGTGCGCCGGCGCCTGGAAGACCTGGGCGATCCGGTGCCGCAGAGGCCCTTGCTGTGCGGTGATGCGGCGGCCGCCTATCCGGAGGTATTCGCGGGTTTCGGCGCGGACGAGCGGTCGGACATTGCGCGGCCCACGGCGGCCGCGGTCGCCCGCCTGGCTCACGACGCCTACCTGCGTGGCGAAGCCGTCGCGGCGGAACTCGCCGCGCCGTTGTACGTCAGGGACAAGGTGGCGTTTACCACCGCGGAACGGGAAGCCGGCGCGGGGGGCAACCCGCGCGTCGCCACATCGGGAGCGCAATCATGACTGCGGTGCAGGGCCGGGCGCCGATCGACGCGGCGCGCATCCTGGCGACATGGGGGCAGGCCTGCCGTCCCATGACCGAACGGGATCTCGACCAGGTGGACGCGGTCGAGCGCCAGATCTATTCGTTTCCCTGGACGCGCGGCAATTTCGCCGATTCGCTGCGCTCTGGCTATGACGCCTGGGTGGTGAGCGACGGCGAGCGGCTGCTGGGATACTGCATCGTGATGGTGGCGCTGGACGAGGCGCACTTGCTGAACATCAGCGTGGCGCCCCAGGCGCAGGGCCTGGGGCTGGGCCGCAGGTTGCTGGCCTGGGTCGAGCAGTGCGCCGCCGCGCGCCAGGCGCAGAGCCTGCTGCTGGAGGTGCGTCCCTCGAATCTGGTGGCCAAGGGCCTGTACGAACGCTCGGGCTACGAGCGCATCGGCCTGCGCCGTGGCTACTATCCGTCGGTGCGCGGGCGGGAAGACGCGATCGTCATGCGCAAGATGCTGGCAGTCCATCCGATTCCCGGAGGCCTCCATGGCAACTGAACGCAACGGCGCCGAGGGCATGAGCGCGGTCCGGCGCGCCTGGCTGCGCGAACTGGGTGTGGAGCGGCTGTGGAACCTGCCCGGCGCGGTGGCGTCCGCGGCCCCACCCGCGGCACCGGAACCCGATGCATCGCCGGCGGCGCAGGAAGAGCCCATGGCGCCGTCCCCGGGCCCGGTGCCGGCACCCGTGGCCGCCGGGTCCGAGAGGGTCGAATCCGTGGCCTTCGTGCAGGAAATCCCGGCGCAGGAGATTCCGGTGCCGGCCGCCACGCCCGCCGACCCCGGGCAGGCCTGGGCCGCCTTGCAGGACGAGGTGCGCGACTGCATGGCCTGTGGCTTGTGCAAGGGGCGTACCCAGACTGTGTTCGGCACCGGATCGCCCAAGGCGCGCTGGCTGCTGGTGGGCGAGGCGCCAGGCGAGCAGGAAGACAAGCAGGGCGCGCCCTTCGTCGGGCGGTCGGGCAAGCTGCTGGACAGCATGCTGGCTTCCATCGCGCGCTCGCGCCAGCAGGACGTCTTCATCGCCAACGTCATCAAGTGCCGTCCGCCCGGCAACCGGGACCCGCTGCCCGAGGAGGTGGCGCGGTGCAGCCCGTACCTGATGCGGCAGATCTCCCTCATCAATCCGGAAATGATCCTGGTGCTGGGGCGGTTCGCGGCGCAGACCCTGCTCGAGACCGATGCGCGCATAGGCAGCCTGCGGGGCAAGGTGCACAGCCTGTCGGTGGCGGGGAGGCCGGTGCCGGTCGTGGTGAGCTACCACCCGGCCTATCTGCTGCGCAGCCCGGCCGAGAAGGTCAAGGCCTGGCAGGACCTGCAGCTGGCCCTGTCGGTGGGGCGGGCCCGCAACTGAGCGCGGCCCCGCGCGGGGTCATTCCCCGCGCAGCGCCGTGCCGTGCGCGCGGCTGCCTATCACCAGGTCGAGATCCGGGTGGGTGCGGTGGTTGTGCCGGTTCCAGCCCATGATCAGCAGCATGAGGCAGGCGACCAGCGTGCCGAAGATGATGATGATGGTGTTGATGGGAATCTGCATACCCAGCATCAGCGAATAGACCGCCACCATCAGCAGGATGTTGAGCTGCTCGTTGAAGTTCTGGACGGCGATCGAGTGGCCGGCCGACAGCAGCACGTGGCCCCGGTGCTGGAGCAGGGCGTTCATGGGTACGACGAAAAACCCCCCCAGGCCGCCGATGGCGACCAGCAGCGCATAGACGAACCAGGGTTCGTAGGCCAGCGGCATCAGCATCACGACCAGCCCCATCACCACGCCCATCGGAAGCACGGCCAGCGCGTGATGCAGGGGCACCTTGCCGGCCAGCGTGGCGCCCAGGATGGTGCCGACGGAGGCCACGCCCATCAGGATGGAGGCCTTGTTCAGCGGCAGTCCGAGCTGTACGCGCCCCCATTCGATCACGATCAGTTGCAGCGTCGCGCCGGCCCCCCAGAACAGGGTGGTCACCGCCAGCGAGATCTGGCCCAGCTTGTCGCGCCACAGCGTGGCCACGAAACAGCCGAACGTCCTCATCAGCCTGATGGGGTTGCGCTGCTGGCGCGGGTAGCACACGCCCGTGGACGGGATGAGCAGGTTGAAGAAGGCGGCTACCAGGTAGACCAGCGCGATGACCATGATCGCGGCCTCGGCCGGCGTCTGGATGTCGGGGCCGAAGCCCGGGCTGAGATCCAGGGACAGCAGCCAGGTCGACACCTTGGGGCTGATGAGCGCGCCGCCCAGGACCACGCCCAGGATGATGGACACCACCGTCAGTCCTTCGATCCAGCTGTTGCCCTTGACGAGCTGCTCGGGCGGCAGCAGTTCGGTGATGATGCCGTACTTGGCAGGCGAATAGGCCGCCGCGCCGATGCCCACCAGCGCATAGGCCGCGCACACCGTATAGACCTGGTGGTGGTCGGCCAGCCCGAAGCTGGCGTGGGCGAACATGGTCAGGCAGCCGATGATCTTCACCGCGTTGGTGGCGAACATCACGCGGCCCTTGGGAAAGGAGTCGGCGAAGGCACCCACGAAGGCGGCCAGCAGGACATAGGCCAGGGCGAACGACCACTTGATCATGGGCGTCATCCAGTCCGGACCGTCCAACTGCTGGATCAACGCGATCGCGGCGATGAAAAGCGCATTGTCGGCCAGCGAGGAAAAGAACTGCGCCGCCATGATCAGGTAAAAGCCGCGTTTCATCGGTAGGCGTGGACTCGTGTGCCTTTGAGTGGATCGGAAAGTGCCGCACTCGGGGCACTACGGCAGGAATGCGTGCCGCGCATCGTAGCGCAGGTTCCGAGGCCGCGTCCCGGCCGATCCGGTGGTAGTTACCCGCGGATATTGCTGCCGGGCGCGAATTCCTGCAGTTGCACGGCGGGCTGCGGCGTCCAGCCGGGCTGGCGGTGCTCGGCGACGACGTTGGTGAAGATGCCGCCGCGCACGTACCACTTGGCGGTGATCCGCATGAAGCGGGGGGACAGCGCGCGTACGAGATCGTCCAGGATCTCGTTGGTGACCGCTTCGTGGAACTTGCCTTCGTTGCGGAAGCTCCAGGCGTAGAGCTTGAGGCTCTTGAGCTCGACGCACAACTGGTCGGGGATGTAGTCGATGACCAGCAGGGCGAAGTCCGGCTGTCCGGTCATCGGGCACAGGCAGGTGAATTCCGGCACCTCGATGTGGATCTGGAAGTCGCGCCCCGGGCTGGGGTTGGCGAAGGTGTCTAGGCTCTTGCTGGGTTGAGAGGGCATGTCTCTTGCGATCTATACGTAACGAAAATGAAAAAACAGACTGGGCGGCGGCTCCTGGCGTAACCTTGCCGATGACCCTTTGGTATTATACGAAGCTGTGTTGGCCCCCCTCCCTCCGCGCTTCGCGCGACCCCTGAAGGGGGCGGCACCGGAGGACCGGCGGAGCCGGATCCCGGTGCCCTGGGTCGGGGGTGGGGAGTGTTCCGCCATATCGGACCGGCTTGGGTGCAGGTCGGTTCCTTTTCCAGCCTTTTTTAAGCGAAGCTTCGTTTCCGGTGCGACTTACCCAGATCAAACTCGCAGGTTTCAAGTCGTTCGTCGACCCCACTTCCATCCAGGTGCCGAGCCAGCTGGTCGGCGTGGTCGGACCCAATGGCTGCGGAAAGTCCAACATCATCGACGCCGTGCGCTGGGTCCTGGGCGAATCCAAGGCTTCCGAGCTGCGCGGCGAGTCCATGCAGGACGTGATCTTCAACGGATCGGTCAACCGCAAGCCGGCGGCGCGCTCGTCGGTCGAACTGGTGTTCGACAACTCCGAGGGCAGGGCGTCCGGGCAATGGAGCCAGTACGGCGAAATCGCCGTCAAGCGCGTGCTGACCCGCGACGGCACCAGCAGCTATTTCGTCAACAACCAGCAGGTCCGCCGCCGCGACATCCACGACATCTTCCTGGGTACCGGCCTGGGCGCGCGGGGCTACGCCATCATCGGGCAGGGCATGATCTCGCGCATCATCGAGGCCCGGCCCGATGAACTGCGCGTATTCCTGGAAGAGGCGGCGGGCGTGTCGCGCTACAAGGAGCGCCGCCGCGAGACCGAGAACCGCCTGGCCGACACGCGCGAGAACATGACGCGCGTGGAGGACATCCTGCGCGAGCTGGCCACCCAGCTCGAGAAGCTCGAGGCACAGGCCGAGGTCGCCCAGCGCTACCAGGGGTTCCAGGCGGAAAGCGAGCAGAAGCAGCGCTTCCTGTGGCTGCTGAAGAAACGCGAGGCCGACGCCGACCGCATGAAGCACGCGCTGGCCATCGAACAGGCCCAGACCGACCTCGAGGCCGCCATGGCGGGCCTGCGCAAGCTCGAGTCCGACCTGGAAGGCACGCGCCAGGCGCACTATGCCGCCAGCGATGCCGTCCATGCAGCGCAGGGCGGCCTGTACGAGGCCAATGCCGAGGTCAGCCGGCTCGAGGCCGAGATCAAGTACGTGGTCGAGGCGCGCAACCGGATGCAGGCCCAGCTGGCGCAACTGCAGCAGCAGATCGCCCAGTGGAACGAGCAGCACGAGACCGGCAGCGACCAGTTGGCGCAGGCCGAGGAAGACCTGGCCGTGGGCGAGGCCCGCGCCGAGGAAGCGCGAGTCGTGGCCGAAGAAGCGCAGGCCCAGTTGCCGGACATCGAGGCCAAGGTGCGCGATGCCGCATCCGGCCTGTCCGAGCTGCGCGCCGCGCTGTCCCAGGTCGAACAGAACCTGGCCTTGACCGCCCAGGAGCAGCGCGAGGCCGACCGCCAGTTGCAGGCCCTGGCGCAGCGCCGCGAGCGCCTGGAACAGGAAGAACGGAACCTGCAGCGCCCCGACCCGGCCCGGCTCGAGCAGTTGACGGGCGACCTGGCCGACACCGAGCAGCGTGTCCAGCATGCCCAGCAGGAGCTGTCCACGCTCGAGGCCCAGTTGCCGCAGGTCGACGCCGGCCGCCGGCAGGCTCAGGAACTGGTGCAGAAGGAGGCCGCCTCCGTTTCGCAGATCGAAGCCCGGCTCTCGGCCCTGACCCGCCTGCAGCAGGATGTGCAGAAGCAGGGCGCGCTGCATCCCTGGCTGGAGAAACACGAACTGACGCAGCTCGGCCGGCTGTGGCAGAAGCTGCATATCGAGCCAGGCTGGGAAACGGCGCTGGAGGCCGTGCTGCGCGAGCGGCTGGCCGCGCTGGAAGTCAGCAATCTCGAATGGGCCAAGGCCTTCTTCGGCGACGCGCCGCCCGCGCGGCTGGCCTTCTACCAGATGCCGCCGGCCACGGCGCCGGCTCCCGCGCCGGCCGCGCTGACGCCCCTGGTGTCGCTGCTGCGCCTCACCGATCCGGGCCTGCGTTCGCTCATGGCCGACTGGCTGCGCGATGTCTATACGGCCACCGACGCCACCCAGGCGCTGGCCGCGCGCGCCCAGTTGCCCGAAGGCGGCCAGTTCGTGGTCAAGGAAGGGCACCTGATCGGGCACAACAGCGTCCGTTTCTACGCCCCCGATTCCGAACAGGCCGGCATGCTGGCGCGCCAGCAGGAAATCGAGAACCTGCAACGCCAGCTCAAGGCCCAGCAGCTCATCGCCGACGAGGCACGGTCCGCCGTGGCGCGCGCCGAGGCCGGCTACCAGCAGGTGGCGCAGGCCTTGCCCGCCTCGCGCCAGCGCCTGGCCGAGGTTACCCAGCGCCTGCACGCCATCCAGCTCGAGCATTCCAAGCTGTCGCAGCAGGCCGCGCAGTCCGAGGAGCGCGCCGCGCGCATCCGCGAAGAGCATGCCGAACTCGAGGCGCAGGAAGAAGAGGCCCGCATCCGCAAGGAAGAGGCCGAGGGCCG
Organism: Pigmentiphaga sp. GD03639; assembly: GCF_029845405.1. NCBI lineage: Bacteria > Pseudomonadati > Pseudomonadota > Betaproteobacteria > Burkholderiales > Alcaligenaceae > Pigmentiphaga > Pigmentiphaga sp. GD03639. Next base: position 161,101 of record NZ_JAOCLR010000008.1, read on the forward strand.
CTTCGAGATCCTGGATGGCCAGCTGGGCGACAAGCAGTCCGCGTTCGAAGACGCGCAGATGGCCCAGGAGCAGCGTGAAGCGGACGTCCAGCGGGCGCGCGATCGCCTGCGTGAACTCGAGCGGTCGGCCCAGGAAGCCAGCTTCGCCGAGCGGGGCCTGCGCGCGCGCATCGACGAGCTGCGCCGCAGCCTGCAACTGGCGGGCGAGCAGAGCCAGCGCGCCGCCGCCGAGGCCGAACGGGTCCAGCAGGAATTGCGGGTCCTGGACGACGCCGCGGCCCAGGCCGGCCTGCAGTCGGCGCTCGAGCTGCGCAGCGAGCGCGAGCAGGTGCTGAACCGCGCCCGCATCGAAATGGATACCCTGGCCGCGCAACTGCGCGCCGCCGACGAGCAGCGCCTGGGCATCGAGCGTTCGCTCGAGCCGCTGCGCAGCCGCATCACCGAGCTGCAGCTGAAGGAACAGGCGGCCCGCCTGGCCCAGGAACAATATGCCGAGCAACTGGCCGGCCAGGAGCTGGACCTGGCGGCGCTGGGCGAGCAACTCGACGCGCTGCCCAAGGAGTGGCAGCGTCCCAACTGGCTGCAGGCCGAAGTGCAGCGCCTGGCCCGCGAGGTTGCCGCGCTGGGCGCGGTCAACCTGGCCGCGCTGGACGAACTCAACGCCTCGCGCGAGCGCAAGACCTACCTGGATGCCCAGCAGTCCGACCTGCAGGCCGCCATCGATACGCTCGAGGACGCCATCCGCAAGATCGACCGCGAGACTCGCCAGTTGCTGCAGGAGACCTTCGACACCGTCAACCGCAACTTCGGCGAACTCTTCCCGTCGCTGTTCGGGGGTGGCGAAGCGAAGCTCGTCATGACCGGCGAGGAAATCCTGGATGCCGGCGTGCAGGTCATGGCCCAGCCTCCGGGCAAGCGCAACAGCACCATCCATCTGCTGTCGGGCGGCGAGAAGGCACTGACGGCCACCGCGCTGGTGTTCGCCATGTTCAAGCTCAATCCGGCGCCGTTCTGCCTGCTGGACGAGGTCGACGCGCCGCTGGACGATGCCAACACCGAGCGCTACGCGAACCTGGTGCGCCGGATGAGCGAGCAGACGCAGTTCCTGTTCATCTCGCACAACAAGATCGCGATGGAAATGGCAAACCAACTGGTCGGCGTGACCATGCAGGAGCAGGGCGTCTCCCGCATCGTGGCTGTCGACATCGACTCGGCCATGCAACTCGCCGTCGAGGCCGCCTGATGAGCCGGCAGTCCGCGAACCGGCACTCTTTCCACCATGCCCCGCCATCGGGAACACACCAATGAGTGATCTACAAACCGGGCTCATCGCCCTTGGCGTTCTGGCCATCGTCGTCGTGCTTGGACTGAACTGGTGGCAGGACCGCCGCGCTCGCAAGCAGATACAGGACGGCTTCCCGGACTCGGGCAAGGATCCCTTGCTGCATGGGGTTGAAACCGGCCTGCCCAAGGCGGACGGCGTACGCCGCGAGCCGGGGCTGGGCGCGGGCGAAATCGCCGAGCCCAACATCGTCGGAGGCATGGAGGCGCCGGCCGAAGGCGCGGCCGTGCCGCAGCAGCATGATGCGGACGAAGCCGACGAGGCCTGCGAGACCGTCATCGACGTCTCCTTTCTCGAACCCGTGCCGGGCGACGAGCTGGCGGCCTTCACCCAGGGCATCCGCCACGCCGGCCAGAAATCGCTGCGCGTGTTCGCCGAAACGGCCGAGGGGGTGCACCGCTCGGCCATCCGCAGCGGCGAGAACTATGCGTCCGTCCAGGTGGCCGTGCTGCTGGCCAATCGCAGCGGCCCGCTCAGCGCCGGCGAATGGGCCGAGGCACTGTCGCGCTCGCGCGTGCTGGCCGATCGGTTCGACGGCACGGTGGAGGCCAGCGATACGCAGGCGGTGCTGGATCGCGCCAACAAGCTCGATGCCGTCTGCGCCGCGCTCGACGCCCAGGTGGGTCTGACCCTGGTGGCCAGCAGCCGCCGCTGGTCATCCGGCGACGTGCTGACCGCCGCGCGCGAGGCCGGATTCTCGTCCATCCACGACGGCCGCCTGCCATGGGTGGACCAGGACGGCGCGGTCCGCTTCACGCTGGGGCGCAGCGATGGCGTATCGCTGGGCTCGGCGGGCCCGGCCACCATCGGCCAACTCAGCCTGATCCTGGACGTGCCCCGGGCGCCCGCCCACGAGCACGCCTTCGCCCAGATGGCCCAGGTCGCCCGTGGGCTGGCCACGCGGCTGGAAGCCACCGTGGTCGACGACAACGGCCGGCCCCTGGCGGATGGCGCCGAGGCCGCCATCGACAAGCAATTGCTGGCGCTGTATGCGCGCCTTGAGCAGTCCGGCCTGAAGGCCGGTTCGGTGCGTGCCCTGCGGGTATTCGGATAAGGCGCGCAGGCGGAGCGGATATGGTGTCGGGGGTCGATCGGGAAAACCAGGCCATGCAGAGGGCGGCGCAGCTGCGCCAGGAGCTGGCCTTGCACAACGCCCGCTACTACGTGATGGACGACCCGCTGATCAGCGACGCCGAGTACGACGCGCTGTTCGCGGAACTGGTCAAGCTGGAGCAGGAATTCCCGCTGCTGGCCACGCCCGATTCCCCCACCCAGCGGGTGGGCGGTGCGCCGCTGTCCGCCTTCGGTTCGGTGCGCCACGCGGTGCCCATGCTGTCCCTGAACAATGCCTTCGACGACGAGGACATCCAGGCCTTCGACAAACGGGTGCGCGACGGCCTGGAAACGGCGTCCGCCGTCGAGTACGCCTGTGAGCTGAAGCTGGACGGACTGGCCGTCAGCCTGCGCTACGAGGGCGGCAGGTTTGCGCGGGCCGCTACCCGCGGCGACGGCCAGACGGGCGAGGACATCACCGCCAACATCCGGACCATACGATCCATCCCGCTGACCTTGGCGGGACCCGTGCCCGAGGTGCTGGAGGTTCGCGGCGAGGTGCTGCTGTTCCGCAGGGATTTCGAGCGCCTGAACGACGCCCAGCGCGAAGCCGGCGAGAAAGTCTTCATCAATCCCCGCAATGCCGCGGCGGGCAGCCTGAGGCAGCTCGATCCGCGCATCACGGCCCGCCGTCCGCTGCGATTCTTCGCCTATGGCTGGGGCGAGATACGCGGCAGCCTGCCGGGCAAGGAATCCCGCGCCGACGCGCCGCCGTTCGATACCCACATGGGCATGCTGGACTGGCTGCAGGAACTGGGCATGCCGGTCAACCGCGAGCGCCAGCTGGCGTCGGACGCGGCCGGCCTGCTGGCGTTCTACCGGCGGGTCGAGGGGCTGCGGGCCTCGCTGCCCTATGACATCGACGGCGTGGTCTACAAGGTCAACGCGCTCGAGGCGCAGCGCACGCTGGGATACGTCTCGCGCGCGCCGCGCTTCGCCGTCGCGCACAAGTTCCCGGCCGAGGAAGCCACCACCGAGCTGCTCGGCATCGAAGTACAGGTCGGCCGCACCGGCGCCATCACGCCCGTTGCGCGGCTCAAGCCGGTGTTCGTGGGCGGCGTCACGGTCACCAACGCGACGCTGCACAACGAAGACGAGATCGAGCGCAAGGACGTGCGCATCGGCGACACCGTGGTGGTCCGCCGGGCCGGCGACGTCATTCCCGAGGTCGTGACACCCGTGCTGGACAAGCGCCCGGCCGATGCCCGCAAGTTCGTCATGCCCACCCAGTGTCCGGTGTGCGGATCGGCCATCGAGCGGCCCGAGGACGAGATCATCGCGCGCTGTACCGGGGGCCTGTTCTGCGCCGCGCAGCGCAAGCAGGCGTTGTGGCATGCCGCCCAGCGCCGCGCGCTGGACATCGAGGGGCTGGGCGAGAAGCTGATCGATCAACTGGTCGAGCGCGGCCGCGTGCACACGCTGGCGGATCTCTATACGCTGAACGAGGAAGAGCTGGCCGGCCTGGACCGCATGGGCGAGAAGTCGGCACGCAACCTGGTCGAGTCCATCGCCGCGACACGCACGCCGCCGTTGGGAAGATTTCTTTTCGCGCTGGGGATACGGCACGTGGGCGAGTCCACGGCCCGCGACCTGGCGCGCCATTTCGGCAACCTGGATGCGGTGATGAACGCCACCGAGGCCGAGCTGCTGGCGGTGCCCGACGTCGGGCCCGTGGTGGCCGCGTCCATCTTTCGCTTCTTCGCCGAACCGCACAACCGCGAGGTCGTGGCCGACCTGCTGCGCAACGGGGTGACCCCCGGCACGGAAACCGTGGTCGATCGCACCGCCGGCCCCATCGGCGGCAAGACTTTCGTGCTGACCGGCACGTTGCCCACGCTCACCCGCGAGGACGCGGCCGAGCTCATACGCGCCGCCGGCGGCAAGGTGACCGGCTCGGTGTCCAAGAAGACCCACTACGTCGTCGCCGGCGCCGACGCCGGCAGCAAGCTCGCCAAGGCCCAGGAGCTCGGCATCGCCGTGCTCGACGAAGACGGCCTGAAAGCCTTGCTGCAGTCTTGACAGGGCGAAGCGCCGCTTCGCAGGAAGGAAAACCATGCAGGCAATCATCGGAGGCACCGGCCTCTACCATTTGACCGGGCTCGTCGTGACGCGCCGCCAGGTCGTGCGCACGCCCTACGGCGAGCCTTCGGGCGCGCTGACCTACGGGCGCATCGGCGACGGCGCCGAAATCGTCTTCCTGGCCCGCCATGGATACGGCCACACGCTGGCCCCGCACCGCATCAACTATCGCGCCAACCTGTGGGCGCTGCATGAGGTGGGGGTGCGGCGCATCGTCTCGGTGGCGACGGTGGGCGGCATCGCGGGTCCCCTCGTGCCCGGGGTCATCGTCGTGCCCGATCAGATCATCGACTACACCACCGAACGGCCCCGCACCTTCTTCGAGGGAGGCGACCAGCCCGTCGCCCATGTGGACATGACCCAGCCCTATGGCGCCGCCATGCGGCACGATCTGCTGGAATCGGCGCGGACCTGCGGGATAGACGTCGTCGACGGCGGGGTCTATGGCTGCACACAGGGTCCGCGGCTGGAAACCGCCGCGGAAATCCGCCGGATGGGGCGGGACGGCTGCGACATGGTCGGCATGACCGGCATGCCCGAGGCCGCCCTGGCGCGGGAGCTCGACCTGGACTATGCGGCCCTGTGCCTCGTCACCAACGATGCCGCGGGCCAGCGCGCGAGCGTGGACGAGATTTCCATGCAGGGCATGCGCGTGGTGGTGGACGACAGCATGCAGAACGTCCACCGCATCCTGGGCCAACTGGTGGGCACCACCTGCGGCGACGGAGCCACCTGATTCGTCAGTGATCCAGGGCACAGCGGATCCGGCTTTGCCGGTCCGCCAGTGCCGCCCCTGGGGGCGCGCGTCAGCGCGTAGGGGGGGATTTACTGCAGGCCTTCGGCCTTGAGCGCCGCCTGCACGGCGGGGCGCTGCGCGATGCGTTCGCGGAAGGCCACGATGGCGGGCCAGCGCGACAGGTCGTAGTTCAGGCGCGTGGCCCAGCCGGTGGTCACGAACAGGTAGATATCGGCCACGGAAAAGCCACCGGGCATCAGGTATTCGCGCTGCGACAGCTCGCTTTGCACGTAGTCCAGGCGCGTGGCCAGGATCTGGCGGAAGACGTCCTTGCCTTCCTCGCTCAGCGTGGGCTTGAACATGGGCGAGAAGCCCTTGTGGATCTCGGTGGCGATGAACACCAGCCAGGTTTGCAGCGCGTAGCGCTCGGCGCTGTCGGGCGGGGGCGCCAGCTTGCGCGCCGGCACGAGATCGGCGATGTATTGCAGCAGCACGGCCAGCTCGGTCATCACCACGCCAGTGGACACTTCCAGCGCCGGCACGTAGCCCTTGGGATTGATCTTGCGGAAATCCTGCCCGGTCTCGGTGGTCTTGGCCTTGAGGTCGACCTTTTCCCAGGTGAAGTCGATGCCTGCCTCGCGCAGGACGATGTGGGGGGCCTGGGAGCAGGCGCCGGGGGAGTAGTAGAGCTTCATGGGGCCTCGATGAAGGGGGTGGAAAGCGCCTATTCTCTCACTGCTTGGCAAGCTTTCACCGCAGCGTGTGCTCCATCTCGGCCTCGTCATACAGTTCGACCGGCACCGGCTTGACGTTCCAGATCTGTTCGGCGTATTCGCGGATGCTGCGGTCCGACGAGAACTTGCCGGATCGGGCGGTATTGAGGATGGACATGCGCGTCCAGCCTTCATGGTCGCGATAGGCCTGGCTGACGAGATCCTGGCACTCGATGTAGGACTGGTAGTCCGCCAGCAGCAGATAGGGGTCGTGCCGCAGCAGGTTGTCGACCAGCGGCCGGAACAGTTCGGTGTCGCCGCGCGAGAAAAAACCGCTCTGGATCAGGTCGAGGCAGGTGCGCAGCTCGCTGTGGCTGTGGTAGTAGTCGCCGGGATGATAGCCGGCGGTCTTGATGTGGCGCACTTCCGCGGCGGTATGGCCGAACAGGAAGAAGTTCTCGGCCCCGACTTGGTCGCGCAGTTCGATGTTGGCGCCGTCCATGGTGCCTATGGTCAGCGCCCCGTTCATCGCGAATTTCATGTTGCCGGTTCCCGAGGCCTCCTTGCCCGCCAGCGATATCTGCTCGGACAGCTCGGCGGCCGGATAGATGCACTGGCCCTGCGTGACGTTGAAATTGGGGATGAACACCACCTTGAGCAGGTCGCGCACGTCGGGATCGTTGTTGACCACATCGCCTACCGAGGTGATGAGCTTGATCATCAGCTTGGCGGTGTGATAGCCGGGGGCGGCCTTGCCGCCGAAGATGAAGGTGCGGGGCAGGGGGTCGCGTGCCCGGCCGGACTTCAAGCGGTGGTACAGCGTGACGATATGCAGGACCGCCAGGTGCTGGCGCTTGTATTCGTGGATGCGCTTGACCAGCACGTCGAACATCGAATCGGGGTCGACCTTGACCCCCGTGCGCCGCAGGATCAGCGCCGCCAGGTCCACCTTGTTGGCGCGCTTGACCGCGCGCCATTCCTGCCGGAACGCCGCATCGTCGATGTAGTCCTCGATCAGGCGGATGCGGGGCAGGTCGGTCACCCAGGCGTCGCCGATGGCGTTGGTCACCAGCGAGGTCAGGCGCGGATTGCTCAGGACCAGCCAGCGGCGCGGCGTGACGCCGTTGGTGACGTTGGTGAACTTCTCGGGCCACATTTCGTAGAAGTCCTTCAGCAGCCCGTGCTTGAGCAGGTCCGAGTGCAGTTCGGCCACGCCGTTGATGGCGTGGCTGCCCACGCAGGCCAGGTGCGCCATGCGTACGTAGCGCTCGCCGCTTTCGTCGATCAGCGAGAGGCGGGAGATGCGGGATTCGTCTCCCAGGAAATGAATGCGCACGTCGTTCAGGAAGCGCGCGTTGATCTCATAGATGAGTTCCAGGTGGCGCGGCAGGATGCGCTGGAACAGGTCCAGCGGCCAGCGCTCCAGGGCTTCGGGCAGCAGCGTGTGGTTGGTGTACGAGAAGCTGCGCGTGGTGATGCCCCAGGCCTGGTCCCACGGCAACAGGTGTTCGTCCACCAGCAGCCGCATCAGTTCGGCGATGGCGATGGCCGGATGCGTGTCGTTGAGCTGGATCGCGAACTTCTTGTCGAAATCGCCGATGGCGCCGCCGCGGGCAAGATGGATGCGTATCATGTCCTGCAGCGAACACGACACGAAAAAGTATTGCTGCTCCAGCCGTAGTTCCTTGCCTTGGGTGGTTTCGTCGTTGGGGTAGAGCACCTTGGTCAGGTTCTCGGACGTCACCTTCTTGCTGACCGCGCCCAGGTAGTCACCCTGGTTGAAGACCGAGAAATCGAAGGACTCGGTGGCCTCCGCCCGCCACAGCCTCAGCGTGTTGGTGGTGTTGACGCGGTAGCCGGGGATGGGCGAATCGAACGGCACGCCCACCACGGTCTTCTCGGGGGCCCAGCGCACGCGCAGGTAGCCGGCATCGTCGGTGTACTGTTCGGTGTGGCCGCCCAGCTTGATCTCGACCGCCCATTCGGCGCGCTGGATTTCCCATGGATTGCCGTAGCGCAGCCACTTGTCGGTGTTCTCGACCTGCCAGCCATCGATGATGGTCTGGAAGAAGATACCGTACTCGTAGCGGATGCCGTAGCCGAAGGCCGGGATCTGCCCGGTGGCCAGGGAATCCAGGAAGCAGGCGGCCAGGCGGCCCAGGCCGCCGTTGCCCAGGCCCGGCTCTTCTTCCTGGCGCAGGATCTCGTTGAAGTCGAGTTTCAGCTCGGCCATGGCTTCGCGCACGCTGTCGGCGATGCCCAGGTTGATCAGGTGGTTGCCCAGGTGCGGGCCCATCAGGAATTCGGCCGACAGGTAGGCGACGGTGCGCGGCGCGGTCTGGTTGTACTGGGCGGTACTGCTGATCCAGCGCTGCAGGCTGCGGTCGCGTATCGCGTGGGCCAGGGCCAGGTAGAGGTCGTTCTTGCCCGAGATCTTCGGAAACTTGCCTATCGTGTAGAACAGGTGGTCGAAAAAGGCGCGCTTCAGGCTTTCCTTGGAGAACGACGTGCGATCGTCGTCGTCATCGGCCGGCAGGGGAACAGGTGCGGACACGTGCGGAGCTCCCATCGGTACGCCGCCCCAGGGGCGGGGCAACCCGGCTATTGTTGCTTTTGGGATCCGTGCGGCGCAAGCCGCGTTTTCAATTGGTTAAGCATGCGACAGCGCCGTGAAAGGAACTGGCGCTGCTTACTGCAGGGCTTCCAGCAAGTCCTGTTCGAACTGGATCTGGCTGCGCGCATTGTTGAGCGCGTCGCCGTCGATCAGGAAAGTGTCCTCGACCCGTTCGCCCAGGGTCATGACCTTGGCGGTCTTGAGGTTGATGCCGTGCTTGACGAAGGTGCGCGCCAGCGCGTGCAGCAGGCCGGTCCGGTCGGAGGCGGTCACGCTCAGTATCCACGATTGTCCGCGCTCGTCGGGCCGCAGTTCGATCGCGGGGGTGATCGGGAACATGCGCGACTGCCGCGACTGCCGGGGCCCCAGCGGGACGGCGTCGCCCGCCGAGGCCGGTCCGGCGGCGTTGGGCGTGGCCAGCCGCTGGGTCAGTTCGTGTTCGACCAGGCTCAGCAGCGAACGCTGTTCGCTGGGCGTGCCCTGGGCCAGCACGATGAAGCTGTCCAGCGCCCAGCCATGGCGCGTAGTGTGGATGCGGGCGTCCTGGATGCTGAGGTGGCGCTCGTCGAAATAGCCGCAGATGCGGGCGAACAGGTCGGGCTGGTCCTTGACGTAGACGACGATCTGCAGGCCTTCGCCGATGGGCGCCAGGCGGGCGCGCACGATGGGCGCCTCGCTGTTGACCTTGTTGTACAGGTGCCGGGTCTGCCAGGCGATCTCGGGCGCCTCGTGGCGCAGGAAATAGGCCACGTCCAGCTGCTTCCACAGCGCTTCGTGGGCGTCCTCGGTCAGCCCTGCCAGCCGCAGCGCGCCCAGCGCTTCTTCCTTGCGATTTTCCAGGATGGCCTTGGAGTCGGGGATCTCTCCGCCCAGCGCCCGCCGCGTCTTGACGAACAGGTCTTCGAGCAGCTTGCCTTTCCAGGCGTTCCAGACCTTGGGGCTGGTGCCGCGTATGTCGGCCACGGTCAGCAGGTAGAGCGCGGTCAGGTGCCGCGTGTCGCCCACCAGCGCCGCGAACTCCTGGATGACCTGCGGATCGGACAGGTCCTTTTTCTGCGCGACCGAGGACAGCGTGAGGTGCTGGCGCACCAGGAATTCCAGCAGTGCCGCGTCGTCCTTGGCCAGCCCGTGCTCGCGCGCGAACTTGCGCGCTTCCACGGCGCCCAGCTCGGAGTGATCGCCGCCGCGGCCCTTGGCGATGTCGTGGAACAGGGCCGCCGCGTACAGGATCCAGTGGCCGTCGAAGTTCGCGATCAACTGGCTGCACAGGGGGTACTCGTGCGCGTGTTCCGGCATGGTGAAGCGGCGCAGGTTGCGCACCACCATCAGGATGTGCTGGTCCACGGTGTAGGCGTGGAACAGGTCGTGCTGCATCTGGCCGACGATGCGGCGAAAGGGCAGCAGGTAGCGCGGCAGGATGCTGAGTTCGTTCATCCGGCGCAGCTCGTGCACGATGCCGCGCTGCTGTTGCAGGATGGACAGGAACAGGTGGCGGTTGACCGGATTGCGCCGGAACTGGGCGTCGATGCGCCGGCGCGCGTGCCAGATGGCGCGCAGCATGCGGGCCGACATGCCCTTGAGCGAGGGTTGCTGCTGCATGACCAGGAAGGCGCGCAGCAACAGCGTGGGGTTGCGCTCGAACGCGTCGTCCCGGTACATGTCCAGCCGTTCGTGCAGGCTGCGGAAGTCCTCGTCGATGGGCTGGGCTTCTTCGCCCGGCCGCGCGAACAGGCGCTCTTCCAGGTTCTGGACCAGGATGGTGTTGAGCTGGGTCACCAGCTTGGCCGCCCAGTAGTAGCGCTGCATCAGCATTTCGCTGGGGCGGCGCGCGCCGCCGGCCTCGATGCCGTAGACCTTGGCCATCGCCGGCTGGATGTCGAACACCAGTCTGTCCTCGCGCCGGCCGGTCAGCAGGTGCAGCTCGATGCGCAGGCGCTTGAAGGCCTGTTCGGCGCGCCGCAGGTGGCGGGCCTCGTCGGCCGTCAGCAGTCCCGCGCGGGCGACCTGTGCCCAGGTCTTGCCGAAGCCTGCCGCCCGCGCCATCCACAGGATGACCTGCAGGTCGCGCAGGCCGCCCGGCGATTCCTTGCAATTGGGTTCCAGCGCGTACGGCGTGTAGTTGTACTTGGTGTGCCGCTGCTGCATCTCCAGCTGCTTGTCGTGGAAGAAGGCACGCTTGTCCAGCCGGCCGCGCATCGCGGTCTCGAACTGGCGCATCAGCGTCCGGCTGCCGGCCAGGTAGCGGGCCTCCAGCAGCGCCGTTTCCACGGTGATGTCCCGGGCCGCCTCGGCCATGCATTCGTCCACCGTGCGGACGCTGTGGCCGGGCTCCAGCCCGATGTCCCACAGCGCCGTGATCAGCGCGCCTATCCTGGCCTCGTCCTCGGCGCCGGGGGGCTGGCGCAGCAGCACCAGCACGTCCACGTCGGAATAGGGATACAGCTCGCCGCGGCCGTAGCCGCCCACGGCCGCCAGTGTCGCGCCCTCGGGCAGCGGATGGCGCTCGAGCAGCGCCACCAGCGTGCGGTCGACGATGCGCCGCAGCTCGGTCAGCAGTCCATCGGCGCGCAGGTTCTCGCGGTAGGTGGCGATCGCGCGCTCGCGCGCTGCTCGCATGGTGTTGCGCAGGCCCTGCAGTTCGTTCAGGCCGGGCGAAGCCAGCGTGGCGGTGGACATGGACATGGGAGCAGGATCAGGCGGCCTTGGCGGTGACGAAGCTGGGCGGGGCGGGCATGCCGGGCGAGACGGTCAGGGTCTCGTAGCCCGAGTCCGTCACCACCACCGTGTGTTCCCATTGGGCCGACAGGCTGTGGTCCCGGGTCACGATGGTCCATCCATCGGCCAGTTCGCGAATTTCCCGGCGTCCGGCGTTGATCATGGGTTCCACGGTGAAGATCATGCCCGGCAGCAGTTCGATGCCGGTGCCGGGCTTGCCGTAGTGCAGCACCTGCGGGTCTTCGTGGAACACCTGGCCGATGCCGTGGCCGCAGAACTCCCGGACCACGCTGTAGCCGTGCGCCTCGGCGTGCTTCTGGATGGCGTGGCCGATGTCGCCCAGGTGGGCGCCGGGGCGGACCTGCTCGATGCCCAGCCACATGCACTCGTACGTGACCTGCGCCAGGCGGCGCGCCAGGATGGAGGGCTCGCCGGCGAAGAACATGCGGCTCGTGTCGCCGTGCCAGCCGTCCTTGATGATGGTGACGTCGATGTTGAGCGAGTCGCCGTTCTTCAGGACCTTGTCGCCGGGGATGCCGTGGCAGACCTGGTGGTTGACCGAGGTGCAGATGGCCCCGGTGAAGGGCGGGTAGCCCGGCGGCGCATAGCCGATGGTGGCCGACTTCACCTTCAGTTCGTCGGTCATGAATTCCAGGCACAGCCGGTCCAGTTCGCCGGTGGTCACGCCCGGCTTGACGTAGGGCGCGATGAAATCGAGCACGCTGGCCGCCGCCTGGCAGGCCTCGCGCATTTTCCCGATTTCCTCGGCCGACTTGATGGTGATGCTCATGATCTGCTTCCCGCGCTGTGTGCGCTCCACATTATGGCGCCGGACCGCCCGTCGCGCCCGCAGCCGGCCCGGACGGCGCCCGAAAGGGCAGGCGTCGAGGCTTTCTTGTAACAAGAAACGACGAGGGCCGGCGCCGGGGCCGAGGGATCGCTTGAGCAGGTGGTCCGGAAAATAGTAGAATTATAGGCTTCCTGTGATTTCAGGAAGCCAAAGGCCGGATCGGATCAGGGCGATCCTGGGGTGGCGGGGCGCCGCGTGGCGCGTCCATCATGCCAGAAAGCCTGGAGTTTCTCCAGGGATGTCGCCCGTCTTCGGCCTGGATTTTTCAACCGCGCGCCGTGTCGTCCAGGGTGCCGGCCGGGCCTAGTGTGCCTGGCGGGTGCTGATGCGGTGCAAGACCCAACCCTCGGAGTCAATATGTCCGTTAGCATGCGCGAAATGCTGGAAGCCGGTGTCCACTTTGGCCACCAAACCCGCTTCTGGAACCCCAAGATGGCCCCCTATATCTTCGGCCATCGCAACAAGATCCACATCATCAACCTCGAGAAGACCCTGGCCCTGTACCAGGACGCTCTGAAGTTCGTGCGTCAACTGTCGGCCCGCGGCGGCACGATCCTGTTCGTCAGCACCAAGCGCGCGGCTCGCGAGATCATCGCCGAGGAAGCGCAGCGCTGCGGCATGCCCTACGTCGACAGCCGCTGGCTGGGCGGCATGCTGACCAACTTCAAGACGGTCAAGACCTCGATCAAGCGCCTGAAGGACATGGAAGCCATGCAGGCCGAGGGCGCGACCGAGCGCATGAGCAAGAAGGAAGCGCTGATGTTCCAGCGCGAGCTCGAGAAGCTGAACAAGTCCATCGGCGGCATCAAGGACATGAACGGCCTGCCGGACGCGATCTTCATCATCGACGTCGGGTATCACAAAATTACCGTCACCGAAGCCAAGGCGCTTAACATTCCGGTCGTCGCCGTGGTGGATACTAACCACTCGCCGGACGGCGTGGCCCACGTCATCCCGGGCAACGACGATTCGTCCAAGGCGATCGCCCTGTATGCCCGCGGCGTGGCCGATGCCGTGCTGGAAGGCCGCGAACAGGCCCTGCAGGGCGTGGTCGATGCCGTGACCGAAGGCGGCGACGAGTTCGTGGAAGTCGAAGGCGAGGAGTAAGGTCCCCCTACGCGCTTGCGCGCGCCCCCCAGGGGGCGATGCGGGTGGACCGGCGGAGCCGGATCCACCGCATCCTGGGTCTGGGTGGGGATGTCTCGGCGCGAAGCGCCGCATTCTTGCCTGGATGCGGGAGTGGGCTTCTCTGCCGCTAGTAATGCTTGAAGGGGCCTTGTGCCCCTTCTTTTTAGTCAAACTATATTTCCGCCTTTGTCAGGGGCGGAAGATGTCAGGAGTAATCATGGCCGAAATTACCGCAGCAATGGTCAAGGAACTGCGCGAGAAGACCGACGCGCCCATGATGGAGTGCAAGAAGGCGTTGACCGAAGCCGGTGGCGATCTGGCCAAGGCCGAGGAAATCCTGCGCGTCAAGCTGGGCAGCAAGGCCAGCAAGGCCGCCGCCCGCGTGACCGCCGAAGGCCTGGTGGCCCTGTATGTCTCGGCCGATGCCAAGACCGGCGTCGCCGTCGAGGTCAACAGCGAAACCGACTTCGTGGCCAAGAACGACGATTTCGTCCAGTTCGCCAACGAAATCGCCGAGCTGATCGCCAAGGCCAACCCGGCCGACGTCGCCGCCCTGTCCGAGCTGGCGTTCCGTGACGGCACCGTGGAAAGCGTGCGTACCGCCCTGATCGGCAAGATCGGCGAGAACATCTCCATCCGCCGCTTCACCCGCATCGCCACAGAGAACAAGCTGGCCCAGTACGTGCACGGCGGCCGCATCGGCGTGCTGGTCGAGTACTCCGGCGACGAAACGCTGGGCAAGGACATCGCCATGCACGTCGCGGCCACCAAGCCGAAGGCGCTGGACGCCGCCGGCGTGTCGCAGGACGACATCCAGCGCGAGCGTTCGGTTGCCGAGCAGAAGGCCGCCGAATCGGGCAAGCCCGCCGACATCGTCGCCAAGATGGTCGAAGGTTCGGTCCAGAAGTTCCTGAAAGAGGTTACGCTGTTGTCGCAACCGTTCGTCAAGGACGACAAGCAGACCGTCCAGCAGGTGCTCAAGGCCAAGAACTCCGCCGTCCAGCAATTCGTGCTGTACGTGGTGGGCGAAGGCATCGAGAAGAAGGTCACCGACTTCGCCGCAGAAGTCGCTGCCCAGGCTGCTGCTGCAAAGAGTTAGTCCCCCCCTACGCGCTTACGCGCGCCCCCCGGGGGCGGCCTCGAGGGACCGGCGGAGCCGGATCCCTCGTGCCTCGTCTGGGGGAAGTGGGGCTGTTGTAAAGATGTAGACGTAACGCAGCGCAGAAGGGTGGGCCTCTGTGGGCGGAGATGGGCCGGATGTCGGCGATTGCGCGGGAGCATGTATGACGGTGGAAATGAACGCATCTGGAACGAAAACGGGGGCGTACAAGCGCGTCCTGCTCAAGCTGTCGGGCGAAGCCCTGATGGGTGACGATGCGTTCGGTATCAACCGGGCGACCATCGGCCGCATGGTCGAGGAAATTGCCGAGGTGGCCGAGCTGGGCGTCGAGCTGGCGCTGGTCATCGGCGGCGGCAACATCTTCCGCGGCGTGGCGCCGGGTGCCCAGGGCATGGACCGCGCCACCGCCGACTACATGGGCATGATGGCCACCATCATGAACTCCCTGGCGCTGCAGGACGCGCTCAAGCGCCGCGGCGTCGATGCGCGCGTGCAATCGGCGCTGACCATCGAGCAGGTGGTCGAGCCCTACATCCGCCCCAAGGCCCTGCGCTACCTGGAAGAGGGCAAGGTCGTGATCTTCGCGGCCGGCACGGGCAACCCGTTCTTCACCACCGACACCGCCGCCGCCCTGCGCGGCGCCGAGGTCGGTGCCGAAATCGTATTGAAGGCAACCAAGGTCGACGGCATCTATTCGGCCGATCCCAAGAAGGATCCCACGGCTACGCGCTACAGCCGCATCAGTTTCGACGAGGCCATCGTGCGCCGCCTGGAAGTGATGGATGCGACGGCGTTCGCGCTGTGCCGCGACCAGAAACTGCCGATCAAGGTTTTTTCGATCAACAAGCCTGGCGCCCTGAAGCGCGTCGTCTCGGGCGACGACGAAGGCACGCTGGTGCACGTTTGATCGATTGTTCAGCATTTAGGAGACCGCAATGAGCGCTTCCGACGTCAAGAAAAACGCCGAGACCAAGATGGGCAAGTCCATCGAGACCCTGAAGGGCAGTCTCGCGAAGATCCGTACGGGTCGTGCCCATGCCGGCATACTGGACCATGTCCAGGTCGAGTACTACGGTTCCATGGTTCCGCTGAGCCAGGTCGCCAACGTCAGCGTGCTGGATGCGCGTACCCTGAGCGTCCAGGCGTGGGAAAAGAAGATGGCCCAGGTGGTCGAGAAGGCCATCCGGGAATCCGACCTGGGTCTCAACCCCCAGTCCATGGGCGACCTGATCCGCGTGCCGATGCCGGCGCTGACCGAAGAGCGCCGCCGCGAGCTGACCAAGGTGGTCAAGAGCGAGGGCGAGGATGCCAAGGTCGCCGTGCGCAACCTGCGGCGCGACGCCAACGAGCAGCTCAAGCGCCTGGTCAAGGACAAGGAAATCTCCGAGGACGAAGAACGCCGCGCGCAGGACGACGTCCAGAAGCTGACCGATCGTTTCGTCGCCGAGATCGACAAGGTGGTCGCGCAGAAAGAAGCGGAGATCATGACGGTTTGAGTTCCGCCATGTACATTCGGTCCCAGCGGAGCTGACATGGTCCTGAGTTCAACCCTCGGCATTCCCCGTACCGACGCCGTGCCCAGGCACGTGGCGATCATCATGGACGGCAACGGCCGATGGGCCACGCAGCGCTTCCTGCCCCGCGTGGCGGGCCACAAGAAGGGCGTGGATGCCGTCAGGGCGGTGGTGGAGGCCTGCGCCGTCCGCGGCATCGAATACCTGACCCTGTTCGCCTTCAGTTCCGAGAACTGGCGCCGTCCGCCCGACGAGGTGTCCCTGCTGATGCGGCTGTTCGTCCACGCGCTGGAGCGCGAGGTCGCCAGGCTGGCCCGCAACGGCATCAAGCTCAAGGTCGTGGGGGACATCAGCGCGTTCGAGCCCCGGCTGCGCGAGCTGATCGCCGACGTGGAAGCCCGCACCCGCGACAACGACCGCCTGACGCTGACGATCGCCGCCAACTATGGCGGCCGCTGGGACATCCTGGAAGCGACGCGCCGCCTGCTGGCTGCGCGTCCGGACCTGGCTGCCCATCCCGAGCAACTGGACGAGGCCATGCTGACGCCGCATCTGTCGATGGCGTACGCGCCGGAGCCGGACCTGTTCATCCGCACGGGCGGCGAGCAGCGCATCTCCAACTTCCTGGTCTGGCAACTGGCCTATACCGAGCTGTATTTCACCGACTGCTTCTGGCCCGATTTCGACGCCGATCAACTGGATCTGGCGTGCAAGTCCTATCGCAGCCGCGAGCGCCGCTTCGGCCGCACCAGCGCCCAGCTGAAGGCGCCGGCGGCGGTTTCCTCGAACGGCGGCTAGACCCATGCTCGGGCAGCGCGTCGTCACCGCCATCGTCCTGCTGATCGTCCTGGTCGCCGTGCTGGCGGTGGCCGATCCGCGCCCCTTCGAGATCCTGATGGCGGTGTTCGTGGGCTGCGCGCTGTGGGAGTGGTGGCGCCTGACGCTTTCGCCCCGCGGCGGCACCGGCCGCGCCCATCTGCCCGCCATCGCGGCGGGCGTGGTACTGGGCGCCGCCCTGGTCGCCTGGCGCTGGAACAGCGGCGGCGCCGACCTCTCGGCCGGTCCCGCCGGCAACTTCTGGCGCGGCCTGTGGATCGCCGTCTCGGCGGTCTGGGTGGGCCTGCTGGTCCCCATGCTGTTTCGCGCCAGTCCGGATGCCGAGCCCCGCAACCCCTGGCTGACCGCGCTGGCGCCGTTTGCGCTGCTGGCCGCCTGGTCGGCGCTGACCGCGGCGTTCGGACGCGGCGTGCCCTTCCTGCTCACCCTGATGGCGGTGGTCTGGATCGCCGACATCTCGGCGTATTTCGTCGGCCGCGCGCTGGGGCGCAACAAGCTCGCACCCCACATCAGCCCGGGCAAGACCCGCGAGGGCGCGCTGGGCGGCGTCGTGTGCGTGGTCGTCTTCGTGCTGGCCTGCGGCTTCTTCCCCGGCACCTTCGGCGCCGCCCTGGTCGAGCGCTGGGGATGGGCCGGAGCCCTGGCCCTGGCCGTGGTGCTGGCGGCGCTGTCCATCGCGGGCGACCTGTTCGAATCGCTCATCAAGCGGCGCGCCGGCATCAAGGATTCCAGCAACCTGCTGCCGGGCCACGGCGGCGTGCTGGATCGCATCGATGCCCTGATTCCCGTCCTGCCGCTGGCCGTCCTGCTGTCATGACCTTCCGTACCGTCACCATACTGGGCGCCACCGGCTCCATCGGCGCCAGCACGCTGGACGTGATCGCGCGCCACCCGCAGCGCTACCGCGTTCATGCCCTGAGCGCCCACAGCCGCATGGAACAGCTCGCCGCCCAGGCGGAGGCCAGCCAGGCTGCCGTCGTGGTGGTGCCCGATGATGCGGCGCGCCAGCGTTTCGTCGATGCGTGGCGGGGCAGGGCACGGTTGCCGGAGATCCGCGTGGGCGCGCAGGCGCTGGCCGATACCGCCGCCGACGAGGCCAGCGACACGGTCATGGCCGCCATCGTGGGCGCCGCGGGCCTGCCTTCGGCGCTGGCGGCCGCCAGCGCCGGCAAGCGGGTGCTGCTGGCGAACAAAGAGGCCCTGGTGGTGGCGGGGCGCCTGTTCATGGACGCGGTGCGCGACAACGGCGCCGAACTCCTGCCTATCGACAGCGAACACAACGCCATCTTCCAGTGCCTGCCCCATGGCGCCCGGGCGTCGGCGGCCCAGGCGCCCGCGCCGGGCGTGCGCCGGCTGCTGTTGACCGCCTCGGGCGGACCATTCCGTACCCGGCCGCTGGACAGCCTGGCGGACGTCACCCCAGACCAGGCCTGTGCCCATCCCAATTGGTCCATGGGGCGCAAGATCTCGGTCGATTCGGCCACGATGCTGAACAAGGGGCTGGAGGTCATCGAGGCGCACTGGCTGTTCGCGATGCCGCCGGAGCGCATCGACGTCGTGGTGCATCCGCAAAGCGTGATCCACTCCATGGTCGAGTACGACGACGGGTCGGTGCTGGCGCAGCTCGGGCATCCCGACATGCGGACCCCCATCGCGTACGGCCTCGCATTCCCCGAGCGCATCGCCACGGGCGTCGGCCCGCTGGACCTGGCCCGGCTGGGCCGCCTGGACTTCGAGGCCCCCGACCTGGCCCGCTTTCCGTGCCTGCGCCTGGCGTTCGAGGCGTTGCGGGGCGGGCAGGGCGCCTGCGTGGCCCTGAACGCCGCCAACGAAGTGGCCGTCGAGGCCTTCCTGCGGGGCGCCGCCCCCTATCCGGCAATCGCGGCTATCATCGAGACCGTGCTGGATGGCGCCTGGGTCCGGGCCGCGGACCGGCTGGGCAGCCTGGAAGGCCTGCTCGACCTGGACCGCGAGGCGCGCGCCCGGGCTGGCGAGGCCCTGGCCCGGAACGCCGGGCCCTAGGAAGCGCGCTTGCCGCGCACCCGGGTTGGCGGCCACCGGCCTTTGGCCGATGATCCTGTCATGTTCGCTTACCGAGATTCCCCGTGTATTGCCGGAGCCGGCGTGCATTTCCGTGTTAAATCGTCGGTTCGGCATCCAGGCCAGGATGCCGGAGCAAGGAGATTTCCATGTTGTTGACGTTGGCGGCCTTCGCCGTCGCGCTGGGCGTGCTGGTGGTGATCCACGAACTGGGGCACTACCTCGTGGCCCGCGCGTGCGGGGTGCGCATCCTGAGGTTCTCGGTGGGATTCGGCAAGGTGCTGTGCAAGCGCACCGACCGCCACGGCACCGAATGGGCCCTGTCGGTGATCCCGCTGGGCGGTTACGTGAAGATGCTGGACGAGCGCGAGGGCGAGGTGCCCGCCGCCGAGCGGGGCCGCGCGTTCAATGCCCAGCCGGTGGGCAAGCGCATCGCCATCGTCGCGGCCGGGCCGGTGTTCAACCTGGTGCTCGCGGCGCTGCTGTACGCGGCGCTGAACATGGCCGGCGTCAAGGAACCGGCGGCCGTGCTGGGCGCGCCGGCGGCCGGCACGCCGGCCTTCGCGGCGGGCGTCCAGGCGGGCGACCGCATCCTCGCCATCGACGGCGCCCAGGTGGGTACCTGGGGCGACGCGCGGTGGATGCTGCTCAAGAGCCTGACCGACAAGGCCCGTCCCGCCGTCGAGGTGCAGACGGCCAGCGGCGAGCGCCGCGTGCGCACGGTCGACTTCTCCCGCGCCGCGCTGGGCCAGATGGAAGGCGACGTGCTGGGCCGCGAGGGCTTCGGCCTGGCCAGCCCGAAACCCGTGATCCGCAGCATCGTGCCCGAGAGCGCCGCCGCCCAGGCGGGCCTGCTGGCCGGCGACAGGGTGGTGGCGGCAGGCGACAAGAAGGATCCCTCGGCCACCGAACTGATCACGCTGATCCAGGCGCATGCCGGCCAGCCGCTGCGCCTGTCCGTGATACGCGACGGGGCGGCGCTGGCGATCGACGTCCTGCCGCGCGAGGAGCGCCAGGCGGACGGTACGCTGGTGGGCCGCATCGGCGCCCAGATCGGCGGCGACATCCAGCTCATCACCGTGCGCCATGGTCCGGTCGAAAGCCTGGCCATGGGCGCCCGCCGCACCGCCGAGGTGTCCTGGTTCTCGCTGCGGATGCTGGGCAAGATGCTGGTGGGGGACGTGGCCCTGAGCAACCTCAGCGGGCCGGTGACCATCGCCGACTACGCCGGCCAGACGGCCAGGATGGGCCTGGAGGCCTACATCGCCTTCCTGGCGCTGGTCAGCGTCAGCCTGGGCGTGCTGAATCTCCTGCCCATCCCCATGCTGGACGGGGGGCACCTGCTGTATTATCTCGTCGAGATCATCCGGGGCAGTCCGCCGCCGGAACGCTGGATGGAAGTGGGGCAGCGCGCCGGGTTCGGCATCCTGATGGTGCTGATGGCCGTTGCCTTGTTCAACGACTTTACGCGACTGCTGACCTAGAACCCATGCGCGCCGCCTTGCCCGCCGCCCCCGTGGACCGTGCCTCGACCGCCCGGGCCGGATCGAGCCGCACGCCGCGCTTTCGCATATCACTCAATTAAGAAAACTCCGGGATTACGCATGACCAATCGCACCCGGCGCATGCCGCGTCTGCTGTCCATTTTGCTGGCCATGGCGGTCACCCCCCTGGCCTACGCCTTCGATCCCTTCGTTGTCCGCGACATCCGGGTGGAAGGCATCCAGCGCACCGAGGCCGGCACGGTCTTCGGGTACCTGCCGGTCAAGGTGGGCGAGCGCTTCACCGAAGAGCAGGCCACGCAGGCGGTGCGGGCGCTGTACGGCACGGGCTTCTTCCGCGACGTGCGGATCGAGGTCGAGAATGACGTGGTGGTGGTCATCGTCGACGAACGCCCCGCGATCGCCGCGATCTCCTTCAACGGCATGCGTGAATTCGAGTCCGCCAACGTACTCAAGTCGCTGGCCGAAGTGGGCTTCGCCGAGGCCCGCATCTTCGACCGCGCCTTGCTCGACCGCGCCGTGCAGGAACTCAAGCGACAGTACCTGGCGCGCGGCAAGTACTCGGTCGAGATCGTGCCCACGATCACGCCGCTCGAACGCAACCGCGTCGGCATCACCTTCGACATCTTCGAAGGCGACGTGGCGCGCATCGCGGGCATCAAGATCATCGGCGCCAAGGCCATCCGCGAAAGCGAGCTGCTGGACCTGCTGCAGCTCACCACGCCGGGCTGGCTGACCTGGTATACCAAGGCCGACCAGTATTCCCGCCAGAAGCTGCAGGGCGACATCGAAACCCTGCGCTCCTACTACATGAACCGCGGCTACCTGGAATTCAACGTCGATTCGCCGCAGGTCACGATCTCGCCCGACCGCAAGGACATCTTCATCACCCTGTCCATCACGGAAGGCGACAAATACTCGGTCAGCGACGTCAAGCTGGCGGGCGACCTGCTGGGCCTGGACGACGAGCTCAACAAGCTGATCACGGTCAAGCCGGGCGAGACCTTCTCGGCCGAGAAGGTCAACGCCTCCAGCAAGGCCATCACCGACTACCTGGGCAAGCTGGGCTATGCCTTCAGCAACGTCAACGCCACGCCCCAGGTCGATCGCGAGAAAAAAACGGCGGCCATCACCTTCTTCGTCGATCCCAACCGCCGCGTGTACGTGCGCCGCGTGAACATCGGCGGCAACACCCGCACCCGCGACGTCGTGATCCGCCGCGAGATGCGCCAGCTCGAGAGCGCCTGGTACGACGCCGGCAAGATCCAGCTGTCGCGCGACCGGATCGACCGCCTGGGCTACTTCCAGAACATCAACATCGAGACGCCGCCGGTGCCGGGCACGCCCGACCAGATCGACGTCAACGTGAACGTCCAGGAAAAGCCGACCGGCATGATCAACCTGGGCGCGGGCTTCAGCAGTACCGACAAGGTGGTGCTGTCGGCGGGCATCAGCCAGGACAACATCTTCGGCAGCGGCACCACCGCCGGCCTGGAGCTGAACACCGGCAAGACCTACCGCACGATCGCGATCAGCCAGACCAATCCGTACTTCACGCAGGATGGCATCAGCCGCTCGACCAGCCTGTACTACCGTACGCTGCGTCCGCTGTCGATCAACACCGGCGACTACCGCATCAAGACCATGGGGGCGAGCCTGACGTTCGGCGTGCCGTTCACGGAAACCCAGCGCGTGTTCTTCGGCACCGCGCTGGAAGCCAACGACATCGACATCTACGACAGCAGCCCCCAGCGCTTCATCGACTACGTCAATACCTTCGGGGCTCGCAGCAACGCCGTCATCTTCTCGGTGGGCTGGAGCAACGACCGGCGCGACAGCGCGCTGGCGCCCACGCGCGGCACCTACCAGCGCGCGGCCGGCGAAACCTCGCTGTTCGGCGACCTGCGCTACTACAAGGCCAGCTACCAGCACCAGTACTACTGGCCCATCACGCGCAGCATGACGCTGGCGCTGAACGGCCAGGTCGACTACGGCAAGGGCTTCGGCGGCCGGCCGTACCCGCTGCTCAAGAACGTGTACGCCGGCGGTATCGGATCGGTGCGCGGCTTCGACGGCGGTTCGCTGGGTCCGCGCGACAGCAAGAACGGCGACAGCCTGGGCGGCGCCAAGCGGGTCATCGCCAATGCCGAGCTGCTGCTGCCGTTCCCCGGCACCCAGCAGGACCGCACGCTGCGCTGGTTCCTGTTCGCCGACGCGGGTAACGTCTACGCCGACGAGGAGAACATCAACCTGGGCCAGCTGCGCTACTCGGCCGGTATCGGCCTGAGCTGGCAATCGCCCATCGGTCCTCTGAAGATCTCCTTCGGCAAGGCGCTCAACGCCAAGCCGCAGGACCGGACCCAGAGCTTCCAGTTCCAGATCGGCACGGGGTTCTGACGAGGCGAACGAGGCGGGCGGCCGCAAGGCCTATGCCCGCCCGGGAATTTTTCTGCTACAACCAATTACCAGGGCGCGGCCCTGGGCGCTTGCCCGGCCCGGCGCCATTAGTGGCAAAATACACGACTACCTTCCTAGCGAGAAATAAATGATCCGCATGTTTTCGACATCTGCCACCAGTCTGACCGCCTCCTCTGCAGTCAAGGGTGCCGGCCGGGTGCTGGCGGCGCTGGTGCTTTCTAGTGCCGCTGTCGGCGCGGCTCATGCCCAGGCATCCCAGGCCCCGGTCAAGATCGGCTTCGTCAATACCGAGCGGATCTTCCGCGACGCCGCGCCGGCCAAGGCCGCCCAGGCCAAGATCGAAGCCGACTTCAAGAAGCGCGATGCCGAGCTGCAAGACATGGCCAATCGCCTGCGCACCCAGTCCGAGCAGCTGGACAAGGACAGCGCCGTACTGTCCGAATCCGATCGCACCCGCCGCCAGCGCGACCTGAGCGACCTCGACAAGGACTTCCAGCGCAAGCGCCGCGAGTTCCAGGAGGACCTGAACCAGCGCCGCAACGAGGAGCTCTCGCAGATCCTCGAGCGCGCCAACCGCGTGATCAAGCAGATCGCCGAGCAGGAAAACTACGACCTGATCTTCCAGGAAGCCGTCGTGGTCAGCCCGCGTGTCGACATCACCGACAAGGTCCTGAAGGCCCTGAACAGCGGCGCCAAGTAATTGCGCCGCTCTCGCATGTTCCTGTCGTCCGCGCGAGCTTCGCATGCCCATCCTGCTTGACACGACCAAGGCGCCGGTACTGCAAAGGCTGCTCGACGAAACCGATACCAGCGGGTTGACGTGGACGATCGAGCCGGGGGGGGCGCAAGCGCTCCCCAGCGCCGAAGTCGTGGTCGCGGGCATCGCGAATCTCGAGCACGCGGGGCCGCAGGAACTGAGTTTCGTCGCCAATCCCCGTTACCAGTCGCAACTGATCGATGCGCGCGCAGCGGTCGTGCTGGTCACGGCCGAGGTGGCGCAAGCCTATCGCGAAAGCCTCTCGCAGGCAGGCCGCGCCGAGCAGGCGCTGCCGCTGGTGGTCTGCAATTCGCCCTATCTGCTGTTCGCGCGGATCGGGCAATGGTTCGACCGGCAATTGCATCCCCAGCCCGCCGGCTCCATCCATCCGTCGGCCGTCGTCGCGCCCGACGCCAGCGTCGATCCCAGCGCCCACGTGGGGCCGCTCGCGGTCATCGAGGCCGGCGCGCAGATCGGGCCGCGCGCCCGCATCGGTGCGGGTTGCGTCGTGGGCGAGGGCTGCCGCGTCGGCGCCGATACGGTGCTGCATCCGCGTGTCACGCTGTACCGGGGGGTCAGCATGGGCGCGCGTTGCGTCGTCTTGTCGGGAGCGGTCATCGGCGATGACGGCTTCGGGTTCGCGCCCGATCCGTCCCGGGCCAAGGGAGCCTGGACCAAGATCCCGCAGTTCGGGGGCGTGCGTATCGGCGATGACGTCGAGATCGGCGCCAACACCACCATCGATCGCGGCGCGCTGGACGACACCGTGATCGGCAACGGCGTCAAGATCGACAACCAGATCATGATCGGCCACAACTGCCGCATCGGCGACCACACCGCGATGGCGGCCTGCGTGGGCATCGCCGGATCGACCACCATCGGCCAGCGCTGTTCCATCGGCGGGGCCGCGATGATAGGGGGCCACCTGAAGATCGGCGACGACGTCTTCATCTCGGCGGCAACCCCGGTGCACAGCAACATCGACAAGCCGGGGCAGTACACTGGTTTCTTCCCGATGACCGAGCACGCCCAGTGGGAGCGCAACGCGGTCGCTGTCAGGCACCTGGCCACCATGGCCAAGCGGATCAAGGCGCTGGAAAAGAAGTAAAAGGCGGGCGGGCGCCGCAGCGGCCCGCCGCGCATCAAATACTGGAATCTGTATGGAAATGGACATCAAGGGGATACTCGACCATTTGCCGCATCGCTATCCGATGCTGCTGATCGATCGGGTCATCGACGTCAAGCCCGGGGAATCCATCCTCGCGATCAAGAACGTGTCGATCAACGAACCGTTCTTCACCGGCCATTTCCCGCACCATCCCGTCATGCCGGGCGTGCTGATCCTCGAGGCCATGGCCCAGGCGGCCGCCATCACGTCGTTCACCGCGGCCGGCAAGAAGCCCGACGACAACACGGTGTACTACTTCGTCGGCATCGACGGCGCCCGCTTCAAGCGGCCCGTGGTCCCGGGGGACCAGCTGCGCCTGGAGGTCAACGTCGAGCGTTCGTCGCGCGGCATCTGGAAGTACAACGGCAAGGCGCTGGTGGACGGACAGGTCGCGGCCGAGGCGGACCTGATGTGCACCATGCGCATCCTTGAACCCTGACGGAAGGTTTTCGTGGCGAGGATACATCCCACCGCTATCGTCGATCCGGCCGCCCGGCTGGACGACAGCGTGACGGTCGGCCCCTTCAGCATGATCGGGCCGAACGTGCGCATCGGCGCCGACACCGAGATCGGACCGCATTGCGTCATCGACGGCCATACGACGATAGGGCGCGGCAACCGCTTCTTCCCGTCGTGCTCGATCGGTGCCGAGCCGCAGGACAAGAAGTACGCCGGCGAGCCCACCCGCCTGGAGATCGGCGACGGCAACACGATACGCGAATGCTGCACCATCAACACCGGCACGGTGCAGGACGCGGGTGCGACGCGCCTGGGCAACGACAACTGGATCATGGCCTACGTGCACGTGGCCCATGATTGCCAGCTGGGCAGCCACATCATCCTGGCCAACGGCACGCAGCTGGCCGGCCATGTGCACATCGGCGACCACGTATTCCTGGGCGGCATGACCGGCGTGCACCAGTTCGTCAAGATCGGCGCGCATGCCATGACCAGCGTCCATTCCACGCTGCTGCAGGACCTGCCGCCCTTCGTCACGTCCTCGGGCAGTCCGGCCAGGGCCGTCGGCATCAACGTCGAGGGCCTGAAGCGGCGCGGTTTCACGCCGGCGCAGATCTCCGGACTGCGGGCCGCCTACAAGACGCTGTACCGCCAGGGCCTGACGCTGGACGAGGCGCGCGCGGCGCTCCAGGCCAGGCGTGCCGAGGATCCCGAGCTCGATGCTCCGCTGTCCACCTTGCTGGCCTTCCTCGATACCGCCACGCGCGGTATCGTGCGCTGACGGAGGCCGGCGTGCCGGATGAGGGCAGGGCGTCCATCGGCATGGTGGCGGGAGAGCCTTCGGGCGACCTGCTGGCGGCCACGGTGGTCGAGGCCCTGCACGAGCGGGCGCCGCAACTGGCGCTGGCGGGCATAGGCGGCCCCAACATGCAGGCCCAGGGTTTCGATGCCTGGTATCCCATGCACAAGCTGGCCGTGAACGGCTACGCCGACGTCCTGATGCACCTGCCCGAGCTGCTCAACATCCGCCGCAGCCTGCGCGAGCGCTGGCTGGCCGAACGGCCGGCGGCCTTCGTCGGGGTCGACGCGCCCGATTTCAATTTCGGCCTGGAGCATGCCCTGCGCGAGGGCGGCATCCCCACCGTGCATTTCATCGGCCCCTCGCTGTGGGCCTGGCGGGGGGAACGCATCAACAAGATCCGCGACGCCGTCTCCCACATGCTGGTGGTGTTCCCGTTCGAGGAGCAGATCTATCGCGACGCCGGCGTTCCCGTGACCTACGTGGGCCACCCGCTGGCGCGCCTCGTCCAGCGCGTGCCCGACCGCGCCGCGGCCAGGGCCCGCCACGGCATAGCCGCCGGCGCGCGGGTGCTGGCGCTGATGCCCGGCAGCCGGGCCGGCGAGGTTCGACACCTGGCTCCGCGCTTCCTGGCCGCGGCCAAGCTGCTGCAGGCGCGCGATCCGGGCCTGCATCTGTGGGCGCCCATGGCCAACGCCGAGCGCGAGCGCGAGTTCCTGGCGCACGCCGCGGCCGTGGGGGGGCTGGCCAACCTGCATACCGTCATAGGCGGCACGCACGACATCCTGGCCGCCTGCAACGCCGTCCTGGTTGCCAGCGGCACCGCCACGCTGGAGGCCGCGCTGTTCAAGCGCCCCATGGTGATTTCCTACGTGCTGCCGCGATTGTCATGGTGGATCATGCGGCGCCAGGCCTATCTGCCCTGGGTGGGACTGCCCAACGTGCTGTGCCGCGACACGGTCGTGCCCGAGCTGCTGCAGGACGAGGCCACGCCGCGCGCGCTGGCCGACGCGGCCTGGAAGGCGCTGACCGACGAGGCCGCCACCCGCCGGCTGGAAGAGCGCTTCACCGCCTTGCATGACGACCTCGTGCGCGACACGCCCGCCCTGGCCAGCCAGGCGATCCTGGAGGTGGCGGGCCATGGCTGAGAAGGGCTGGGTGCAGACCGAGCTGGGCTGGACCGCGGTGGAATCGCCGGGAGCGGACCTGTTGTCGGCCTTCGATGCCCAGACGCTGCTGACCCTGCGCGTGGCGGGCGTGGACGAAGCCGGCCGGGGGCCCTTGGCCGGGCCGGTCTACGCGGCGGCCGTCATCCTCGATCCGGCCCGTCCGGTCGACGGCCTGAACGATTCCAAGATGCTGAGCGAGCGCGCCCGCGACGAACTCGCCCCGCTGATCCAGGAGCGCGCGCTGGCCTGGTGCGTGGCCAGCGTCAGCGTGGCCGAGATCGACGCGCTGAACATCCTGAACGCCACCATGCTGGCCATGCGGCGGGCCGTCGAGGGGCTGGGCTGCGTGCCCGACCTGGTGCAGGTGGACGGCAACCGTGCGCCGGCGCTGGCCTGCCGGGTGCAGACCGTGATCGGCGGCGATGCGCAGGTACAGGCGATCTCGGCGGCGTCCATCCTGGCCAAGACCGCGCGCGATGCCGAACTGGTCCGGCTGCACGCCAGCTACCCCATGTACGGCTTCGACCGGCACAAGGGCTACGGCACGCCAGACCACCTGCGTTGCCTGCTGGAACACGGCCCGTGCCCGGAACACCGCCGCAGTTTCGAGCCCGTGCGCCGGGCCCTGGGCATACCCGAGCCGGAAACGCCGCTGGCCCGGGTAATGGACAGCCTGCTGCCCTGGGACGACCTGCCCGAACCCGAGGCGCCGGCCCCGCGCCGCCGCCATGCCAAGCGCGCCTAGCCGCGCGGATCGCCGCCTGGAAGACCGACCATGAAACGCATCGCCTCGCGCGACAATCCGCTATTCAAGTCGCTGCGCAAGCTGACGCAGGCCTCGCAGGCACGGCGCGAGGCCGGCCTGTCCGTGCTGGAAGGCGTGCACCTGTGCCAGGCCTACCTGCAATGGCGGGGCCTGCCCCGGCATGCGGTGTTCGACGCGCGGCGGCTGGAAGGCGAGCGGGCCAGCGCCGAAGTCATGGCCTTGCGCGACCAGGTGCCGGCCGACCGCCAGGTCTGGCTGGACGGCAACCTGATCGACGACCTGGAGCACGTGCAGGCCGGCCAGGGCGTGGTGTTCGTGGTCGAGACGCCGGCGCCGCCGCTGCCCGAGCGCGTCACGCAAGGCTGCGTGCTGCTCGACCGCGTCCAGGACCCCGGCAACGTCGGCGCCATCCTGCGCACCTGCGCGGCGGCCGGCGTGCGCCACGTCTTCCTGTCGGACGAGACCGCCTTCGCCTGGTCGCCCAAGGTGCTGCGTTCGGGGCAGGGGGCGCATTTCTCGCTGACCATCCATGAGCGGGTCGATCTGCGGGCCCTGCTGGCGCGCCTGGACCTGCCGCTGGTGGCCACCACGCTGGACGATGCCGTGGGCCTTTACCAGGCCGCGCTGCCGCGGCACTGCGCCTGGGTATTCGGCAATGAAGGGCAGGGCGTGCGCGCCGAACTTCAGGCCGCCGCGGCGCTGCGGGTGCGCATTCCGCAGGAGCCGGCGGCCGAGTCGCTGAACGTCGGGGCGGCGGTGGCGGTGTGCCTGTTCGAGCATCGGCGCCGGTTCGTTCCGGGTTAGGGCCCAGCCGCGGCTCCAAGGTTGCATGCGCGTTTCAACGCGGCATGCGGACCGCGTACTCCTGTCATGTTCCATCGCTACGCTGTGCGGCTTTCGTGGCATGGAAACAAGCAGGACATGAACAAGAAGGACAACATTCTCGCCCCGGACACGCTCCGCAAGCTGGAAGGACTGCCCGACCGGCAGCGCCGCTTGCTGATGAAGGCGGGCTTCGGATTGTCGCTGGGCGGCACGGCATTGCTGCTGTCGGCCTGCGGCGGCGATGACGCGCCGCCGCAGACGGGCAATCCCGGGGACGGCAACGGCGGAGACGGCGAGCAGCCATCCACCCTGGTGTCCAGCTTCGCGCTGGCGGTGCTGCCCGATACCCAGTTCTATGCGCGCTATGCGACCGAGGCCGAGAACACGCAGTTCCAGCGCAAGTACGGATCGACGCCGTTCCGCGCGCAGACGAACTGGATCGCGCAAAACGCCAAGAGCCTGAAGATCCCGTTCACCATCCATCTGGGCGACGTGGTGGACCAGCAGGGCAAGCCGGCCCAGTGGCAGGTCGCCGACGACGCGATGAAGGTGCTGGAGGAAGCCAGGCTGCCGTACTCCATCCTGGCGGGCAACCACGACGTGATCCGCGACGTGGACTATGTCGACGAGAGCAGCCAGGCCTCGAACACCGACGCCCAGCGCAACCTGGCCGCCGAGCCGTACCTGAAGTGGTTCCCGACCGAACGCGCGAAGCAGCAGGCGACGTTCGGCGGCCGCGATGCGTCCGGGTTCCACGAGTTCCACATCTTCGAGGCCGACGGCAACCGGTTCCTGGTGCTGTCGCTGTCGTGGCGCGCGTCGGACGCGGCCATCGCCTGGGCGCGCAAGGTGCTGGCGGATCATCCGACCCTGCCCGCCATCCTGGTCAACCACCAGTTGCTGAACATCGCCGCGGACGGCGCGAGCCCGCTGGAGGTTCCGTACGGCAAGATGCTGTGGGAGAAGCTGATCCGGGACAACGACCAGATCTTCATGACGCTGAACGGCCACTATCACGGCGCCTCGCGCCTGACCAAGACCAACGACTATGGCAACGCGGTCGAGGAAATGGTGGTCGACTACCAGATGGCCTACATGGGCGGCAACGGGCTGATGCGCCTGTACGAGTTCGACCTGACCCGCAACAAGATCAAGGTCCTGTCGTTCTCGCCGTGGGTGCCGCAGAAGCCCGCCGATACGCTGAACGACTTCGACGTGGCGGTGCTGACCGAGGCCAACCAGCAATTCGAGATCGACTTCGATTTCAAGAAGCGCTTCGCCCGCTTCAACCCCGGTTTCAAGACGCCCGAGGCGGGCAACGAGCCGATCAACGATCGTGCCAAGGCCGCCATCCTGGCGACCTATGAGGAACCGGAAACGGTGGAGAAGAAGCCCGCCGCCGACGAGAACGACTACCCGCTGGTGGCGTCCACGGTGGCGCACTGGCGCTTCTTCGGCGGAACGCCCGGCAGCGTGGTGCCGGTGGGCCAGGTGGTGGCGGACACGACCGGCAGGAATCCGGTGTATCGCGAGGCCCTGACCTTTAACGGCGCCACGATAGGGCAGGAGGGCGACCTGACCTGGACCGACGACCGTCATTACCTGTCCGCGGCGCCCGGCAGCGTGCGCTTCGCCAATACGACCACGAGTCCGCTGCGCATGAGCTATTTCACGACGCGCGCGGATGCCCAGGTCAACACGGCCACCCTGGATGCCGGCTACACCGTCGAGGCCTTCATCAAGGTCGACAGCAGCTGGACCGCCAGCCAGAACGCGTGGATGAACATCATGGAGCGCGACGGCCGGCGTGGCCAGATCCCCGGTTTCGCGGGCGGAGACGGCGACGAATGCCCCATCATCTTCTCGATCTCGAGCCTGCGGGAAGTGCAATGGGAAGTGCTGCCCAACAGCCCGGGCAGCAAGTCTCCCGCGGCCAACTGGTCGGGCGAGATCATCGCCGGCAAATGGGTGCACATCGCCATCGTCAACGATCCGGCCTTGAACGAGACCATCATGTACGTGGAAGGGGCGCCGGTGCTGCGCAACGCGGCCAACGCGCCGGGCATCGCCTACCGCAAGTCCACCGACCGCATGGTGATCGGCGGCGGCGCGTATGCCGGCGAGCGCACCAACGGCTTCCTGGGCAACATCGGCGAGATCCGCATCTGCGCCGAGCCGCTGCCCCCGGCCAAATGGCTGACGGCGCGCCGCGCCTGATCCTCAGGCGGCGTACACCGACTCGAAGGACTTGAACCCCTTCACCTCGATGGGGTTGCCGAACGGGTCGGTGAAGAACATGGTCCATTGTTCGCCGGGCTGGCCCTGGAAGCGGACCTGCGGCTCCAGCACGAATTCCGTGCCGGCCTCCCGCAGGCGCCGCGCCAGCGCCTGCCAGTCGTCCAGCAGCAGGATCACGCCCAGGTGCGGCATGGGCACGAGCTTGTCGCCCACGTGGCCGGTGCGCTCGGTCTTGAACGGCGTGCCCAGGTGCAGCGAGATCTGGTGTCCGAAGAAGTCGAAATCGACCCAGGTGTCGGTGCTGCGCCCCTCGGCGCAGCCCAGGACGTCGCCATAGAAGCGGCGCGCCTGGGCGAGGTCGGTGACGTTATAGGCCAGGTGGAAGATCGATTGCATGATGACGGTCGGTGCATGAAAGATGACGGGTCAGGCCGGAACGGGCAGGCGCCGGGTTTCCCAGACCTGCGGGTTGACCAGGTGGGCCGGCCGGCGTGCCGCCAGGACCTCGATGATCTGGTCGGCGCACTGTTCGGCGGCGGCGCGCAGGGCCTCGTCCGTGCTGCCGGCAGTGTGGGGCGTCAGCAGCGCGTTGTCCAGTCCGCACAGCGGATGGCCGGCGGGCAGGGGCTCCTGCTCGAATACGTCCAGCGCGGCGCCGGCGATGCGGCGGTCGCGCAGCGCCGCAGCCAGCGCGTCGGTGTCGATCAGGTCGGCGCGCGCGGTGTTGACCAGGATGGCCGTCGGCTTCATGCGCGCCAGCGCGCGCGCGTCGATCATGTGCCGGGTATCGGCCCGGGAAGGACGGTGCAGCGACACCACGTCGGCCTGCGCCAGCAGCTCGTCCAGCGCCGGGCAGGGCTGCGCCCCCTGGGCGGTGATCTCGCCGGCGGGCACGGCCGGCGAATACACGATGACCCGCATGCCCAGGCCATGCAGGGCAATGGCCGCGGTCAGCCGGCCGATGGTGCCGAAGCCGACGATGCCCAGGGTCTTGCCGTGCAGTTCCTGCAGGCCGGGCCGATAGCGGTAGTCCCAGTCGCCGGCGCGCACCGCGTGGTCGCAGGCGGCCAGCCGCTTGGCCACCGCCAGCATCTGCATGACGGCGTGCTCGGCCACCGAGCGGGCGTTCGCGGTGGGGGTGTAGACGATGGGTATCGACAGCGCCGTGGCGCGCGCCACGTCGATCTTGTTGGTGCCTATGCCGTGGTTGGCGATCACGGCCAGTTGCGCGCCGGCCTCGACGGCGGCGGTATCCAGTCCGGCGTTGCGCGTGATCACGGCCTGGCAGGGAGCGATCTCGCGGGCCACGGTGGCCATGTCGGCCGAACTGGCCATGCGGGCTTCGATACCGGCGGCCCGCAGGCGGGCGATGCCGGCGGGGTGGATGGGCTGGACAACCAGGCAGACGGGTGGCTTCATCGTGTTCCTAGGAAAAGAGAGTCAGGGAGCGGCCAGAACGTCGGCCAGCAGGCGCGTGCCCAGCGCGAAGTCGTCCATGTCCATGTGTTCGTCGGGATTGTGCGAACCGTGGTCGTTGCGCACGAACACCATGCCGGTGGGTACGCCGCGCTGGGCGAACACCGCCGCGTCGTGTCCCGCGCCGCTGGCCATGCGGCGCGCGGCGATGCCGTGGCGGGCGGCGGCGGCTTCCAGCGACCGCTGGATGCCCGCATCCATCAGCGCCGGTTCCGAGCCGGTGCGCGGGCCCAGTTCGATGCGCGTGCCGGTCGCCTGTTCCAGCCGGCGCGCATGGGCGTCCAGCAGGGCGTCGACCTCGTCCAGCACCGCGCGGTCCTGGCTGCGTACGTCCACGCACAGGTCCACTTCGCCGGCCACCTTGCTGAAGGCGTGCTGGGCGGGATTGGTGCAGAACTTGCCGAAGGTCACGACCAGGTCGCGGCCTTGCGCCTCCAGCCGTTCCCAGTCGTCGTCGATGGCGGCCACCAGCAGGGCGGCGGCGCGCACGGCATCGCGCCGTCCGGCGCGCGGTACGGCGCCCGAATGGGCATAGCTGCCCAGGACGCGGGCATCGCGATGGCGCAGGCTGCCCCGTATGCCGGTGACGATGCCCACCGGCAGCGCGTCGTCCACCAGCACGGGACCTTGCTCGATGTGCAGCTCGACGAAGCGGGCGATGCGCGCCGGATCCAGCCAGGCACTGCCGAACGCGGCCGGGTCGCCGCCGCATTCGGCCAGGTGCTCGGCCAGCGGGCGGCCGGTGTCGGCGCGCCGCAATTGCAGCGCGTCGCGGCCGACCAGGCCGAAGGCGGCCTTGCTGCCCAGGTAGGAATAGGGAAACCAGGTGCTTTCCTCGGCGCGCACGGCCATCACCGTCACGTCCGCCGGAGGCACGAATCCGGCCGCCCGCCAACCCGCCAGCACCGCCAGCCCGGCCACCACGCCGGCGGCGCCGTCGTAGTTGCCGCCGGCCGGCACCGAGTCCAGGTGCGACCCCGTCATGACGCGGGGTGCCTGCCGGTCCCGGCCGGGCAGCGTCAGGTACAGGTTCAGCGCGGCGTCGCGCGCGATCTCCAGGTCCAGCGCGCGGGCAAGGCGCGTGGCCTCGTCATGCGCGCGCTGTTCCCCCGGGCCGTAGGCATCGCGCGTGATGCCCACGCCGTCGTGGCCATCGCGGCGCAACTGCGCGAACAGCGTCTTGGCCAGCGCGAGGTCGGGCGGCGGGACGTTCATCGCGCGGACGGCAGCGCGTAGCTGGATTCGTCGATGGGATCGAGCTGGTGCTCCAGCAGCGTGCCGTGGCCGGTAATGGACGTGCGCAGGCCCAGCAGGCGCAGGCAGGCCCAGAAGCACGCCTGGTTGCTGGTCACGACCGGCTTGCCCAGCTCGCTTTCGATCTCGGCGATGACGTCGAAGGTGGCGAGGTTGGTGCACGAGATGAAGATGGCATCGGCCTCGGGCCGGTCGATCGCGCGGGCCAGGCGGAACACCATCTCGGGCGGCACGCGGCCGATGCCGCGGCGTTCCTCCTGCGTTTCGCCCAGGCGCAGGCCTTGCAGGGTCAGTACGTCGAAGCCGTAGTCGCGCAGGAATTTGTCCTCGCTCTCGTTGACGAAATCGACGTAGGGCGTGCCCACGGCGATCCTGCGGGCGCCCAGCGCGCGCAGCGCCGCCACGACGGCGCCGGCGGTGGCGATGGCGGGGGTGCCGGTGCGCTGGCTCATGTTGCGGATCAGTTCCGGCAGCGGGCAGATGATCGAGCCCGAGGTGCAGCCGTAGGCCACCACGTCGACCTCGGCCGTGGCCAGTTCGTCGGCGGCGCCGTTCACCGCCTCGGCCATCTTGTAGTAGGACTCCTCGGTGGCGGGGCCCAGCAGCATGGCGCGGGCGGTATGGATGGTCACGCCCTCGGGCGCGAGGCGCCAGAACTCGGGTTCGTTGACGGTGTTGGTGGACGGCACGATCAGGCCGATCTTGGCTTTCCAGCCGTAGGGGCTGTACATGGCGACTGCTTTCATCGAAGACTCCTGGTCTATGAAGGAATGGGGGGCTAGCGGCCCGCCGCGCGCTTGAGCTGCTGCGCGGCCGAGCTGAAGGTGTTGAACAGCGCCGCGGCGTCGTTGGCATAGGGCATCCACCGGATGCCGCGGCCTATCCATTCGGCGGCGCTGGCCGGGTCCTGGCAACTGAAGCCCCAGGGCACGTCGTGGCGCTGGCAGGTGGCGATGACGTGCTCGGTGGCCTCGACCATGCGCGCATGCTTCATGTCGCCGGGCACGCCCAGCGCCTGCGACAGGTCGTCGGGCCCGATCATGACGGCGTCCAGTCCCGGCACGCGGCAGATGGCGTCCAGGTTGTCCAGGCCGCGTTGCGACTCCATCATCGCCACCGTCAGGGTGTGCTCGTTCATGGCCTGGATCTGCTCCAGCGGCTGGGTCAGCCGGACGTAGTCGGTGTGCGGGCCGCGCATGTTCAGGATGCGTTCGCCGCGCGGGTGGTACTTGGTGGCGCGCAGGATGGATTCGAGCTGCCCGGCCGTCTCCACGTTGGGCAGCAGCAGGCCCATGGCGCCGGCGTCCAGCGGCCGCGTGTAGTCGTGCGGCTGCGTGCCCGCGGGCCGCACGATGGGCACGATGCCGGCTTCACGCGCGACCAGGCACAGCGTGCCGACCTCGGCGATGGTGAAGTCGCTGTGCTCCATCTCGATCAGCACGAAGTCCAGGCCCGTCACGGCCAGGAGCTTCATGAAGCGCGGATGGTGCACCAGCGTGGCCCAGGTGCCGAAGGCCGGCTTGCCGGCCCGCCAGAGCGCTTTCAGCGGATTGTTGCGCATGGCCGCTCCCTATGCCTGGAACGACATCTGGCTGAACTTCCTGGCGGCCTCGGCCAGGTAGTCCACCGCGGCGTTCCATACCTGGTGCCCCTGCTCGGCGGTGGCGCCGGTCGGGTCGCCCTGGGTGCCGATGGGAGCATAGTCGCTGATGTCGCTGAATACCGAGAAGCTGGACTTGCCCAGGCTGACCTTGCCGCTGGACACTGTCTTGACGCCGTCCACGAAGGGGCGCAGCGATTCGGTGGCCTGGGCGCGGTCCATGAAGACCAGCTCCGGGCACTTGGCCAGCGCCACCGAGGTCACCATTTCCGAGGCATGGCCCGAGGGCGATTTCCTGGTCTTGAATTCGACGCCGCCGACGTCGCGCATCACCGTGAAGACGTCGATGGTGCCGCCCACCGCGCCATGGCGCCGGCGCAGATTGCGGCAGACGCTTTCGATCGGCCCGAGCGAGCCGGCATGGATGTTGACGAACATGAAATGGCGAAAGCCCTGGCCGGCCAGGCCGTCGCACATCTCGTCCAGGTAGCGTTCCAGCGTGGCCATGGACACCGACAGCGTGCCGGGGTAATCCAGGAACATGGCGGAGTAGTTGACCGGGATGATGGGCGTCACGGCAATGCCCGTCAGCGCACCGACCTCGGTGGCGATCATCTCGCACAGCCGCAGTTCCGTGCCCGTGGCCAGGTGCGAGCCGTATTGCTCGGTGGCGCCCACCGGGACCAGCAGGGTGTCGTGATTCTTCAGGTAGGCGCGGATGTCCGCATAGGTGCTGTGGTCGGTTCTCATGAAGCGTTCGTCTCGTTCAGGATGGCGGAAGGTCCGCCGTTGGGGTGAAGGGGTCATTGGTTCCAGGGCTTGGCCTTCCACAGCTCGCGCAGCGAGGTGTCCAGGCGCCGCAGGCTGTCCAGGTGTTCCTGCGGCGGCAGATAGCGCACGGGCAGGAAGGCTTTCTGCGCGCGGTCCAGGAACACCGGGTCGGCGGCGCAGGTGCGGATGGCGTCGGATAGTGTCTTGACCACCTCGCGCGGCATGCCCTTGGGGCCGGCGAAGCCGCGCATGGAGCCCGCCACGATGTCGTAGCCGGCTTCCTTGAACGTGGGCAGGTCGGCGGCCACGGGCGAGCGGGTATCGCTCATCACGCCCAGGATGCGCCACGGCGATCCGTTGCGGAAACCCACGGCCTCGTCCACGTTGGCCATGGTGGAGTCGATCACCTTGCCCAGCAGCGCGGTGCGCGCGGGCGCCGCACCCTGGAACGGCACCGGGGTCAGTTCGATGCCGGCCGACTGCTCCAGCAGCAGGAGCGCGATGTGGCCGGCCGAGCCCACGCCTTGCGTACCCACGGTGATCCCGCCCGGTTTCGCCTTGGCCGCGCGCACCAGGTCCTGGATGGAGTGGATGCCGCTGTCGGCGTGCACGCTGATCGTGCCCGGCGCATCGGCCACGGCGCCCAGGAAGTCGAAGCTGGCGACGGTGTAGCGCGTCTGGCGCTCGATCGGGATGCTGACCACGCCGGGCGTGTTGACGATGCCCAGGGTATAGCCGTCGGGCGCGGCCGTGGCCAGCGCCGCCAGGCCGATGTCGCCGCTGGCGCCGGGGCGGTTGGTGACGACGATGGTGGCACCCTTGATCTGGCCTTCCATGCACTGGGCGACGGTGCGCGCGGTCAGGTCGGTGCCGGCGCCCGCGCTGAACGGCACGATCATGGTGATGGGGCGGTCGGGATAGGCGGCGTGCGCGGCGCAGGCGCCGGCCAGCGCGAGGGCGGAAAGAAGGAAGCGAAGGGCGGTTTTCATGGTGGCGGTCCGGTGCGGGGGGAACGAGGGGCTCGGCATCATTGATTCCAGGGCGAGGCCGCCCACAGTTTCTCGAACTGGCCCTGCATGCCCGTCAGCAGGAGCGCGTAGTCGTCGCGCGGCAGGTAGCGGACGTTCTGCTCGGCCCCCCGGGCCGCCTGGCGGAAGTCGGGGTCGTTGATGGCCTTGTCCACCAGCGCCGAGAGCGCCCTGAGCGTTTCCGGCGGCGTGCCGCGCGGCGCGCCCAGCCCGCGCAGCGAACCGCTTTCGATGGGATAGCCGGCCTCGGCGAAGGTGGGCAGGTCCGTCGCCATGGGGGACCGGCTGGACGCCATCTGGCCCAGGATGCGCCACTGCTTGCCCTTGGAAAAACCCAGGGCCTCGCCCAGGTTGGCGGTGGCGATGTCGATGTGGCCGCCCAGCAAGGCCGTTGCCACGTCCGCCGTGCCCTTGAAGGGCACGTGGCGCAGCCGTATGCCGGCGGCCTGCTCCAGCAGCAGCATGGAAATATGGCCGGCCGAGCCGACGCCGGCCGTCCCGTAGGTCAGCGTTCCCGGTGCCTTGCGAGCCGCGTCCACCAGTTCCTGGATACCGCGCAGCGGACTGTCGCCGCGCACGCTCAGGGTGCCGGGGTCGTCCACGATATTGGCGATCACGTCGAAACTGGACAGGCTGAACTGCGCCCGGCGTTCGATGGGAATGGTCAGTACGTTGGGCGTATTGAGGATGGACAGCGTGTAACCGTCGGGCGCCGCGTTGGCCACCGACGCCATGCCGATCTCGCCGCCGGCGCCGGCGCGGTTCACCACCACGACGCTGCGGCCCGCGTGCTTCTCCATGGTGCGCGCGAGGAGGCGGGCGGTCAGATCGGTGCCGGCGC
Source organism: Pigmentiphaga sp. GD03639 (assembly GCF_029845405.1). Taxonomy (NCBI): domain Bacteria; kingdom Pseudomonadati; phylum Pseudomonadota; class Betaproteobacteria; order Burkholderiales; family Alcaligenaceae; genus Pigmentiphaga; species Pigmentiphaga sp. GD03639. The sequence goes on from NZ_JAOCLR010000008.1 coordinate 198,973, forward strand.
CGGCCGAGAACGGCACCACGATGGTGATCGGTCGGTCCGGATAGGCATGGGCCGGCAGGGCCAGGGTCAGGGCCAGCGCGGCGGCCGCTAGAAAGGAGGGGATCTTCATACCTGCTGTTCCATTCAAGAGAGAGGGGCGAACGCGGGATTGCGCGCCGTCTCCTGGGTTATCAAGCAAGTGCTGTGCCATGAATTTGAAAGAAGTTTGATGTATTTATTTGGTTTTGAGTTTATTTAATTGTTTTTGGGCGAAGTTAACCCCGCTGCGGGGAGGGCAGTGTCCAGGGGTTCGAAGTGGGAAGGGACGCCAAGGCAGGCATCCATGACAGCCATGGTATAAACAAAAATCCTTAAACGAAAACGCTTTGTTTTTCGTCTGAGGTCAAATTTTTTTGATTATTTGGAGGAGGCCGTCGTGCTGCGCGAGCTGAAGACGTTTCTTGCGGTCGTGCGCTGGGGCACGTTCGCCGCGGCGGGGGCCCGCATCGGCCTGACGCAGTCGGCCGTCAGCGCCCAGATGCAACGCCTGGAGGAGGCGCTGGGCGCGCCCCTGTTCACCCGGACCGGACGCTCGGCCACGCTGAACGAGGCGGGAGAGGAAGCGGTGGAAATGGCTCGCCAGATCGTCGGGTTGTTCGACGAGCTGGCCGTGCGGGTGACCAGCCGCGAACTGCGCGGCACGGTCAGGATGGGGGCGATCCAGACCGCCCAGGTGGGCATGCTGCCCACGGCGCTGGGCATCCTGCGGGGCCGCCATCCCCTGGTATCGGTGCGGCTGGTGCACGGTTCGTCGCTGTTCCTGATCGGCCAGGTCGACAGCGGCGAGCTGGACGCCGCGCTGATGATCGCGCCGCCCTTCATGCTGCCGCGCGAGCTGCTATGGCAGCCGCTGGTGCGCGAACCCTTCGTGCTGGCGGTGCCGGAGGGCGTCCCGGGCGAGGACTGGCGCCAGTTGCTGGCCGCCCACCCCTTCATCCGCTACGACCGTGCCTCGTTCGGCGGGCGGGGGGTCGAGCATTTCCTGCGCCGGCACGACCTGCATGTCGAGGCCATGCTGGACATCGAGGACGTGGATGCCATGGTGGCGATGGTGGCGGCCGGGCTGGGCGTGTCGCTGGTGCCCATCACGCGCAGCAACAGCCTGCCGCCGGGCGTCCGGGCGGTCTCGCTGGGCAAGGACGTCTTCCACCGCGAGCTGGGCCTGGTCATGCCCCGCGAACCCAGGCGGCGCGAACTGCTGAACGTGCTGCGCGAGTGCTTGGAGGTCGCGGCCCGGCCCCATGCGGCCGAAAGCGAGGCGCTGGCGCGCCCGCCGCGGCCTGCTTCCTGACTTAATAGAACCGGCCTTCCAGCCCGATCTTCTGCAGCACGGTGGTCGAGATTTCCTCTATCGACTTGGTGGTGGTCGACAGCCAGCGGATGCTTTCGCGGCGCATCAGCTTCTCGGCCTCGGCCACCTCGTAGCGGCACTGCTCCAGCGAGGCATAGCGGCTGTCGGGGCGGCGCTCGTTGCGGACCTCGGCCAGGCGCTCGGGCTGGATGGTCAGCCCGAACAGCTTGTTGCGGTGAGGCAGGATGGCCGAGGGCAGGGCGTCGCGCTCGAAGTCGTCGGGAATCAGCGGCACGTTGGCGGCCTTGATCCCGTACTGCATGGCCAGGTACAGGCTGGTGGGCGTCTTGCCGCAGCGCGACACGCCCACCAGGATCACGTCGGCCTGTTCCAGGCCCTTGATGAACTGTCCGTCGTCGTGCGCCAGGCTGAAGTTGATGGCCTCGATCCGGCTCTGGTACTGCTTGGTGTTGGCCATGTTGTGCGAGCGGCCGATCGAATGGCTGGACTTGATGTTCAGTTCCTGCTCGATGGGCTCGACGAAGGTCGAGAACAGGTCCAGGAACAGGCCGTTGGCCTGGCGCACGCGGGTATTGATCTCGGAATTGACCAGGGTGCTGAAGACGATGGGGCGCTGCCCGTCCGCCGTGAAGGCGGCGTCGATCCGCGCGGCCACGTCGGCGGCCTTGTCCACCGAATCAATGAAAGGAAGCCTGATATGGCGGAAGCGGGCGTTCTCGAACTGCGCCAGGACCGAGTGGGCGAAGGTCTCGGCGGTGATGCCGGTGCCGTCGGAGACCACGAATACGGTGCGCAGGTACGAATTCGCGGCGGGGGCGGGTTGAGGCATGGATATCTCGCAAAAACAGGGTTTCCGGGGGTGGGAAAGGCAAACGAAGCAAGCAATGTGCAGAAAGGCCGGCGGCCGGCGTACAATCCGGGGATTACCCCGGTTACGCATGGCGCACGCCCAGGCTTACGGAGCCCTGGGCCGCGGCGGAGGCGGGTTTGGCCAGCACACCACGCATTGCGGCGCGGAATCGCCCGGCGCGTGTGCTCGCCAAACAAGCTTTCTTGCCATTGTAATAGGGGACTTTCATGTCTTATGTTGTGCCGTTCGAGCAACTCCGGATGACGGATGTTGACTCGGTAGGAGGAAAGAACGCCTCACTTGGAGAGATGATCAGCCAGCTCACCGGCGCCGGAGTCCGCGTGCCCGGGGGCTTTGCCACGACGGCAGAGGCTTTCCGCGATTTCCTGAAGGATTCGGGCCTGGATACCCGGATCAACGAACGCCTGTCTTCCCTGAATCCGGAAGACGTGCGCGCGCTCGCCGAAACCGGCGCGGAAATCCGGCAATGGATCGTCGATGCTCCGTTCTCGGCCAAGTTCGAGAAGGACATCCGTGAAGCGTTCGCCAAGCTCGACGCCGACGGCAAGGGTTCGTTCGCCGTCCGTTCGTCCGCCACCGCCGAAGACCTGCCCGACGCCTCGTTCGCCGGCCAGCAGGAAACCTTCCTGAACGTGGTCGGCATCGACGACGTGTTGGACAAGATCCGCCACGTGTTCGCGTCGCTGTACAACGACCGCGCCATCTCGTATCGCGTGCACAAGGGCTTCGCCCATGCCGACGTGGCCTTGTCCGCCGGCATCCAGCGCATGGTCCGCTCCGACACCGGCGCGGCCGGCGTCATGTTCACCATCGACACCGAATCGGGCTTCCCCGACGTCGTCTTCATCACCTCGTCCTACGGCCTGGGCGAGACGGTGGTGCAGGGCGCGGTCAACCCCGACGAGTTCTACGTCTTCAAGCCCACGCTGGAAGCCGGCAAGTATCCCATCGTCAGCCGCCGCATCGGCTCCAAGCTGATCAAGATGGAATTCGACCCGGCCCGCACCGAAGGCCGCGCCGTGCGCACGGTCGACGTCGCGCCCGAACAGCGCAACCGCTTCTCGCTGTCCGATGACGACGTGATCGAGCTGGCGCGCTACGCCGTCATCATCGAAAAGCACTACGGCCGTCCCATGGACATCGAATGGGGCCGCGACGGCAACGACGGCAAGATCTACATCCTGCAGGCCCGCCCGGAAACCGTGAAGTCGCAGCAGTCCGGCAACGACGTGCAGCAGCGCTACCGCCTGAAGGCCACCGGCAACGTGCTGGTCACGGGCCGCGCCATCGGCCAGAAGATCGGCTCGGGCCCGGTGCGCCTGGTGGCCGACATCGCCGACATGGACAAGGTCCAGCCCGGCGACGTGCTGGTCACCGACATGACCGATCCCAACTGGGAACCGGTCATGAAGCGCGCCTCGGCCATCGTCACCAACCGTGGCGGCCGCACCTGCCACGCGGCCATCATCGCGCGCGAACTGGGCATCCCGGCGGTCGTCGGTAGCGGCGACGCCACCAGCGTGCTGGCCGACGGCGCCATGGTCACCGTGTCCTGCGCCGAAGGCGACGAGGGCCGGATCTACGACGGCCTGCTGGAAACCGAGGTCGAGGAAGTCCGACGCGGCGAAATGCCCGCCATCGACGTCAAGATCATGATGAACGTGGGCAACCCGCAGCTCGCCTACGACTTCGCGCAGATCCCGAACGGCGGCGTGGGCCTGGCCCGCCTGGAATTCATCATCAACAACAACATCGGCATCCACCCCAAGGCCATCCTCGACTATCCGAATGTCGACGGCGACCTGAAGAAGGCGGTGGAATCGGTGGCCCGGGGCTACGCCAGCCCGCGCGCGTTCTTCGTCGACAAGCTGGCCGAGGGCATCGCAACGATCGCGGCGGCCTTCTATCCCAAGCCGGTCATCGTGCGCATGTCCGACTTCAAGTCGAACGAATACCGCAAGCTCATCGGCGGCTCGCGCTACGAGCCCGAGGAAGAGAACCCCATGCTGGGCTTCCGCGGCGCCTCGCGCTACATCGCCGACGAGTTCGCCGAGTGCTTCCGCATGGAATGCGAGGCGCTGCGCCGCGTGCGCCAGGACATGGGCCTGACCAACGTCGAGATCATGGTTCCCTTCGTGCGCACGCTCAAACAGGCCGAGCGCGTGGTCGGCCTCCTGGCCGACAACCAGCTCAAGCGCGGCGAGAACGGCCTGCGCCTGATCATGATGTGCGAAGTCCCGTCCAACGCCGTGCTGGCCGAGCAGTTCCTCGAATACTTCGACGGCTTCTCGATCGGTTCGAACGACCTGACCCAGCTCACCCTGGGCCTGGACCGCGACTCGGGCCTGGAACTGCTGGCCGCAGACTTCGACGAGCGCGATCCGGCCGTCCAGGCGCTGCTGCAGCGTGCCATCGAGGCTTGCCTGAAGGCGGGCAAGTACGTCGGCATCTGCGGCCAAGGTCCTTCGGATCATCCAGACTTCGCGGTCTGGCTGAAGGACCAGGGCATCAAGTCGATCTCGCTGAATCCGGATACGGTGGTCGATACTTGGAAGAAGTTGGCTGAATAGGATCCCCCCTACGCGCTGACGCGCGCCCCCCAGGGGGCGGCACTGGTGGACCGGCGGAGCCGGATCCACCGTGCCCCCGGCGTTCTTCTATTTGCCGATGTGGCGGTGGGCGTTCCTGCAAATTGCCTCGACCAGTGTCTGATGGAGCGCGACCGGCAAGTCGTGGCCCATGCCCTCGATCAGTAGAAGTTCCGCGCCGGGGATGGAAGCCGCCGTATCCTCGCCGCAGGCCGGCGGGATCAACGCATCGTCGCGGCCATGCACCACCAGGGTCGGGACACGGATAGAGGCAAGCCTTGGCCGTATGTCCCCCGTGGCGGCTATCGCGGCGATCTGCCGTCCGAAACCGGCCGGATCGTAGGCGCGGCGGGACTCTTCCAGAATCATGGCGCGGTGCGCTTCTCGATCGATAGGGAAGCCGGTGCCGCCGATGCGGGTCGCAAACGCGAGGCCATGCGCGACGAACCCCTCTTCGTCATCAACGGGGTGGGGCGCCCGCCTGGTCAGCATCGCCATGATGTCGGGCGCCGCCGAAGGCAGACCGGGGTTGCCCGTGCTGGACATGATGGAAGCCAGCGACGACACGCGCCGCGGGTGATCACCGGCCATCAGTTGCGCGATCATGCCGCCCATCGAGCGACCGACGACGTGTGCGCGCTCGATGGACAGGGCGTCCAGCAGGCCGATGGCGTCTGCCGCCATGTCATCGAGGGTGTAAGGCACGTCCGGCTTCCGGCCCGCCGCGATGGCCGTTGCCAAAGCCGCGAAATCCGGAGTGGGGGCGTCCGTGAAATGCGTCGACAGACCCGCATCCCGGTTGTCGAAGCGGATGATGCGAAAACCCTTTGCCACAAGGCTTAGGCAGAAGGGATCCGTCCAGCGGATCATCTGGGCGCCAAGACCCGGAATAAGCAGGATGGTGTCGTCGTTTTCGTCGCCCAGACTGTCGTAGCAGACGGTGATGCCGTTGGCTTGCAGGGACTTCATGTTCTTCAACTCGTCTTTTCGGTCTGCGTCAACGGAAGGAGACGAGCGTCTTCGAGAGCCGCCGTTCTATGGCCCATGCCCGCCAGATACTCCGCATTGTTCGCGAAATCCAGGAATGACTCGGCGCTGCGTTGCCTGACCATCATGGCCAGGTCCCAGCGTTCGTTTTCCGGGCCGATCAGGAGCGGGCCGCCAGTGCCGAGGAACAGAAGGTCTCCGCCGCTTGCGCGCAGGAACGGCAGCGTGTGGTGGACATAGCGATCGAACGCCTGCGCGCCGCTGATGGGTTCTTCCGGTGCCAGTTCCGGGTTTGCGGCGTAGTCGGCAATCTCGCGAAAGCGCAGCAGGTTCAACATGACGACGTTGCCCTGCATTTTCCTCATGACGAATGCGCGACCGGATTGCTGCGTGGGCTCCAGGTAGGGAGCGAATGGGGCGGTCGATGCCATCTTCAGAATTTTCCTGTTCGGTCCGAGTCTGAATAAATTTTACCCGGGTAAAATATCGTCGTCAATATTACCCGGGTAAATATTTGAGGGCGCCCGTCCGCCGGGGGCTTTGCCGTTGCCGCGGCCTCTTGTCCGGCCTCAGCCTACGGATGCCTCGTAGGTCCAACTGCCTATGGTCAGCGTTTCCTTGCCGCCAGCCGTGGCGAAGTGCAGTTCGTACAGGTCGCGGCCGGCGTTGGCGGGGATCTTGACGGTCATGCCGGCGCGGTCGGCGGCCAGCGGGGCCAGGAGTTGGTATTCGGGCGAGCCGTCGTCGTAGCTGCTATTGCGCACCAGGATGTAGCCCGGCAGCTCGGGCAGGCTGCCCAGTGTGGCGTAGGGTGTGCCGCCCAGGGTGGACGGCATGGTCGTGGGGGATTCGTTGATGACCGTCCAGGTCTTGCCCAGCCGCGCCTGCCAGGCGGCGCCCAGCGGCGCCAGCGGAAGCAGTTGCTGGCCCACGGGCAGCGTCGTTTCGCTGTAGCCGGCGCCGAACAGGGGGCCGCGCAGCATCAGGTAGCGATAGCGGTAGGGCTGGCCGTTCGCGTCGGTGCCGGACACGACCTCGAAGCGGTAGCTGATGGGGGCGTCGTTGCCCCACCACCACCCGTCGCTGCGATAACTGTATCTGGCACCGCCGTTCATCGGCTGCCAGGCGGTGCCGTTCCAGGACGACAGCGAGAAGCTGCCGTCCTGGTTGGCGGTGACCCGGGTGGGCTGGTTGTAGTTGGCGTACACGCCCACGGCGTCGGCCAGCCCGGGCGATGCCGCCGCGGGCGGCGCGGCATGGGCGACCAGCGGCGGCAGGGCGCGTATCGTGCCGTCCTCGACCAGGGCGCGCAGCAGCACGCCTTCGGCCAGCGCGCCGGCGCGATACGTATCGGGGCGTTGCGCGTTGCCCGTGTTGCCGGTCACCATCAGGGCCAGCCGCTGGTCCGGCAGGACGTAGAAGTCGCTCGAGAAAAAGGTCGTGCCGCCATTCTTCTGCCAGGCCCGGACGCCTGCCGCGGCCAGCCCGGGATGCCGCACGCTGTCCCAGCCCAGCCCCCATACCCATTCCGGCGAGGGATTGATGGCTAGGCCCGTGGTCTGGTCGGTGCCCATCTGCGCGATGCCGTCGGCCGACACGATGCGCCGCGACTGGTAGGTGCCGCGTTCGAGCAGCATGCGGGCGAGCTTCATCATGTCGCCGGGCGTGGCGGCCAGGCCGCCCGTGGCCAGCGGATTGACGAACTCCTGGGGATATTGCCTGCCGCCCGAATAAGGCAGCGCGAACGAGCCGCCCGTGGGCTTCTTCGTCAGGAAGCCGGAGTCGGCCATGCCCAGCGGCGTCAGGATGTTGGCCTGGACGAAGCTGGCGTAGTCCTGCCGGGCCAGGGCCGCCACCACCCGTTCGATCATCGTGAAGCCGTCGTTGCAATAGACCGCCAGTTCGCCCGGCAGGTGCTTCAGGTGCTGGTTGGCCAGAGCCGCTTCGGCATGGGCCGCGTAGCCCGGTATGGGTTCGAAGGCAAAGGCATCGCGCATGCTGGTGCCCGGCAGGCCCGAGGAATGCGAAAGCAGGTGCCGGGTCGTGATCAGCGCATACTCGGGCGACAGCATGGCGAAGCCCGGCAGGTAGCGCGCCACGGGTGCGTCCAGGTCCAGCAGTCCGCGGTCCCGCAGGATCATGGCGGCCAGCGCCGCCAGCACCTTGCTGACCGAACCGATGTTGAAGCGGGTCAGGACGGTGGCCGCCACGTTGTCCTGGACCGAGGCGCGGCCGAAGGCCTGCTGCCAGACTACGGTGCCGTTCTTGAGCAGGGCAATCGAGACCGCGGCCACGTTGCCGGGATCGCCGGCCAGGGCGCGCGCGATTTCCTGCCGGCCCCACTCGATCGTTTGCGCATAGGCGGCGGGCGTCGGGCCGTCGCCCCCTCCGCAGCCGGGCAGGACCGCGGCCAGCATGCCGGCACCGCCATAGCCCAGGAACTGCCGCCGGCTGGCGGATGACGGATAGGCGGGAGTGGGGGCGGGCGGTATGCGCATGGGGGTTCCTCCGGTGGCCGGGCGGCATTTCCCCCAGGCAGGCATAATAGAGGCAGATACGTCACTGCGGCACGTTTCGTGCCGCGCGGCCGAGCCGGCGGGCCGCGTCCGCTCTCGCTCGAAGGAGGCAACTATGAATCCCGCCTGGGTATGGTTCGGTCTGATGGCCCTGGCCCTGATCGGCGAAGTCATGACCGGCACCTTCTATCTGCTGATGGTCGCCGTCGGCTTCGCCGTGGCCGGCATCGCGGCCTGGCTGGGCGTGGACATCGCCTGGCAACTGGTGCTGTGCGCGGCGGCGGTGGTGCTTTGCACGCTGCTGCTCAAGCGCCTGAACGTGCTGAAGAAACGGGGAGGGCCGCCGTCTTCCAACGCCAACGTCAACATGGACATCGGCCAGACCGTCAAGGTCGACGCCTGGAACGAAGACCGCACCGCACGTGTCTGGTATCGTGGGGCGCACTGGCAGGCCGAGCTCGCTCCCGGGGCCGAGCCGGTCGCCGGGCAGTTCGTGATTACCGAGATGCGCGGCAACAGCCTCGTTCTTTCGCCCACTCGCTAAGGCCGTTGCGGACGGCCTTCCCGTATCGCTGGCATCACTCATAAGGAAGCACCATGAGCGCATCCACCATCGTCCTGCTGGTCATCGTTTTCCTGGCCATCCTCATCGTCGTCAAGGCCATTGCCATCGTTCCGCAGCAGCATGCGTGGGTGGTCGAGCGCCTGGGCAAGTTCGACCGCGTGCTGTCGCCCGGCGCCGGCTTCGTCATCCCCTTCATCGAGCGCGTGGCCTACAAGCATTCGCTCAAGGAAATCCCGCTGGACGTGCCCAGCCAGGTCTGCATCACGCGCGACAACACCCAGCTGCAGGTGGACGGCATCCTGTATTTCCAGGTCACCGACGCGATGCGCGCCTCGTACGGTTCGTCCAACTACATCGTCGCCATCACCCAGCTGGCCCAGACCACGCTGCGCTCGGTCATCGGCAAGCTGGAACTGGACCGCACCTTCGAGGAGCGCGAGCAGATCAACAGCAGCATCGTCAGCGCGCTGGACGAGGCTGCGCTAAACTGGGGCGTGAAGGTGCTGCGCTACGAGATCAAGGACCTGACGCCGCCGGCCGAGATCCTGCGCGCCATGCAGGCCCAGATCACCGCCGAGCGCGAGAAGCGGGCCCTGATCGCGGCCTCCGAAGGCCGCCGCCAGGAACAGATCAACATCGCCACCGGCGAGCGCGAGGCCGCCATCGCGCGTTCCGAGGGCGAGAAGCAGGCCCAGATCAACCAGGCCCAGGGCGAGGCCACCGCCGTGGTGACCGTGGCGGATGCTACCGCCAAGGCCATCATCCAGGTGGCCGAGGCCATCAAGCACCCCGGCGGCATGGAAGCGGTCAACCTCAAGGTGGCCGAGCGCTACGTCGACGCCTTCGGCAACCTGGCCAAGACCAACAACACCCTGATCGTGCCCGCCAACGTCAGCGACATCAGCGGCCTGATCGCCTCGGCGCTGACCGTGGTCAAGGGCACCCAGGCCGGCCAGGGCTGAACGCCGCCGCCTTCAGCCCGAGGGCAGCTCCAGCACGGCCTTGGCCAGGATGTTGCGCTGGATCTCGTTGCTGCCGGCGAAGATCTTCGCGCCCAGCGCGTTGAACAGCGGCGCCACCACGTGCAGGTCGATCTCGTCGGTGCCGGCGTGGTCGCGCACCGCGCCGTATTCGCCGGCGGCCTCGATCAGCAGCAGGGCCAGCCGCTCGTAGGTCTCGGTGGACCAGATCTTCAGGATCGACACGGTGGGCGGAATGGCCGCCCCGCGCTTGGCCAGGTCGGCAAAGCCGCCGTACGCCGCCCCCAGGTCCAGCGTGTCGAGTTGCAAGGCGGTATGGCGCGCGACGAAGGCCGGGTCGTCGAACAGCCCGCGCTGGCGCGCCAGCTTTTCCACCTGCCGCAGTGTGTGCTGGGAATGCTTGGGGCTGCCGGTGAACAGGCGCTCGAAGCCCAGCAGCGCCTTGGCCACCGTCCAGCCCTCGTTCAGGCCTCCCACCAGGTTCTCGCGCGGCACGCGGACGTTGTCGAAGAACACCTCGCAGAATTCCCGCTCGTCGGCGATGTTGCGGATGGGGCGAACGGTGATGCCGGGTGTCTTCAGGTCCACCAGCAGGAAGCTGATGCCGGCCTGCTTCTTGGCCGTCTTGTCGGTGCGCACGAGCATGAACATGTGCGTGCCGTCCGAACCCCAGGTGGTCCAGGTTTTCTGGCCGTTGACGACGAAGTGGTCGCCGTCGGGCACGGCTTCCGTGCGCACGGCGGCCAGGTCCGAGCCGGCGTTCGGTTCCGAATAGCCCTGGATCCAGACGTGCTCGCCTTTCAGGATGGCCGGCAGGAAGCGGGCGCGCTGCGCATCGGTGCCGAAGCGCATCAGGATCGGCCCCACCATGTTCAGCCCCTGGTCGGGCGGCCGCGCGACGCCGTAGGCCTCGGCTTCTTCGATGTAGGCGATCAGCTTGTCGGGCGGCAGGCCCATGCCGCCATGCTCGCGGGGCCAGGCCGGCGCCAGCCAGCCCAGGCGGGCCAGCGTCAGGTACCAGTCGCGCGTCTCGGCCCAGGTCTGACGGTAGGGCATGTGCCGCCGGTCTTGCGGGTAGTGCGTGTCGAACAGTGCGCGGACCAGGCGGCGGAATTCGGCTTCCGGCATCGCCCCCCAGTCCGCGTCGGCGGGAAACGCGGTGATGGGCGCGGGGGCCGGCCCGGTTTCGGGATCGTCCGCTTCCGGAGCGGCCAGCGTGGCGTAGCGCACGCGGTGTGCCTCGGCATTTCCCAGGTGCGCGGACAGCGCCATCGCGCGGCGGAAATACAGGCCGATGTCGTATTCGTAGGTCGTGCCGATGGCGCCGTGCAACTGGATCGCCATGCGGGTCATCTCCAGCGCCGCGTGGGCGCAGCGGGCCTTGGCCCGGCTGGCCAGGCGCCCCAGGCGCGTGGCGGGAGCATCCGGCGCCGCCTGCGCCAGCACCTCGCGCAGGCAGGCCTCGGCCAGTTCCACCTGTATCAGCCCGTCGACCATGCGGTGCTGCAAGGCCTGGAAGCTGCCGATCGGGCGACCGAACTGCTCCCGCGTCGCCAGGTAGTCGCGCGTCAGTTCCAGCGCCCGCCGGGCGATGCCCGCCAGCTCCGCGCCCTGGGCCAGGCGCGCCACGTCGTTGGCGCGCGCCAGGGCCTCGCTGGCCGTCGGGCCGGTGGCCAGCACGTGCTCCGCATCCAGCACGGTACCGTCCAGGTCCAGGTCCGCCTGCGCGCTGCCGTCCACCAGGCGCCGGGTGATGGGAGCGCGGGCCAAACGTTCGCGGGGCAGCCACAGCAGCGCGGCTTCTTCGTCCAGCGTGGCGGCCAGCAGCCAGCCATCGACGTCGGCGCCGGGCTGGACGAAGCGCTTGCGGCCGGCCAGCCGCAGGCCGCCGGCCCCGCGCGTGGCGCATGAACCGGGCCGGGCGTCGGGATCGAGCTGGCCCGCGCGTTCCTGCCAGGCCACGCCCAGCAGCATGGCGCCCGACATGGCCTTCTCCAGCAGCGATGCGCGCGGCGGCGTGGCGGGCAGGCCGGCCAGCAGCGCCATCGTATGCACGCCCGCCGCGGCCAGCGGTTCGGGCAGCAGATGGCGGCCGGCTTCCTGGGCGATCGCGCACAGCTCGGGCAGACCCAGGCCCAGTCCGCCGTCGTCCTCGGCCACCAGCACCGCCAGCCAGCCCAGTTCGGCGATGCGGCGCCATTCCTCGCGATCGTGTCCGCCCGCGCTGTCGTCCAGCGCACGCATGCGCTGCCGCTGGTCGTTCGCGCCCAGGTAGTCGGCGGCGCTGTCGCGAAATTCCCGCAGAGTATCGTCCATGAAGTTCCCTGGGGCATGCCCCGTCAAAGAATGCCTTGCTCGCGCAAGGCCCGCAGCCGCTCCACCGGCACTTGCAGCAGCTGCGCGCAGATTTCCTCGGTGTGCTCGCCCAGGGCCGGTGGCGGGCGTCGGTACTCGACCGGGGTCTCCGACAGGCGCACGGGATTGGCCACCATGGGCAGCGTGCCGGTGGGCGCGAAGGGCAGGTGCGTGATCACCTGCCGGTGCCGCACCTGCGGGTCGTCGAAGGCCTGCTGGAAGTCCTGGATGGGCGCGCACGGGACGCCGGCCCGGTCCAGCGCTTCCAGCCAATGGGCGCGCGGGCGGGCGCGCAGCGCATCTTCCAGCAGGGGCACCAGCGTGTCCTGGTGCCGCATGCGCTGGAGATTGGCGGCGTAGCGCGCATCGTCCGCCAGCCCCGGCAGTCCGAGCGCGGCGGCCAGGCGGCGGAACTGGTCGTCGTTGCCGCACATCACCACCAGCGGCTGGTCCGCGCAGTCGAAAGCCTGGTAGGGCACCATGAAGTGCGAACGCGTGCCTATGCGCGCCGGCTGCGAACCCGACAGCAGATAGCCCATCGCGACATGCGAGGCGGCGGCCAGCTGACAGTCCAGCAGCGCGATGTCGATGTGCTGCCCTTCGCACAGACCCGCCTGGCGCGCGTGCAGCGCCGACAGGATGCCGATCACCGCATGGTAGGCGGCGGTGATGTCCGACACCGAATAACCCACGCGCTGCGGCGGGCCGTCGGGTTCGCCCGTCATGCTCATGATGCCGCTCATGGCCTGGAACACCAGGTCATAGCCGGGCTGGCGGGCACGCGGCCCATCCTGGCCGAAACCCGTGATCGAGCAATAGACCAGGCGCGGATTGACCGCGCGCAGCGACGCGTAGTCCAGCCCGTGGCGGGCCAGGTCGCCGGCCTTGAAGTTCTCGATGAAGACGTCGCTTTGCCGCGCCAGGCCGCGCACCAGTGCCTGCCCCTCGGGATTGGCGACGTCGATGGCGATGGACCGCTTGCCGCGGTTCATCGCCAGGAAAGATGAGGTCCAGTCCAGCGGCCTGCCGTCGGCGTCCCGCAGGGGCGAACCCTGGTAGCGCGCTTCGTCGCCCATACCCGGCCGTTCGACCTTGATCACGTCCGCCCCCAGGTCCGCCAGCATCTGGGTGGCGAACGGGCCCGAGAACACCCGGCTCAGGTCCAGTACGCGGATGCCGTGCAGCGGGGCGGTCATGGGGCGGCCTGGATGATGCGGTCGCGCCGCAGGGCGTCAAGCTCGGCCGCCTCCAGGCCCAGCACCTCGCGCAGCACCTCGTCCGTGTGCTGGCCCAGGGCGGGCGGGGCGCGCCGGTATTCGACCGGCGTGTCCGAGAAGCGGACCGGATTGGCCACCTGGGGAATATCGCGCCCCGCGTCCGCGGGCATGCGCAGCAGCATTTCCCGATGGCGTATCTGCGGATCGTCGAACACCTGCGCGAAGTCGTTGATGGGTCCGCAGGGCACGCCGGCGGCGTCGAAGGCCGCGCGCAATTGCGCCACGGGATGCCGGACGATGGCCCGCTCCAGCAGCGGCACCAGCTCCAGCCGGTGCCGCGCCCGCATGGGGTTGGTGGCATAGCGCGGATCGCCCGGCAGCCCGGGCAGCCCCAGCACCTCGCACATGGCGGCGAACTGCGTGTCGTTGCCCACCGCGACCACGATCTGGCCATCGGCGCAGTCGAAGGACTGCCAGGGGCAGGTGATGGGCGAGGCATTGCCCAGCCGCTCCGGCTGCCGTCCCGACACCAGGTACATCATGGCCACGTGCGAGATCGACGCCACCTGGGCATCCAGCAGGGCCAGGTCGATGTGCTGTCCCGTGCCGGACACCACGTCGCGGTGGCGCAGCGCGGCCAGGATGGCGCTGACGGCATAGAAGCCGGCGGTGATGTCCCCCACCGAATAGCCCACGCGCAGCGGCCCGCCGCCCGGCTCGCCGTCGGCGTGGCCGGTGATGCTCATCAGCCCGCTCATGGACTGGAACAGCGGGTCGTAGCCCGGCAGGTGGCTGTACGGACCGGTCTGCCCGAACCCGCTGATCGAGCAATACACCAGCCGGGGGTTCAGCGCCGACAGCGACGCGTAGTCCAGCCCGTAGCGCGCCAGGTCGCCGGCCTTGAAGTTCTCGATCAGGATGTCCGAGCGCATGGCCAGCTCGCGCACCAGCGCCTGGCCGGCCGGCCTGGACAGGTCGATGGCCACCGAACGCTTGCCGCGGTTCATGGACATGAAGGACGAGGTCTCGCCCACCTCGCCGCCGTCCTCGCCGCGCGCCCGCAGACCCTGGTGGCGCACGTCGTCGCCGCGTCCGGGCCGCTCCACCTTGATCACGTCGGCCCCGAAATCGGCCAGCATCTGCGCGGCCCAGGGGCCCGAGAACACCCGGCTCAGGTCCAGGACCTTCACGCCCGCCAGGCTGCTCATGGCCGGCTCGCGCCGTGGGCGGGGCGGCAGGGGAGGTCAGTGGGGAAAGGGGCGATGCGGCGCGGCATGAGGCGTCTCCTGGCCGGATCCGGGTCCGGTCTCGTGCGATGGATGGCTGGCACGAGTATAGGTAGCCGCCGCGCGGCTGTTCATCACCGCGGCGCCAAAGCTGATATGCCTGAGGGATCAGGAGGAGTGCTTGCGCGTGTCGTGCTTCATGATCTGCGCCTTCTCGCGCAGCCAGTCGCGCTCGCGCTCGGTGTCGCGCTTGTCGAACTGCTTCTTGCCCCGCGCCAGCCCGAATTCCAGCTTGATCAGCGACTTCTTGAAATGCAGGTTCAGCGGCACCAGCGCGAAGCCGCGCTGTTCCACCTTGCCGATCAGCTTGTGGATCTCCTCGGCCTTGAGCAGCAGCTTGCGCGTGCGGGTCGGGTCGGGATGGACGTGGGTGGAGGCCGTCTCCAGGGGGCTGACGTGCATGCCCAGCAGGTACAGTTCGGCATCGCGGACGATGACGTAGCTTTCCTTGAGCTGGACACGCCCGGCACGAATCGCCTTCACCTCCCAGCCTTCGAGTACCAGGCCGGCCTCGAAACGCTCGTCGATGAAGTAGTCGTGGAATGCCTTGCGGTTCTCAATGATGCTCATTCGTCACGCCGTTAAAATGGGTCATTCTAGCAATTTGCCCAATCGGATCATCTACGCATGCATAAAGTGCAACGTTCGGTGTTGGTCCCCTATAGCGCCGCCCAGATGTTCGACCTGGTGGCCAAGGTCGAGGACTACCCCAAATTCATGCCCTGGTGCGGCGGAACCGAGGTGCACGAGCGCGACGAGAACGGCATGCGCGCCTCGGTCGTGATCCAGTTCGCGGGCCTGCGCCAGCGCTTCACCACCCGCAACACCCACCACTATCCCGACCGCATCCAGCTCGACCTGGTGGACGGGCCGTTCTCGCTGCTGGAAGGCGTCTGGGAATTCCACGCCCTGGCCGACGACGCCTGCAAGGTGGTCTTCACCATGCAGTACCAGTTCTCCAGCCGTGCGCTGGAAACCCTGGTCGGCCCCGTGTTCAACCGCATCGCCACCAGCTTCATCGACGCCTTCACCCAGCGGGCCGAAGCCTGCTATGGATAGCCAGGCGGGGCGGGGCGGCACCGTGGCCGTCAGCGTCTGTTATGCGGATGCGTCGGAAACCTGGATGCGGGAACTCGTCCTGCCCCGGGGCGCGACCCTGGCCGACGCCATCCTGGCCAGCGGTTTTCGCCAGGCCTACCCGGGGGTGGACCCCGCCCAGGCCGGCACCGGCGTCCATGGCCGCCGCCGGCCGCTGGACCATGTGCTGCACGACCACGACCGGGTCGAGATCTACCGCCCGCTGGTCTTCGACCCCAAGGAATCCCGCCGCCGGCGAGCCGCGCACAAGGCGGCGTCGGCAGGCGCCAGGCGGGGCGGACCGGGCCGCTAGACGGGCCCGGCGTGTGGACCGTGGGTTTTCCCGCATATAAACCCTCTTGACAGCAAGGCTGAACAGCGCAGCCCCCCGCTCTGATTTACAATACTAGGTTTATTGCGGCCAGGGGTTACTCGATGCGTCTCGTACAAAATGCGCTTACTTTCGATGACGTGTTGTTGGTGCCCGCATACTCTGCGGTGTTGCCCCGCGACACCAGTCTTCGAACCCGTCTGACCCGTGAAATCTCGCTGAACATTCCCCTGGTGTCCGCCGCCATGGACACCGTCACGGAATCGCGCCTGGCCATCGCCATGGCCAAGGAGGGCGGGATCGGGATCATCCACAAGAACCTCACCGCCGACGAGCAGGCGCGCGAAGTCGCCAAGGTCAAGCGCTACGAGGCCGGGGTCGTGCTCGATCCCATCACCATCGCGCCCCACATGAAGGTGCGCGAAGTCATCGAGCTGCAGCGCCAGCACGGCATCTCCGGCCTGCCCGTGGTCGAGGGCCGCCAGGTGGTCGGCATCGTCACCAACCGCGACCTGCGCTTCGAAGACCGCTACGACGAGCCCATCCGCACCGTCATGACGCCGCGCGAGCGCCTCATCACCGTGCGCGAAGGCGCCTCGCTGGACGAGGCCCAGGCCCTGATGCACAAGCACCGCCTGGAGCGCGTGCTGGTCGTCAACGACAGCTTCGAGCTGCGCGGCCTGATCACCGTCAAGGACATCATCAAGACCACCGAGAACCCCAACGCCAGCAAGGACGAGCACGGCAAGCTGCGCGTCGGCGCCGCCGTCGGGGTGGGCGAGGGCACCGACGAACGGGTCGAGAAGCTCGTCGCCGCCGGCGTCGACGTCCTCATCGTCGACACCGCCCACGGCCACACCGCCGGCGTGCTCGACCGCGTCCGCTGGATCAAGAAACACTACCCGCAACTGCAGGTCATCGGCGGCAACATCGCCACCGGCGCCGCGGCCCGCGCACTGGTCGAGGCCGGCGCCGACGGCGTCAAGGTCGGCATCGGCCCCGGCTCCATCTGCACCACCCGCATCGTGGCCGGCGTGGGCGTGCCCCAGATCACCGCCATCTCCAACGTGGCCGAGGCCCTGGAAGGCACCGGCGTCCCGCTGATCGCCGACGGCGGTGTGCGCTACTCCGGCGACATCGCCAAGGCCCTGTCGGCCGGCGCCTACACCGTCATGATGGGCGGCATGTTCGCCGGTACCGACGAAGCTCCGGGCGAAATCGTCCTGTACCAGGGCCGCTCGTACAAGTCCTACCGCGGCATGGGCAGCCTGGGCGCCATGGCCGACGGCTCGGCCGACCGCTACTTCCAGGACCCGGCCAACAACTCCGACAAGTTCGTGCCCGAAGGCATCGAAGGCCGCGTGCCCTACAAGGGCAGCGTCATCGCCATCATCTACCAACTGGTGGGCGGCGTGCGGGCCTCCATGGGCTACTGCGGCTGCGCCACCATCGACGAAATGCGCACCAAGAGCGAATTCGTCCAGATCACCGCCGCCGGCATCCGCGAATCGCACGTCCACGACGTGCAGATCACCAAAGAAGCTCCCAACTACCGGATGGACTGAAGCGTGCACGACCGCATCCTGATTCTCGACTTCGGCTCGCAAGTCACCCAACTCATCGCCCGCCGCGTGCGCGAAGCGCAGGTCTACTGCGAAATCCACCCCTACGACGTCTCGGACGACTTCGTCCGCGGCGAACTCGCCAAGGGTCTCAAAGGCGTCATCCTGTCCGGCAGCCACGCCTCGGCCTACGACGAAGCCTCCATGCGCGCCCCCCAGGCCGTGTTCGAATCCGGCGTGCCCGTGCTCGGCATCTGCTACGGCATGCAGACCATGGCCATGCAACTGGGCGGCAAGGTCAGCTTCAGCGACCACCGCGAATTCGGCTACGCCGAAGTCCGCGCCCACGGCCACACCCCGTTCCTGAACGGCATCCAGGACTTCGCCACCCCCGAAGGCCACGGCATGCTCAAGGTCTGGATGAGCCACGGCGACAAGGTCACCGAACTGCCGCCCGGCTTCAAGCTCATGGCCTCCACCGCCTCGTGTCCCATCGCCGGCATGGCCGACGTCGACCGCGGCTACTACGCCGTCCAGTTCCACCCCGAAGTCACCCACACCGTCCAGGGCCAGGCCCTGCTGTCGCGCTTCGTGCACGACATCTGCGGCTGCGGCACCGACTGGAACATGCCCGACTACGTCAGCGAAGCCGTCGAGGCCATCCGCAAACAGGTCGGCAGCGACGAAGTCATCCTGGGCCTGTCCGGCGGCGTCGATTCCTCCGTGGCGGCCGCACTGATCCACAAGGCCATCGGCGACCAGCTCACCTGCGTCTTCGTCGACCACGGCCTGCTGCGCCTGAACGAAGGCGAGCAGGTCATGCAGACCTTCGCCGAAAACATGGGCCTGAAGATCATCCACGTCGACGCCACCGACGACTTCATGGGCAAGCTGGCCGGCGAAACCGACCCCGAGGCCAAGCGCAAGATCATCGGCAAGGAATTCGTCGAAGTCTTCCAGCGCGAAGCCGCCAAGCTCAAGGGCGCCAAGTGGCTGGCGCAGGGCACCATCTACCCCGACGTGATCGAATCGGCCGGCGCCAAGACCGGCAAGGCCGTCACCATCAAGTCGCACCACAACGTCGGCGGCCTGCCCGATACCCTGCACCTGAAACTGCTCGAGCCGCTGCGCGAGCTGTTCAAGGACGAAGTGCGCAAGCTCGGCATCGCGCTCGGCCTGCCGCACGGCATGGTCTACCGGCATCCGTTCCCCGGGCCGGGCCTGGGCGTGCGGATCCTGGGCGAGGTGAAGAAGGAATACGCCGACCTGCTGCGCCGCGCGGACGCGATCTTCATCGAAGAACTGCGAGGCACCCGGGCAACCGAACAGGATGCCGCAGCGGGCCTGTGCGCGGCCGAGGAGGTCGGGAAGAACTGGTACGACCTGACCAGCCAGGCGTTCGCCGTGTTCCTGCCCGTGAAGTCCGTGGGCGTGATGGGGGACGGGCGGACGTACGACTACGTCGTCGCGCTACGCGCGGTGCAGACCACCGACTTCATGACGGCGCATTGGGCGCATTTGCCGTATGCGTTGCTGGGAAGGACTTCGAACCGGATCATCAATGAGGTTCGGGGGTTGAATCGGGTGGTTTATGACGTGTCGGGAAAGCCGCCGGCGACGATTGAGTGGGAATGATCCCGCGTCTGGCAGCCACTGGCAATAAGTGGCATGGAACCACATCTAAGCCCGCGTAAATGCGGGCTTTTTTGTGATCTCGTTCGGCACCGCCTGGCAACATTTGGCATCGCCAAGCACCGTTTTTTCATGGCATGATGGATGGCATTGAATGCTTCTATGCCATGAGAAGTCGCCGATACCATGCAACCACCTTGCTGAATGTTCATGGTATCGAATTTGCGTAATACGATGATTTAATTGATGTTTTACGCCAGGGCGGGCCGGTCTTCGGATCATGGTATTTGAGTTGAATCAGGGCGAGAACCATGTTGACCGATACCAAGCTGCGCAACCTCAAGCCGAAGGACAAGCTCTACAAGGTGAATGACCGTGACGGCCTCTATGTAGCCGTCACGGCCGCCGGAGCGATCTCGTTCCGCTACAACTACTCGATCCACGGTAGGCAGGAGACCATCACCTTCGGCCGCTACGGTGTCGGCGGGATCACCCTGGCGGAAGCCCGCGAGCGGTTGGGCGAGGCCAAGAAGATGATCGCGGCCGGGAAGTCGCCGGCCAAGGAAAAGGCGCGGGACAAGGCACGCGTCAAGGACGCGGAGACGTTCGGGGCCTGGGCGGAAAAGTGGCTGCGCGGCTACCAGATGGCCGACTCCACCCGCGACATGCGCCGCTCGGTCTACGAGCGCGAGCTGAAGCCAAAGTTCGGCAATCAGAAGCTGGTGGAGATCACCCACGAAGACCTGCGCGCGCTGACCGATGCCATCGTCGAGCGCGGCGCGCCGGCGACGGCCGTGCATGTCCGCGAGGTGGTGCTCCAGGTCTTTCGCTGGGCCATCGAGCGCGGCCAGAAGGTCGAGAACCCGGCCGAGCTGGTACGCCCGACGACCATTGCCAAGTTCGAGCCGCGCGACCGTGCGCTGACGCCCGACGAGATCGGCCTGATGTACCAGTACATGGAGCGCATCGGCACAGCGCCATCCATTCGGGCGGCGGCCAAGCTGCTGCTGTTGACGATGGTGCGCAAGAGCGAGCTGACCAACGCGACCTGGAGCGAGATCAATTTCAGCGACGCGCTTTGGACGATCCCGAAGGAGCGGATGAAGCGGCGCAATCCGCATCTGGTGTTCCTGTCCCGGCAGGCGCTGGACATCTTCATCGCCCTGAAAACCTTCGCGGGGGGATCGGACTACGTGCTTCCGTCGCGGTATGACTCGGACTTACCCATGAGCAGCGCCACGCTCAACCAGGTGCTGACGCTGACGTATCGGCTGGCGCAGAAGGAAGGGAAGTCGCTCGCCAAGTTCGGGCCGCATGACTTGCGGCGCACGGCCAGTACGTTGCTGCATGAGGCCGGCTACAACACGGACTGGATCGAGAAGTGCCTGGCGCACGAACAGCGGGGCGTCAGGGCCGTCTACAACAAGGCCGAGTACCGCGAGCAGCGCACGGCGATGTTGCAGGACTGGGCGGACATGATCGACGAATGGACGCTGAGACGGCCGAAGGCGTAAGTCAGAGGAGGGCGGGTTCAGCAGCGCCGCCCGAGCATCGAGGTGTGGCTTCGCGCGTCATTGACACTTTAGGGGCGCGGCGTTTTAGCGGCTAAAAAGTGGCGGCTGCGACCGACTGAGTGAAGCCTGGCCGCATCGCCTGAGTGCCCGACGACTTCCGCGCCTCGATCCATTCCTCGACCTCGGCCAAGTCCCAGGCAACGTTTCGGCTGGTGAGTGCGATCCGGCGCGGAAACTCCCCGCGCTGCTCCATGTTGAAGATCGTGCGCTCAGACAGCGGGATCATTGCCAGTAGCTTCTTCCGATTGATGAGCGTCTTGCTTGTCGTTGCCTGCATCCCCTGGCCTCTTTCAGTCACTTGCGAACATGTGCCTGATGGTGCCTGGCAATGCGGATTGTTTCGTCCTATTAGTTGGTCAATTAGGTTGACGCCGTGAGCGCGGCTTTGTACTCAAGCGGAACATCGCGGGGATCGCCGCCAGCGCCTTCGATACCGCTTGGCGCTCGATGCCGAGCTTTCGCGCAATCTCCGACTGATTGAGTCCAGACCGCTGGAGCATCAGCATCTGCTTTTTGCGATCCGATAGCTTCGAGTCCACCATCAGCCGTGCTTGATTGCGCAGCTCTGCCTTGTCCGCCGGCTGTAAGGTCTGGCCTGCGACATAGTGGAAGAAGTAGCTGTCAACCAGTTGATCGCCCGATTTCACTTGGGCAGTGGCCGGCTTCGCGCATTGCTGGTTGAGTCTCGCCAGTTCGAGGTCGAATTGCGCGAGGGATCGCCTTGCTTGTCTGTAGACAGGGTTCCATGCGCCGCTCGGCAATTTAGGCCGGTGATCCAGGCAATACAGGCTGCTTAGTCGAAGCTTTTCCTCTGGATCGTCCGCTTTCGGATCATCGCTCCCGCCGGCGAATGAGGTCAGCTCGGCGAGTGATCCGCAGAACCGGCAGAACCCCTGGAGGCGTTCGCCATTCAGTCGGGTGTCGCGCACCTTCGACTTCACCGGCCGTTTGCAGGCGCAGTCCCATACAAGCCCGATCAACGATTCGAGTGTTGCAACAAACCGCCGATCTCTTGGGGTCTGCGTGTCCTCCGTTTTGATGAACTGGCGCAGCAACTGCCGCTGCATGCGAACCATCGCATCAAGTCCCACCAGTCGAATGATTCCGCTGAAGCTCACCCCTGTTCCTGCTCCGGGGATATGGCCCAAGTAGCGTTGCGGCAGCGTCGCCGTGTACGCAGCTACGGCGGGGTCGATGAGTTCCTGTATCAGCCCAACGATGGGGTAGCGCCGCGAGGAGGCGGAATACGGCCGCCAGCGATCCTCAAACTGCTCGATGGCTTCCGAGACAGTGGGATCGCAGCCTTCCCAGATGACAATGGTTGGATCGTTCTTCATGTCAACCATTTTGGACAACTAATAAGATGTAGGCAACCCCCAATAGCGCCTAACCTTCGTAGCAATTCAGTTGATAACGGAGGTTTACGCAATGACGATAGAAGACACGCTGCTGCAACGCTTCGGCCCGCTGCTGAGCATGGCGCAGCTCGCCTCTGTCCTGGATCGATCACCGGATGGCCTGCGGGTCAGCTTGCGCACGACGAGCGAATGGGCGGGGCGAATCAACAAGGCTCGCTTGAAGATCGGTCGACGGGTCTACTTCCGAACCTCGCAGATCGCCAAGGTGTTGAGCGACGAGTCCCTGTACGGAACGGGGAACTGAGTCGTGGCGATTGACGTCCTGGCGGCGTTCGAGTGCGAACCGCCGGTGCTGGACTTCATATGGCCGGGTTTCCTCGCGGGAACCGTCGGCGCGCTCGTCGCCCCAGGGGCCACGGGCAAGAGCTTCTGGGCGCTGGAAGCGGCCATGAGCATCGCATGCAGCGTTGCCGGCGGCGACCTCGTGGGCCTGGCCCCCGCACACACCGGGCGCGTGGTTTATCTGGCAGGGGAAGACCCGCCGCCCGCGCTTGTGCGGCGCATTCACGCCATCGGCCAGCACCTCGGACACGCAGCACGCCAAGCCATCGCAGAGAACCTTGCGCTTGAGCCGATCATGGGCAAGCGCCTGAACGTCATGGACGAGGTTCACTTGCGCCGCGTCATCGAGTACGGCGCCGGGGCGAGGCTGATCGTGCTGGACACCCTAAGCCGCATCCACGCCCTCGATGAGAACAGCAACGGCAACATGGCCCACCTCGTGGCCGTGCTGGAGCAGGTCGCGGCTACCACGGGCGCATCCGTGCTCTACCTGCACCACGTCAGCAAGGGAAGCGCCCGCGAAGGGCAGACCGACCAGCAGCAGGCCGCGCGTGGCGCGTCCGCGCTGATCGACAACGCCAGGTGGTGCGGTTACGTCGCCCGCATGACTGAGGACGAGGCGAAGCGCCTCAGCGACCGCGCCCATGACCGGCAGCCCATCGGCGATGAGCGGCGCGGCTACTTCGTGCGTTTCGGCGTCAGCAAGCAGAACTACGACGCCACGCCGCTTGATCGCTGGTACATGCGGCACGCCGGCGGCGTGCTGGTGCCGGTGGAGTTGTATGAGGCCAGCAGGAATGAGGAAAGACGTGATGGTCGGAGGCGAGGCGATGGCTTTTGACCTCACCCATGCCAGGCACGATCCAATGCACTGCTTGGTCCCCGGCTTGTTCCGCAGTCTCAAGCGCGGCGAACGGAAGAAGCTCAAGCTCGATGTGACGTATCACTACGCCGAAAATGAACAAGCGCGGTTCGTCGGCTTCGAGCCTCTTGGTGCTGATGACATGCGGCTGCTGCAAGGTCTTGTGGCTCTTGGAGGGCCGAAGGGCATCATCCTGACGCCAGAGCCAACAGCAGACTTGCCGAAGCAACTCCGTCTATTCCTTGAGCCGAAGTTCGACGCGGTAGGGCAGGATGCGCTGGTCGTGAGAGAGAGTATGACCAGCCTGCTAGGCGAAATCGGCTTGACCGATGGCGGCGACAATATCAGGGCGATCAAGGCGAGCTTGCTGCGCATGGCAAACGTGACGGTGGTAGTCACCAAGGGGAGCAGGCAAAGGTCTTTTCACCTGATGAGCTACGCCTTCGACGAGGAGGACGGACGGCTATTCGTCGCGTTGAATCCCCAGATTGCAGAGGCGATTCTTGGTAGGCGCCCGTATACCCGCATCGAGATGGCCGAGGTGCGGGCGCTACAGACCGACCCGGCCCGCCTGATTCACCAACGGTTATGCGGCTGGATCGATCCGGGCAAAGCCGGGCGCGTGGAACTGGATACCCTTTCCGGTTACGTCTGGCCGGACGAGGCGAACGCCGAGGCCATGAAGAAGCGCCGCCAGAAGGCCCGCAAGGCTCTGGCCGAGCTTGCCACCGTGGGCTGGAAGGTCAGCGAATATGCGGCAGGGAAGTGGGAAATTGGCAGGCCGAAGCCCGTAGTAACGTTCCCCAAGCTCCGTAGCAATGTTCCCCTTCACCCGTAGCAACGTTCCCCGCCTCAAACCGGAAAACACAGCAACGGCGCGGGCTTGCGGCTAGTTCGCAAATTTCATCCATGATCTTCCAAGATCATCCACTAGGCGCGGAGCTTGCCGCCGCCCTTTAGGGCGACGCCAAGCCCTTGCCGCTGCCGATGGTCGGCCTTCGGCCGTTGATTTGTACGCCAGAAAGGGGGGGCAGCTCCCGGCGGTTCCTTTAGCGGCTAAAACGCTGCGCCCCTCAAGTGTCAATAGGCAGGTGTTGTATGTTGTATGTTGTAGCGCGCTACAACATACAACAGTTCAAAGTCATTCCCGGCCACGTCATGAGGCCGGCCCTTCTTTCGCGCGCACGTCGAGCTGCAGCATCGCTATTTCCGGCGAGGCTGGCCGCGTTCGGGCCACGGTCGACCATCGCACATCCGACGATGCGCCGAGGGCGCAATCGCCAGTTCCGACGATGACGGCCACCGGCGCTAGAGCTCGCATCGCCGCTTCTGACGATGTGATCCACTCTTTGACACTTGAGGGGCCGAGCGGCGGGAGGGGGCTCCCGGCCTCCCTCTTGGCGTTCAACCTTCCGTGTTGAATGGGCTGCCATCCCTGTTTCGACAGGCGTGCCTGTGTCATCGGTTCGGGGTCACCTCAGAAAACGGAAAAAATCGTACGCTAAGGCGCGCGACGGCTTTGACCTAGCAACAGTGCAAAGCTGCGATCAGCGGGCAGGAAACGGTCCCCCTTCGCGCATGGCAGGCGCACACCAAATCAGACAGCACGGCCTCCATGCGCGCCAGGTCAGCCATCCTCTCGCGCACGTCCTTGAGCTTGTGCTCGGCCAGGCTGCTGGCTTCCTCGCAATGGGTGCCATCCTCCAGCCGCAGCAGCTCCGCGATCTCATCCAGGCTGAAGCCCAGCCGCTGGGCTGATTTCACGAAGCGCACCCGCGTTACATCCGCCTCGCCATAGCGGCGGATGCTGCCATAGGGCTTGTCAGGCTCCAGCAACAAGCCCTTGCGCTGATAGAAACGGATGGTCTCCACATTGACCCCGGCCGCCTTGGCGAAAACGCCAATGGTCAGGTTCTCCAAATTGTTTTCCATATCGCTTGACTCCGTACATGAGTACGGAAGTAAGCTTAAGCTATCCAATTCAGATTCGAAAGGACAAACGTATGTCTGAACCTCAAAACGGGCGCGGCGCGCTCTTCACTGGCGGGCTGGCCGCCATCCTCGCCTCGGCTTGCTGCCTCGGGCCGCTGGTTCTGATCGCCTTGGGGTTCAGCGGCGCTTGGATCGGCAACTTGACGGTGTTGGAACCCTATCGCCCCATCTTTATCGGCGTGGCGCTGGTGGCGTTGTTCTTCGCCTGGCGGCGCATCTACCGGCCGTCAGCCGCCTGCAAACCGGGTGAGGTTTGCGCGATTCCCCAAGTGCGAGCTACTTACAAGCTCATTTTCTGGGGCGTGGCCGTGCTGGTTTTGGTCGCGCTCGGATTTCCCTACGTCGTGCCATTTTTCTATTGATCACAGGAGTTCACCATGAAAAAGCTGCTTTCCGCCCTTGCCCTCGCTGCCGTTGTTGCCCCCGTGTGGGCCGCCACCCAGACCGTTACGCTGTCCGTACCGGGCATGACCTGCTCGGCCTGTCCGATCACTGTCAAGAAGGCGATTTCCAAGGTCGATGGCGTCAGTAAAGTTGACGTGACCTTCGAGACGCGCGAAGCGGTGGTCACCTTCGATGATGCCAAGACCAGCGTGCAGAAACTGACCAAGGCTACCGAGGATGCGGGCTACCCATCATCAGTCAAGAACTGATCATGAAAGACCCGAAGACACTGCTGCGGGTCAGCATCATTGGCACAACCCTCGTGGCGCTGTGTTGCTTCACCCCTGTTCTGGTCATTTTGCTCGGTGTGGTCGGCTTGTCCGCGCTGACCGGCTATCTGGACTATGTGCTGCTGCCTGCGCTGGCGATTTTCATCGGCTTGACCATCTACGCCATCCAACGAAAACGCCAAGCCGATGCCTGCTGCACCCCGAAATTCAATGGAGTAAAAAAATGACCGAAATCACCGTGAATGGCATGACCTGCACATCCTGCGCCACCCATGTCAAAGATGCTTTGGAAAAGATTCCCGGCGTGAATGCCGCTGTGGTGTCCTATCCAGAAAGCCGCGCGCAAGTCATGGCAGACACCGCCGTGAGCCACAACCAACTGCTGGCCGCCATCGCCGCATTGGGTTATCAAGGCTCGATCCGGGTTGGTGATTTCAAAGATGAACCAAAAATCCGTGATGCACTTGAGGGCGCCGGTTTGCATATCGCCATCATTGGCAGCGGCGGGGCCGCGATGGCGGCGGCGCTGAAGGCCGTCGAGCAAGGCGCGACGGTCACGCTGATCGAACGCGGCACCATCGGCGGCACCTGCGTCAATATCGGCTGTGTGCCGTCCAAGATCATGATCCGCGCTGCCCATATTGCCCATCTGCGCCGGGAAAGTCCGTTCGACGGCGGTATTGCGGCAACTGTGCCTGCGATTGACCGCAGCAAACTGCTGGCCCAGCAGCAGGCCCGTGTCGATGAACTGCGGCACGCCAAATACGAAGGCATCCTGGGCGGTAATCCGGCCATCACCGTTTTGCACGGTGAAGCGCGTTTCAAGGACGACCAGAGCCTTACCGTCCGTTTGAACGAGGGTGGCGAGCGCGTCGTGATGTTCGACCGCTGCCTGGTCGCCACGGGTGCCAGCCCGGCGGTCCCGCCGATTCCGGGGTTGAAAGAGTCACCCTACTGGACTTCCACCGAGGCCCTGGCGAGCGACACCATTCCCGAACGCCTTGCCGTAATCGGCTCGTCGGTGGTGGCGCTGGAGCTGGCGCAAGCCTTTGCCCGGCTGGGCAGCAAGGTCACGGTCCTGGCGCGCAATACCTTGTTCTTCCGTGAAGACCCGGCCATCGGCGAGGCGGTGACAGCCGCTTTCCGTGCCGAGGGCATCGAGGTGCTGGAGCACACGCAAGCCAGCCAGGTCGCCCATATGGACGGTGAATTCGTGCTGACCACCACGCACGGTGAATTGCGCGCCGACAAACTGCTGGTTGCCACCGGTCGGACACCGAACACGCGCAGCCTCGCGCTGGACGCAGCGGGGGTCACTGTCAATGCGCAAGGTGCCATCGTCATCGACCAAGGCATGCGCACGAGCAACCCGAACATCTACGCGGCCGGCGACTGCACCGACCAGCCGCAGTTCGTCTATGTGGCGGCAGCGGCCGGCACCCGTGCCGCGATCAACATGACCGGCGGCGATGCGGCGCTCGACCTGACCGCAATGCCGGCCGTGGTGTTCACCGATCCGCAAGTGGCGACCGTGGGCTACAGCGAGGCGGAAGCCCACCACGACGGGATCGAGACCGACAGCCGCACCTTGACCTTGGACAACGTGCCGCGTGCGCTCGCCAACTTCGACACACGCGGCTTCATCAAGTTGGTTATCGAGGAAGGCAGCCATCGGCTGATCGGCGTACAGGCGGTCGCGCCGGAAGCGGGTGAACTGATCCAGACGGCGGCTCTGGCCATTCGCAACCGCATGACGGTGCAGGAACTGGCCGACCAGTTGTTCCCCTACCTGACGATGGTCGAGGGGTTGAAGCTCGCGGCGCAGACCTTCAACAAGGATGTGAAGCAGCTTTCCTGCTGCGCCGGGTGAGAAAAAGGAGGTGTTCAATGAACGCCTACACGGTGTCCCGGCTGGCTCTTGATGCCGGGGTGAGCGTGCATATCGTGCGCGACTACCTGCTGCGCGGATTGCTGCGCCCGGTGGCGTGCACACCAGGCGGCTACGGCTTGTTCGATGACGCCGCCTTGCAACGGCTGTGCTTCGTGCGGGCGGCCTTCGAGGCGGGCATCGGCCTCGACGCGCTGGCGCGGCTGTGCCGGGCGCTGGATGCGGCGGACGGCGACGAAGCGGCCGCGCAGCTTGCCCTGCTGCGTCAGTTCGTCGAGCGTCGGCGCGAAGCGTTGGCCGATCTGGAAGTGCAGTTGGCCACCCTGCCGACCGAGCCGGCACAGCACGCGGAGAGTCTGCCATGAACAACCCCGAGCGCTTGCCGTCCGAGACGCACAAACCGATCACCGGCTACCTGTGGGGCGGACTGGCTGTGCTGACTTGCCCCTGCCACCTGCCCATCCTCGCTGTCGTGCTGGCCGGCACAACCGCCGGTGCTTTCCTCAGCGAGCATTGGGTCATCGCGGCGCTCGGTTTGACCGGCCTGTTCCTTCTGTCCCTGTCGCGGGCGTTGCGAGCGTTCAGGTGTAGCGGCCGTAACGTGCTCTGATCGACTAAGAGGAAGTTTGGGGCACAACAGGGGGTCGCCTCAGAAAACGGAAAATAAAGCACGTTAAGGCAAAACGGCTCCGCCGTTGGGCATCAATACGGCTTTGTCATTGACGCGCTGTCGCGCATTCCTGGCAGAACACAACAGCAGGATCGGCGTTCAACAGTTCCGGCTCCAAATCACTGTGACAGGCGCAGCACAGCCCATAGGTGCCAGAGTCGAGGCGGGCCAGCGCAGCTTCGACCTTGCGCTTGCGAATGGTCAGCCGCTCCCGCAATCCTTGGGCAAGAGCCTGTTGTTGGAGGGCGTCGATACGCGACACCCTACCGACACAGGATTGATCCAGCTCGACCGGCGCGGCGGACTGTTGAGCCTGCTGGATTGCCTCAACGGTTTCCCTTTGCTCGATCAGCAGTCGAGCGCGGAACTGTTCCATGTCCATTGAGGCGACTCCTTCGCTATCGCAGTAGAAGCGTGGGGATGGTCGAGGAACGCAGCAGGTCAGCGGTCTTGCTGCCGAACATCAAAGTGCGCAGCGGCGAGTGACCGAATGCGCCCATGATGAGCATGTCGATGGACTGCTCCTTGACCGTCTTGGCGATGATGCTTTCCGCATCGCCGGGGATCAGTGAGGCGGTGACGTCGAAGCCAGCCGATTCCAAGGTGGTCTTGGCCCAATCAAGCTGCTTGGGTGCATCCTGGCTTTTCTTCCCCGACATCAGCAGGATGATAGGCAAACCTCGGAACAGCGGGCTGCCAGCGACCATTTCGACGCCACGCCGGGTCACGACACCGCCGTCGAAGGCGATCATCACGCGCTGCGGCTCTTTGAAGCCTTCGGTCACGGTCAGGATCGGTTTGTGCAGCGAACGTACCACCCGCTCCACATTGCGGCCCAAGTCGCGCTGTGTGGCTTCTGCGGCTTCGCCACGGCGTCCGAGTATCAGCAGGCGCACGCCGTCTTCCTGTTCGGCCAGCGTTGCTTCAAGTTCGCCGTGCCGCTGGCGAACATCGACCAGCGCGGCACCGGCAGCGGTGGCCCGTTCGCGCAGTCGGTTCAGGAAGATGCGGCCTTGCTCGCGAGCATTCTTGGTGCGGGCCTCGTCTTCGGCGGTGAGCTTGGTCAGCAGATTTTCCTGGGCGTCAATGCCGATGGCACCGCTGTGATCTTCGCCCGATCCCTGCTCGGGGTGGCGGTCGATGACGTGCAGAAACTCCAGCGGCGCGTCCATTCGGCGAGCGGCCCATGCGGCGTAGTCGGCCACGTAATCGGCGAAGTGGGATTGATCCACGCAGGCCAGCACTTTGTTTTCGTTCTTCATGATCCTGTTTCCTCTCAGTGGCCCATCAGCATGTCTTCGGCACCGTCTTTGTCATGCACGGCGAACTTGTCCACCATTGTGGCGCTGGCCTCGTTCAAGCCGATGACTTCGACCTCGGTGGCTTCACGGCGGAACTTGATGACCACCTTGTCTAAGGCGCTAACAGCGGTGATGTCCCAGAAGTGGGCGCGACTTACGTCAATGCGCACTTTCTCGATGACTTCCTTGTAGTCGAAGGTATTGATGAAGCGATCCGCCGAGGCAAAGAACACTTGGCCGGTAATGGTGTAGGTGCGCACGCGGCCTTCGTCCTCGGTGCGAGAGGTGACGCGCAGAATCTGGCCCACCTTGTGGGCGAAGAAGAAGCCCGACAGCAGCACTCCGATTAGCACGCCCTTGGCCAAGTCGTGGGTGCCAACCGTCACTACCACGGTGGCCAGCATCACCATGCTGGAACTTTTTGGGTGCTCGCGCAGATTGCGGATCGAGGCCCAGTTGAAGGTGCCGATAGACACCATGATCATCACCGCGACCAGTGCGGCCATCGGAATGCGGGCCACCCAGTCACCGATAAACACCACCATCAGCAGCAGAAACACGCCAGCGGCCAGCGTGGAGAGTCGGCCACGACCGCCGGATTTTACGTTGATGACCGACTGGCCAATCATGGCGCAACCTGCCATGCCGCCGAGGAAGCCGGTAGCAATGTTTGCCACACCTTGACCCACGCATTCGCGGTTCTTGTTGCTGTTGGAGTCGGTCAGGTCATCGACGATGGAAGCCGTCATCATGGATTCCAGCAAGCCGACGACCGCCAAGGTGGCCGAGACAGGGAAGATGATCTTGAGCGTTTCGAGGTTCAGCGGCACATCAGGCAGCAGGAACACCGGCAGACTGTCAGGCAGTTTGCCCATGTCGCCCACAGTGCGAATGTCGAGGCCGAGGAAGATCGCCACTCCGGTCAACACGACGATGGCAACCAGCGGCGACGGCACGGCCTTGGTGATGTAGGGAAAGCCGTAGATGATGCCGAGACCTGCCGCCGTCATGGCATAAACGTGCCACGTCACATTGGTCAGCTCGGGCAACTGCGCCATGAAGATCAGGATGGCCAGCGCATTGACGAAGCCGGTGATGACCGAGCGAGAGACAAAGCGCATCAATGCGCCCAGCTTGAGCCACCCCGCGAGAATTTGCAGTACGCCGGTCAACACGGTGGCAGCCAGCAGATATTGCAGGCCGTGGTCTTTGACCAAGGTCACCATCAGCAGCGCCATTGCACCTGTGGCCGCAGACACCATGCCAGGGCGACCACCGGCAAAGGCAATGATCGCGGCAATGCTGAATGAGGCGTAAAGACCGACCTTCGGATCAACGCCCGCAATGATCGAGAAGGCGATTGCCTCGGGGATGAGCGCTAGCGCGACGACGATGCCCGCTAGTAAGTCGTTTCGGACATTGGAAAGCCAGTCCTGGCGTAAGGATTTCATCATTCTTCTATTCCGTTGTGGTTGCCAGCCAGTGGTGGCAGTTGGGGCGAACGCAAGCGCGTCTTCCCGGCCAGCGGAATAGAGAACGAACCCCGAGTAATCCAGGGCCAGCAAGACGCAGTGAATCGGACGTGCAGCCTCGTGCGAGCGTGGTGTGTATTGAAGCTGGCTCGCAGCGAGAAAGAGGCTTACACGGGTAGGAACTCCGATAGTTGGCTTGCTGATTCTTTGGGAAAAGGCATTTTACCTTCTTTGCGGCGGCGCAACAATAATAATGTCAGTCTGAGCTATGCCTCAACTTGGCGTCAGACAGGATTGGGAAGGAGCGTCAGGGTAGGGCCGATTACGGCGTTTCCTGACGCCTCCGGTGCGGCGTCTATGGCCTCAACCTGACACCTCGCACCTTGGCGTACGATTTTTTCCGAATTCTGAGCCGACCCCGGTTCCATGTCAACCATTTCGGCCAATTATTAGAATGTTGTGTAGGCCGGCACTCCGTAACCTTCGGAGTAGTTCAGTTGATAACGGAGGTTTACGGACATGGCGACGACAGAAAGCAGCTATCCCGACGAGCTGGCCGCACGGCTGGCTCTTCAACAGCAGACCTCAAAAATAATGCGCAGGGACTACCTGGCCGCTTTCATGGCGGCGCGCGCGGACGTGAAGGAAGCGATGGAGGCCGGCTACGCGCTCAAGATCATTTGGGAGCACATGCGCGAGACCGGGCGAATCCCTTTCCGCTATGAGACGTTCCTGAAATACGTTCGCCAGCACATCACCAATGCGCCGCCTGGCTCCACGGGTCAGGGCACGAAGTAAGCAAAGTCCCATGCTCAATCGCTGCAAGCACATGGCTGAAACGCTGTTACCGGCCTCTTGGATCGCTGCAAGCACACGGACGTTGGCAATTTCCGTTGGTTTTCCCGCTGCTGGCGCGCTGTTGCGAAGCAATGGTGCGGTTACAGCGCGAAATTCGACGAGTCATACGAGGCAAAAACAACGCCGTAAGGCGGGCAGGATGTGTGAAGTAGGCCCACCGGCAAGCCGGTTGTCCTTCTTCACTGTCCCTTATTCGCGCGGGGCGCTCAACGGGCATCCTGCTCTGCGAGGGTGCCGGCTGCCGCCGGTTGGAGGACAAATGGACGATGGGAAACGAATCACCAGGAAGGGCAGCCCACCGATCAAGGTGTACTGCCTTCCAGAAGAACGCGAACTGATTGAGGCGAACGCCAAGATGGCGGGAATCAGCGTTGCGCGCTACCTGCGCGACGTAGGGCAGGGCTACCAGGTCAAGGGAGTCATGGACTACCACTACGTGCGCGAGTTGGTGCGGGTGAATGGCGACCTTGGCCGGTTGGGCGGATTGCTCAAGCTATGGCTGACCGACGATCCGCGCACAGCCCGGTTCGGTGATGCCACGATTCTTGCCCTGTTGGGGCGGATCGAGGCCACCCAGGACGAAATGAGCCGGCTCATGAAGTCGGTGGTGCAGCCGAGGGCCGAACCTTGAGAGTTTTAGCAGCTAAATTACCGTGTGCTGCACGCGACACAAGCCCCTTCCAGGCCGACGGCCCGGGCGTTATCAACTCTTGGGAGAACGCATAAGGCCAGGGACACCCCGTAAGGGCCGAGAACAGAATCACCGAAGCCCGGGCCTCAGTGCCAAGGGCGATACCGATTAGCTAGTGGCGTAGCTCTTCGATGAAACCTTGCCGTGGGCAAGCGCGAGCTTGGTCAAGGCATTGCCTTTCTTTCATCGAATGGAGATTGCAACCATGAAGCACGTCCGTTTTTTAGCGGCTAAAACCGCGCTCGCCGCCGCCCTGGCCGGCAGCAGCATCATCATGCCCGCGCAGGCCGGCATTCCCGTCATCGACGGCGGCAACCTGGTGCAGAACGTCATGACGGCCATCGAGTCGGTGGCGCAGACGCTCAAGCAGATTGAGCAGTACCAGACCCAATTGCAGCAGTACGAAAACATGCTGCAAAACACCATGGCCCCGGCGGCGTATATCTGGGATCAGGCGCAGTCCACCATCAACGGGTTGATGGCCGCCACCGACACGCTGAACTACTACAGGAAGCAGCTCGGCAGCGTCGATGCGTACCTGGGCAAGTTCCAGGACGTGGCCTACTACCGTGGTTCGCCGTGCTTCTCAGCCGCCGGGTGCTCGGATGCCGAGCGCGCCGCGATGGAGCAAAACCGCAGCCTGGCAAGCGAGAGCCAGAAGAAGGCGAATGACGCGCTTTTCAAGGGCCTTGAGCAACAGCAGCGCAACCTTACCGCTGACGCTCGTCAGCTCGAACGGCTCCAGTCGGCAGCGCAGGGTGCTACCGGCCAGATGCAGGCCATCGGCTTCGCCAATCAGCTCGCCGCTAACCAGGCAAACCAGCTTCTGCAAATCCGTGGCTTGCTGATCGCGCAGCAGAACGCCGCGACGGCCAGGATGCAGGCGCAGGCCGACCTAGAGGCGCAACAGCAGGCCGCCGGGGCGACTTCCAGGGAATCCAGGATCGAGCGCACGGCCAGCCCGAAAAACTGGCTCGAACTGACCCGCTAACGGAGACCCTGCACCATGAAGAAAACGATGCTGCTTGCCGGCCTCGTGGTGGTGCTGGTGGCTGGCTGCGACAACAAGCCGGCCATCCTGCCCATGCCCGAGGTCAATGACACCAATTGCCAGATCGAGGCAATCAAGAAGATCGAGGACAGGGCTACACGCGAAAAATTCGCCGGGCTGTGCTCGCGCCGGTCACCGGCCAGCGGCGGCATCGCGCCGACTGAGAAGCCCATGAACTGGCTCGAACTGGCCGACCCGAAAGACCAGAAGGAGGCGAAGCCATGAAAGCACTGCACAAGGCGGCGCTGATCGGTGTCGCCGTCGCGCTCTACTCCACTGCCGCATCGGCCCAGCTCACGAACCAGGGGATGCTTGACCAGGTGGTGACAGAGTTCGCCACGCGGGCCACGTCCTGGCAGACGGTGGTGATGAATGCCGCGATGTTCCTGTTCTGGACGTTGGGCACGATCTCGCTGGTTTTCACGTTCGGCTTCATGGCGCTGCGCAAGGCCGACATTGGCGAGTTCTTCGCCGAGTTCATCCGCTTCATTCTGTTCTTCGGCTTCTTCCTCTGGCTGCTGCGCAACGGCCCGGCCTTCGCCCACTCGATCATCCAGTCGCTGGCCCGGATCGGTGAGCAGGCATCCGGGGTGGCATCGGTGACGCCCTCGGGCATCGTGGATATCGGCTTCATGATCTTGAAGCAGGCATTCACAAACTCGTCGATCTGGTCGCCCGTGGATAGCTTCATCGGTGTGGCCTTGAGCGTTGGCATCTTGATCCTGCTGGCAGTTGTCGCCGTGAATATGCTGCTGCTGCTCGTCTCGGGCTGGCTGCTGATGTACGCCGGCATCTTCTTCCTCGGCTTCGGTGGATCGCGTTGGACTTCCGACATGGCGATCAACTACTACAAGACCGTGCTGGGCGTAGCCGTGCAGATCATGACGATGGTGCTGCTGGTCGGCATCGGGAACGACCTGCTTTCCAGCTTCTACGCCAGGATGAACACCGGCACGCTGAACTTTGAAGAGCTGGGCGTGATGCTGGTTTTCTGCGTGGCGTTGCTCATGCTGGTCAATCGTGTGCCCCCGCTTGTCGCCGGCATCATCACCGGCTCGGGTATCGGTGGCGCTGGTGGCATCGGCAACTTCGGTGCCGGTGCCGCCATTGGTGCGGCTATGGGCGCGGCAAGCATGGCCGCCGGTGCTGCAAGCGTGGCTGGTGCGGCCGTGATGGGGGGCGCAGCCTCGGCCGCCGGCGGCATGTCGGCGATTAAGGCGGCGTTCGAGAAAGCAGGGGCTAGCGCCGGTGCCGAATCTGGCGGAATGCCCATGTTTGGTGGTGGTGGTGATTCCGATGCTGGATCGTTCGCGCAGGCGGCGGGCTTTGGTGGCGGCGGTTCCAGTGCCGGCACAAGTACGCCGCTCGGCCAGGCGGCCGGCTTCTACAGCTCGGGAAGCTCCAGCAGTTCGGGCAGCAGCGGCGGCGAATCGAAAGGCGGCGACAAAGCCGGCCCCAGCTCGAAGGGGGGCGGCGATGGTGGCGGCTCGAAGGCCGGCCAAGGTGCGGGAAGCCTTCTCGCTGCGACGGCTGCGAACTTGGCGCAAGGCATTGGCGACGTTGCGAAGGCCAAGGCGGCTAGCATCCGCGACGCCGCCGCCGAACGTATCGCCGACACCACTGGCGGGAAGATCGCCGCCGCGATCCGGGCGAGCAGCCAGACAGGCCAGGCGGCCGAGGATGTGCCCAGCTTCGGCGGCAACAGCTTGGCAGGTGCCGATTCGGCCGCTGCTGATCCTGATGATGAAGTGACCGCATTCGCCAACCGCGACAAGGAGGTATGACGATGACGCCGAGAGGATTTTTCGACTGCCTGGACGTTGCCGATGTCGAGCAGCGCCAGGCGCGGGCGGTGGAGTTTGAGCCGGTCGGCGACCAATCGACCGATGCCGGCCGCGAGGCGGAAGTCGCCGCCTTCGTGAATCGGCCTGCCTCGGCCTCCATTGAGGCCGCCAGGCCGGCGGCCAAGGTGAGCGGCAACGCCAGCAACTGCAGCGGCAGCAGCGCGAGAAGTACGCCACTGGCCGAGGCCGCCGGCTTCTACGGCACCGGCAGCCGATAAGCGCGCCGGCCGGCGTGGGGCCGGCCGACACTTCCACAAACCCACCTGTTAGAGAGGTGAATCATGGCAACCCTGAATCCTACCAATGCAACTCAGGCAGTTCATCATGCAGCCGCGCAACTCGCTGCGCTCGACTGGCTCGACCAGGACGCGGCGCGGCAGCTCGGGCCGCTCGCCGAGGCCGTGGCGAACGCCTTCATGGTCGTGTTCTACCAGGCCGAGACGGGCCAGGCTACGCCTGCTGACTTCCGCGAGGCCCTGGACGCGGTGCGGCAGTCACTCCGCGCCGCGTAGGCACGCGCGCCAGGAACAGCAAGGGCGGCCATCGGCCGCCCTTGTCATTTTCGGGCCTGCATCGTCAAAGACGGCGATGTGCGCCGGCGTGCTTGAGCATCGCCAGATCAGACGATGACGGCCGCTCTGGCCTTCTCCCTTGGAGTGGATCTCTCATCGTCGTTTCTAGCGATGAGATCCAGCGCACCAGGTCGCGCACGTCGAGCTGCAGCACCGCCAGGAATGGCGATGGTGGCCAGCTCCTCCTACTCGATGCCGTGCATGGCCCTCGCCCGCGCCGCGACTTCGCGGGCGTGCTCGATATAGGCCGGATCAGCCGTGGCCTCGGCTTCGGCCAGGAAGGCGCTGATCGCCTCGGCCGTCGTCAGCTCCTCGGACGGGTTGAAAGGCGTCAGTTCACGGCCTACGGCGGGAGCATCCACCCATTCGCGTTCTTCCCTCGGCAATGGGTACACGCCGGCGGCCTCGGCTTCGGTCAGCAGCTCGGCCAGAGTGTGGCGCACCTGGTCAGGCGTGACGGCGCGGGCCGGGTCAGCCTTCAAGGCGTCATAGGCCGGGCCTGCCTTCTCATGCAGCCAGTTTTCCAGTTGCTTCGGGTCGGTCACCGGCGTGCCTCATCGAGCCAGGCCAGCGTTTCAGCATCGCGGGCGGCCACGCGGGCCAGCAGCTCGCGGACGAAGGCTGCCATGCTGATGCCGCGAGCGGCTAGGACGGCCACCGCTTCGGCCTTCACGTTCGCTGGCACGGCGGCGTTCACAGATTTCATGGTCATCCTCTATCTCCTATCTCAGATCGGCGCCAGATCGTTGTTCATAAAACGGTGGTTTTCTGGACATTCTGTGGTGCCCCAATT